>CAYNUP010000045.1:0-37238 GCA_964400565.1 uncultured bacterium | reverse complement strand
ATTGAAGAATTTGAAAAAGTTGGTGCTAAAAAAGTTTTTAATCCTGAAAAAATTGTTCTTGTTCCAGACCATTTTACTCCATGCAAGGATATAAAAAGTGCTGAACTTGTAAAAAAATTAAGGGAGTTTTCAAAAAAATATGGAGTTAAATTTTATGAAATAGGTAAAGTTGGAATTGAACATGCTCTTTTGCCAGAAGAAGGATTAACTTTGCCGGGTCAACTAATAATAGGAGCAGATAGTCATACATGTACTTATGGAGCAGTTGGTTGTTTTTCAACAGGAGTTGGAAGCACAGATACTGCTTATGCAATGATTACAGGTAAATTATGGTTTAAAGTACCTTCAACAATTAAATTTTATTATTATGGGAAATTAAATGAATATGTAAGCGGGAAGGATTTGATTTTATATACTATTGGAAAAATTGGAGTTGATGGAGCAAATTATAAAAGTATGGAATTTACAGGACCTGTTATTGAAAATTTAACAATTGATGATAGATTTACAATCTGTAATATGGCAATTGAAGCAGGAGCAAAAAATGGAATAATAAAACCAGATAGAATTACTGAAGAATATTTTAAGGAAATGGGTAAGGATATCAAAATTGATAAAAATTTAAAAACAGATAGTGAAAATGACTATGAAAAAATAATTGAGATAGATGTAAGTAAAATTGAACCACAAATTGCTGCTCCTCATCTTCCAAGTAATTCAAAAAGTGTAAGGGAATATGAAAATGTTAAAATTGATCAGGTTGTTATTGGTTCATGCACAAATGGTAGAATAAGTGATTTAAGGAAGGCAGCGAAAATATTAAAGGGTAAAAAGGTTTATCCAGAGGTTAGATGTATAATAATTCCAGCAACACAAAAAGTTTATAAAATGGCATTGAAGGAAGGTTTGATTGATATATTTATTGAAGCAGGATGTGTAATTTCTCCTCCAACATGTGGTCCCTGTCTTGGGGGGCACATGGGAGTATTAGCAAAAGGAGAAGTAGCAATAGCAACAACAAACAGAAATTTTATAGGAAGAATGGGACATCCAGAAAGTTATGTATATCTGTCCAATCCAGAAGTAGCAGCAGCAAGCAGTATAAAAGGTAAAATATGTCATCCAGAGGAGGTTGTATGAATAAAGAAGGTATTGAAGAAAAAATAATTGAAGAGAAACTGAAAGGAGTTTCAGATTTTGAAATAGGAGAGAAATATAAAGTGAGTTATAGGTTTATTGAGGGAGTTCTCAGAAAATTTTATGGAATTGCTTTAAGTAATCTGAAGAAGAAGAAAATTAAAAAAATCTATCCTAATAAGTTTAAAATAGAAAATACAACTGTTTGGAGTTTCAAAAATAGGGGCAATTGGGCTACACATTCAGGAGAATATAGAGGGAATTGGTCTCCTTATATTCCCCGTAATATAATTTTGAGATATTCTTTTCCTGGTGATACCATTTTAGATCCTTTCTGTGGAGGAGGGACTACTTGTATTGAAGCAAAATTACTTGGGAGAAAATGCATAGGAATTGATATAAATGAAAAAGCAGTTGAACTTACAAAAAGAAATTTAGAATTTGAAATAGATGGACTTTTTCCTATATATGAACCTGAAATAAAAGTTGGAGATACAAGAAATCTTTGGTTTATAGAGGATAATTCAATAGACCTAATTTGTACTCATCCCCCATATGCCAATGCCATCCACTATACTAATAAAAAAGAAGGCGATTTGTCATGGTTAAATATAGAGGAATTTCTTTTAGAAATAAAAAAAGTTGCGAAAGAATTTTTTAGAGTTTTAAAACCAGGGAAAAAGTGTGTTTTTTTAATTGGTGATTTGAGAAAGAAAAAATATATAATTCCTTTAGGATTTAAAGTAATAGATATTTTTCAGAAAGAAGGATTTTTATTGAAAGATTTGATTATTAAAAGACAACATAATTGTAAAACAACAGGTTTCTGGTATGAAAAAAGTCTTAAATATAACTTTTTACTTCTTGCACATGAATATTTGCCAATTTTTGAAAAACCATTTTCAAAGTGTTTAATAGAAAAAGAAATAATAATGGAAACTTCTGAAAGTTATTTAACAAACTTTAAATTAAAAGTCAAAAAGAAATTGTCATCATTAGAAACTACTACTTTATGGATTTTCCCAAAAGAGAAATTTGAAGAAAATTTGAATAAAAACATAATTGAAAGATATGCACCTGATAAACTTTATTCCATTTTTTGTCTTTTCCCCAATAATCAGGTAATTCTTAATATCTCTAAAAAACTTAAAAATGGGAAAATATCTCTTCTTTATATTAAAATTCTTTCAGAAGAAATAAAGGAGCAAGATTTTTTTAATTTTTTACTTCAAAAAATTTCTCAAGAAAGTACTAATTTGAAAGAGAAAGGATATGTTGTAGTGCATACCAAAGATATTAGAACAACAACTGGTATTTTCCCTACTGGTAAAGAAATTGTGATTAACTTTGAAAAAGAATTTCCATTTTTAAAATTGAAGGAAATTATCATTGCTTCTTTCTATGGAAATGAAGAGTTTACAAATATTCTAAAAAATTTTAAGATAGTTCATTCATACATACTTGTTTTTGAAAAAAATGCTGAGAATAATTAATTTTTTTGTAAGTGTTTTTTATTACATAATTTGTACAAAAAGAGTGAAGCAAGTTAGAAAATTAGTTGCTGATGACTTGATTTATACAACAAAAAATAATATTCAAATTTTAGTTTATCCTGGTAAAAAATCACAATCTCCCTATGATTTTATTGTAAGGTATAAAGAACCCGGGAGAAGAGAAAGAACTCCAAAGCATATTCATATAATTATAGAGATGTATGTAAAGTATGCATATTCCCCTCAACTTACTTTAAAATTAAAAGAATACTTTTTGAAAATGTTTAAATCTATTACACCGGTAAAAGAATTTCCTCCCAAATTACAATATTTTGAACCTAAATATGTAGAAGAATTTAAAGAATTGGATAATGTAGGAGAATTTTCAGTAGAATTTTTAATGGTTGTGACTGAATTAATTTACCTTCAGGAAAAAACAAATTATCCAGAAGGAACATATACAGAACAACTTTTTAAAGATTTTGGAGTAAAAGATAGATTTTCTGTTATTCAAAAAGCAACATGGAGAAATATAGGAGGTGTAAAATGAATTGGAAAAAGAGAGAAAATTTTTTAAAAATAATAAGAAGAGAAGGTTGCGGATTTGTACCATGTAGAGTATCAATTAATGGGAAAATATGGGATGAAAATGTTGAATATTTTGAAAATATAAAAAAAGAATGTAAAAATGTAGAAGTTGGTGTGAGTAGAAATCCTGAAAGAGAAAAAGAAAATTTTAAAGAAGATGAGTGGGGTTGTTTATGGCATTATCCTGGTAATTATCTTAGCGGTCAGGTAGTAAAACATCCTCTTTCATCATGGGATTTTTTTGATTCATATATTCCACCAGACCCATTAAAAAACAGAAACTGGGAAGAAGAAAAAAATAGGATAGAAAAAGAAAAAAAAGATGGTTTATTTTCAGGTGCGGGTGTTGAACATGGATTTTTTTATTTACGACTTACATATTTAAGGGGTTTTGAAAATTTTATGATTGATGTTGGATTGAGAGAACCAAGACTGAAAAAACTTATAGAGATTTTAACTGAATACTGGAAGATTGTTATAAAAAAACTTGTTGAATTTGAACCAGATGTTATTTATTTTGGAGATGACCTTGGACATCAAAACTCACTTCCAATAAGACCAGAAGCATGGAGAGAATTAATAAAACCATCCTATAAAGAAATATTTTCTGTATGTAGAAAAAAGAATATTGAAGTTTTTTTACATACAGATGGATATATTGTTGATATTATTCCAGACCTTATTGAGACAGGTGTTACAATTTTAAATCCTCAGGACCTTGTAAATGGGTTAGATAATATTGAAAGATTGGCAAAAGGGAAAATAACGATAGACCTTGATATTGACAGACAGAAAATAACAGTTTTTGGCAAACCTGAAGACATAGACGAACATATAAAAAAATGTATTGAAAAACTTGGTTTAGAAAAAGGAGGGCTTTTACTTATATATGGTGCATATCCTGGAACACCAGTAGAAAATATAGGACAGGTAATAAAGTCAATGGAAAAATATTGTAAATTATGGTGTAAATAGGAGAATAAAATGAAAATAAAAGGAAAGGTCTGGAAATTTAAAGACAATATAAATACAGATGATATAATTGCAGCAAGATATTTAAATACAACTGATGAAAGAGAACTTGCATCTCACTGTTTTGAAACTATAAGACCAGAATTTTCAAAAAATGTTAAAAAAGGAGATATAATTGTTGCGGGTGAAAATTTTGGATGTGGAAGTAGTAGAGAACATGCACCTATGTCAATTAAAAGTTGCAGTGTTTCTGTTGTTATTGCTAAAAGTTTTGCGAGAATATTTTTCAGAAATTCAATAAATATAGGGCTTCCTTTAATTGAACTTAAAGAAACAGATGAAATAAATGAGAAAGATGTGCTTGAAGTTGATTTTGAAAAAGGGGAAATTGTAAATTTAGCAACGGGTAAAAAATATAAATTTCAAAAATATCCTGATTTTTTGCAAAACATAATAAATGCAGGGGGTCTTATGGCTCTTGCTAAAAAATATATAAAGGAGAATGAATGAAAATAATTGATACAAATTTAAATTTTGAAATTGAAAGTTTTAAAAAACCCTTAGGATTTAAAGGGAAATTTTTAACTGGTGCATGGCAGATAATAACATATCTAAAAAGTGAAAATAATTTTTCAATAGGTCTTGGGACTCAAAGTGTTTTGTGGTCTGACAGCAATGTTTTTGCTGAAAATAGTGAAGTGGGTGGAAATTGCCTAATGTTTGCAGTTACTCAACATACTTTAAAATTACTTAAAAGAATGGAAATAAAAAATCCAATAGAAATACTTGAAGAAATTTTTCATGATGTTCATAATTATGCAAAAAAAATAACAGGAAGAGATGATTTAAGAGAGACATTTACATTAAATTCGCTTGTTTCAATTGATAATGCTCTATGGGTTTTATATGCAAAAGAAAATAATAAATTGAACTTTTTTGAAATGATTCCTGAACAATATAAAGAGATGTTTAAATATAGACACAACAAAATTGCCTGTATTCCTTTAATTTCTTACGCTGTTTCAATAGATGAAATAGAAAAAATGGTAAAAGATGGTTTTTTTGTTTTAAAGATTAAAATTGGTTCTGACCCTGACAACGATGGAGATAGAGAAAAAATGCTTAAGTGGGATATGGAAAGAATTAAAAGCATACATGAAAAATTTAAGGATTATCATACACCTTATACAAAAAATGGGAAATTACCATATTATTTTGATGCAAATGGAAGATATGATTCAAAGGATAGATTAGAAAGACTTATTGATTTTATTGATAAAATCGGTGCTTTGGAGCATGTGATTATAATAGAAGAGCCATTTCCTGAGGAACTTGAGGTGGATGTGAGCGATTTACCTGTAAGAATTGTTGCAGATGAAAGTGCTCATACAGATAAAAATGTTATTGAAAGAAGTCAGATGGGATATAAAGGAGTTGCATTAAAACCAATTGCAAAAACATTAAGTATGACTTTAAAAATATTAAATGAAGCAGAAAAAAGAAATATGGATTATTTTTGTGCTGATTTGACAGTAATACCTATACTTGTTGAGTGGAATAAAATTTTCTCATCGGGTATAAAAACATTTCCAGAATTGAAGATTCCAATAGTTGAATCAAATGGGTTCCAATATTATAAAAACTGGGAAAATCTTTTAAAGTATCATCCCTATTATGGGAAAAAATGGATTTCTCCGGAAAAAGGTATTTTTAATCTTGATGAAGAATTTTATAAATTAAGTGGTGGAATATTTGAAATTTCAGAGCATTATAAAGATCTTATATCTTAAAGAAAGGAGAGGAGTATGGGAAGATTATATAAAATTGGTGTAATTGGTGGAGATGGAATAGGGCCTGAAATTATAAGGGAAGGGATTAAAGTTTTAAAAGCAGTAAGTGAAAGATTTGATTTTAAAATTGAATTTATTGAATATGATTTTGGGGGTGAAAGATATTTAAAAACAGGAGAAACATTACCTGACAGTGCAATTGAGGAATTTAAAAAACTTGATGCAATTTATCTTGGAGCAGTTGGCCATCCTGATGTTCCACCAGGTATTCTTGAAAAAGGTATTTTACTTAAAATTAGATTTGAACTTGACCAGTATATAAATTTAAGACCTGTAAAATTGTATCCAGGGGTGGATTGTCCGTTGAAAAATAAGGGTCCGGAAGAGATTGATTATGTAGTCGTGAGGGAAAATACAGAAGGACTTTATTGTGGAATTGGAGGGAATTTTAAAAAAGGAACATCAGATGAAGTGGCAACTCAATTATCAATAAATACAAGAAAAGGAGTTGAAAGATGTATAAGATATGCATTTAAACTTGCAAGGGAAAGAAACAAAAAGAAATCTTTAACAGTCGTTGATAAAGCAAATGTTTTAATATATGAAGGTGATTTATGGAGAAGAACTGCTAATGAAGTTTGGAAAGAATTCCCTGATATAAAACTTGATTTTGCTTTTGTTGATGCTACATGTATGTGGATGGTTAAAAATCCGGAATGGTTTGATGTAATTGTAACAAATAATATGTTTGGAGATATAATTACTGACCTTGGAGCAATAACTCAAGGAGGTCTTGGGATAGCAGCGGGAGGAAATATAAATCCTGAAGGAGTAAGTATGTTTGAGCCAATTCATGGTTCTGCACCAAAGTATGCTGGAAAAAATATAGCATGTCCTCTTGCAACAATTTCAGCAGGTGGCATGATGTTTGAAATTCTTGGAGAGAAAAAAGCAGCAGAGTTAATAGAAAAATCAATTGTTAAGGCGTTATCAGAAGGTCATATAAAATCGCTTGAAGCGGGAAAAATGGGGATGACAACAAGTGAGGTTGGAGATTTAATAGCAAAATTTGTTAAAGAAATTTAGTAGATTTTACTAAAACTTTTTAATTTTTCAATGGTCTAAATAATAGAAAGGAGGTGAAACAAAATGAAGAAAATTTTTAGTTTGATCATAGGAGCGATACTTATTTTATGTTTTTCTTCACCAGTTTTTTCAGGTGAAAAGAAAGATAAAGAAAAAGAAGTGCCTAAGGGAGCAAAAGTAAATGTTGAGAAACTTATAGGAGAAATTGTTGATATTAATACAAATTTAAACACAATTACAGTAAAACAAGCAGATGGTTCTCAAATTACATTAAAAATAATAACTCCTGAAATGATGGAAGAAATAAAAAACTTTAGTGTGGGAGAAAAAGTAAAAATTCTATTTATTCCCAAGGAAAATGAATTGATTTTATTTAAGATTAAAAAATATACAGCAGAAGAAGGTAAAAAAAAGAAAAATTAATGTAAAATTTTTCTAATAAGTTCTTTATAAACATATCTTCTAAAAATATGAAAGATATTTTTGGAACTTTTTACTGCTTATATAAATTTGAAAAAAAGTAAAATTTGGTAGATAATTAGAATTATGGATAGAGAAATTGAAGCAAAATGGGAAAGGATTATAGAATTGCTAAAAAAAAATAGATTAGATGGATTTCTAATTAATAAGGTAAGTAATTTTGCATGGTTTACAGGAGGGAAAATAAATTATGTTGGACTTCATACAGAAATAGGTGTATGCAAATTACTTATAACTGAAAAAAAGATTTATTATTTGACAAATAATATTGAATACCCAAGAATTTCGGAAGAGGAGTTGAAGAATTTTGAATTTGAACCATTAATTGAAAACTGGTATGAAGAAAAGTATAATGAAGGAATAAAAAAAATCTGTAATGGGTTAATTGGTTCTGATATACCATTTTCTGATTTTATAACTTTAAATATAGAAAATCTGCATTTCCCTCTTTTATCAGAAGAAGTTGAAAGATATAAAAAACTTGGTAATGAAACATCAGAAATAATGACTCATGTATGTAAAGAGATAAAAATAGGAGAAAAAGAAATAGAAATTGCTGGGAAATTGAGCGAAGAATTGTGGAAAAAAAATATAGTCCCTATTGTTTTACTTATTGCTTCTGATGATAGAATTGAAAAATACAGGCACCCATTACCAACTGAAAAAAAGGTTGAAAAATATGTTATGGTTGTTTTATGTGCAAGAAAATATGGTCTAATTGTTTCTCTCACACGACTTGTGCATTTTGGAGAATTGCCTCCGGAGTTGAAAAATAAACATTTATGTGTTTGTAAAATTGATGCAACTTTTATAAATTCAACAAGAATAAACAAAAAAATTGGAGAAATTTTTATAGAAGGGGTGAAAATGTATGAAAAAACAGGTTATCCGCATGAATGGAAAAAGCATCATCAGGGAGGTCCTACTGGATATCTAACAAGATATTTTAGAGCAACAAAAGAAAAAGATGAATTAGTTTATGAAAATCAGGCATTTGCATGGAATCCATCAATAACAGGTACTAAATCAGAGGATACAATAATAATAACTGGAAGGGGGCCCTTAATAATAACTGAGGATAAAAACTGGCCGATGTTGAAAATTGAAATAGAAGATAAAGAAATTTTAAGGCCAGATATTTTAATAAAATGAAAAAAATTTTTTTACTCCTATTTTTTTTAATTGTTTCTATAACAAAATTTTCTTTTCCAAATACAGGATATGTCTTGAAAGTTGAGGGAGCAATTGGGCCTGTCACATATTATCAGATTAAAAATGTAATATCTCTTGGAGAAAAAAATAAGGCAGATTTTGTTCTATTAATATTGGATACTCCTGGTGGACTTTTATCTTCTACAAGAAAAATTGTTCAGGAAATACTTTCATCCAATATCCCTGTTATATGCTTTGTCTATCCAAGTGGTGCTCAATGTGCTTCTGCTGGAACCTTTATTGCTCTTTCTTCTCATATTCTTTCTATGGCTCCTGCAACAAATATAGGAGCAGCACATCCAGTAACTTTAACCGGAGGAGAGACAGAAAGTAAAATGGAAGAAAAGATTGTTAATGATACAGTAAGTTTTATTAAAACAATAGCAAGGCATAGAAACAGAAATGAAAAATGGGCTGAAAAAGCGGTTAGAGAAAGTATTTCTTCAACAGAAGAAGAAGCATTAAAAGAAAAAGTTATAGATTTAATAGCAAAAGATGTAAATGAATTGCTGGAGAGAATTGATGGAATGACAGTTAATATTAAAGATAAAGAAATAATACTTCATACAAAAAATGCTGAATTGAAAGAAGCGAAAGCGGAATTTAAAGACAAAATTTTACAGTTTATTTCAGACCCTACTATTTCATATCTTTTACTTATTATTGGGATATGGGGAATAATATTTGAACTTTCCCATCCTGGTTTTGGAATCCCAGGAATTGTTGGTACAATTGCTTTAATTCTTGCATTTTTTGGATTGCACACATTGCCAATTAATCTTGCAGGTCTTATTTTAATTATGTTGAGTTTTATATTTTTTGCAATTGAAGCATTAACCCCAACTTTTGGAATTTTTATTACTTCAGGAATTATTACATTTATTCTTGGCTCTTTAATGTTATTCAGAGAGAGTTCTGGAATTAAAATTCCTTTATCTACCGTTTCATATGTTAGTATTTTAACAGGTAGTTTTATATGGTTTGTTATCTGGTTTGCATGGAAAACAAAAAGAAAAAAAGTGATTACAGGAAAAGAAGGTTTAATTGGAGAAAAGGGTAGGGTGATAGAAGAACTTAATCCTGAGGGGATGGTTTTTATTCATGGTGAATATTGGAAAGCGAAAAGCAAATCAGGTTTGATTGAAAAAGATAAAAAAATTAAAGTTGTTGATGTTGAAGGATTACTTTTAATTGTAGAGGAGATGAATAATGAAAAAGAATAGATATCAAGAGGAGGCATGGAGAATTTTTAGAATAATGGCAGAGTTTGTGGAAGGATTTGAAATACTTGAAAATGTAGAAAAGGCAGTAACTATTTGGGGTTCTGCAAGAGTAAAGCCAGGAGATGAGTGGTATGAAAAAGCAGTTATTACAGCCAGAATGCTTGCAGAGAAAGGATATACAATTATTACAGGGGGCGGTCCAGGAATAATGGAAGCAGCAAATAAAGGAGCAAGTTTAGTAGGAGGAGAATCTATCGGTCTTAATATAGAACTTCCAGAGGAACAGAAACCAAATCCATATATAAAGACATTGGTTTCTTTTAGATATTTTTTTACAAGAAAAGTAATGTTTGTTAAATATGCGAAGGGATTTATAATCTTTCCTGGGGGTTTTGGTACCCTTGATGAATTCACGGAAGCAATTACATTAATTCAAACAAAGAGAGTACATAAGTTTCCTGTTGTTTTAATGGATAAAAAATACTGGGATGGTTTTGTAAAATGGTTTAAAGATGTTCTTCTTAAAAGAGGATATATTGATAAAGAAGACCTGAAAATTTTTAAAATTGTAAATGAACCAGAAGAAGCAGTAAAAATTATAGAAGATTTTTATAAATAACTTATTTCTCAATAGGAATTTCTTTTATTTTTTGAAGGAAAATTGAATATGTTTTTTCGTCAAAAAGGACAAATCTTATCAATTTTATAGATTTTAATTGAGGAATAGTTTCAATTATTGCTTTTATAGATACCTCTGCTGCTTCTTCCACAGGATAACCAAATATACCTGTTGAAATTGCAGGAAAAGCAATGGATTTAAGTCCTCTACTATCAGCAATTTTAAGTGAATTTTTAAAACAAAGAGCAAGTTTTCCTGCAGGATTTTTCTCTTCTGAATATACAGGACCAAGTGTATGGATTACATATGGATTTGGTAGATTATATCCACCTGTTATTACTGCTTCTCCTACTTCAATCGGTGCATATTTTTTACATTCTTCATAAAGTTGAGGACCTGCTTTTCTGTGAATTGCACCTGCTACTCCTCCTCCTGGTGCAAGATATCTATTGGCAGCATTAACAACTACATCTATATCTTCCTGTTCTGTAATATCTCCTTTAACACGTTCAATTTCTACATTTTTGATTTTTACCATACTTTTAAGTATTATATATAAAAACTAAAGAAGAAGTCAAATGCTTTATAGAAAATTTGGAAAAACAGGGATTAAAGTTTCATTACTTGGATTTGGAGCGATGCGACTTCCTACAAAAGAGATAAACGGAAATATAGTTGTTGACGAAGAACTTTCCATAAAAATCATTCATAGAGGATTTGAACTCGGCATAAATTATATAGATACTGCCTATGGATATTGTAGAGGAGAAAGTGAAATTATTGTAGGGAAAGCGATTAAACTGTGGGAAAGAGATAAGGTATATATTTCTACAAAATCTCCTGTATGGAAGATAGAAAAAAGGGAAGATTACAGAAAATTTCTTGAAGAGCAACTTAAAAAACTTGATACAGATTATATTGATTTTTATCATTTTCATTCTTTAACTTGGCAAAATTTTAATGAGAAAGTTTTGGGTTTGAATCTTATAGAGGAGGCAATGAAAGCAAAAGGGGAAGGATTGATTAAACACATCTCATTTTCATCTCATGATAAACCTGAATATATAAAAGAAATTATTGATAAGAGTGAAATTTTTGAAACAATTTTACTTCAATATAATTTACTTGATAGAACTAATGAAGAGATTATTGAATACGCTGCTAATAAAGGACTTGGGATTGCTGTTATGGGACCTGTTGGAGGCGGAAGGTTATTTGAATTTCCTTATTTGATGGAAGTATTTAAAGAGAGGTATAAAACACCTGTTGAAATTGCTCTAAAATTTGTTTTCTCAAATAAGAATGTATCTATTGCTCTCTCAGGAATGAATTCAATTAAAATGGTGGAAGAGAATGTTGGATTTGCGAGTTCTACAGATTTTCTTAAAGAAGATGAAATTGAATTGATAAATAGAATTATAAATGAGAGAAGGAAAAAAGGAGAAATACCTTGTACTGGATGTGAATATTGCTTACCTTGTCCTCAGAATATACCTATTCCTTTTATATTTAAACTTTTTAATGAGTATATCTTACTCGGTTCAGAAATTCCAAAAAATAAATATAAAGATATAGGTAGTGCAGAAGACGACCTTAGAAAAAAAGGGGATGCTTGTTTAGAATGTGGAAAGTGTGAAGAAAAATGTCCTCAAAAAATAAATATAAGAGATTTACTTAAAAAAATTCATAAAACATTTTCCTCATAGAATTGTCCAATTAAAGATTGGAATATTCTTTCGTCTGTGCTTTTAGACTTAATAAAAGTTCAATATTTGACCTTGTACTTTTTATTTTATTTATTAAAAGTTCCATTGCTTCAATTGGATTTAAAGGTGCGAGTATTTTTCTTAAAAGCCATATCAACTGAAGTTCTTCAGGATTTATCAGAAGTTCTTCTCTTCTTGTTCCTGACCTGTTAATATCTATTGCTGGAAAGATTCTTCTATCAGCAAGTTTTCTATCAAGATTTATTTCCATATTTCCCGTTCCTTTAAATTCCTCAAAGATAACTTCGTCCATTTTACTTCCAGTATCTATTAATGCTGTCCCTATTATTGTCAAACTGCCTCCTTCTTCTATATTTCTTGCTGCTCCAAAAAATCTCTTTGGTTTATCAAGTGCTGTAGATTCAAGCCCACCTGTCATAATTTTCCCACTATGTGGAACCAGCACATTATATGCTCTTGCCAGTCGTGTAATACTGTCAAGTAAAATTACTACATCTTTTTTATGTTCAACAAGGCGTTTGGCTTTTTCAAGAGCAATTTCAGCAACCTGAGTGTGTCTTTCTGGAGATTCGTCAAATGTAGCACTTATTACCTCTCCTTTTACAATTCTTCTCATTTCTGTTACCTCTTCAGGTCTTTCTGCAACCAGTAAAACAATCAAATATACATCTGGATGGTTTTTGGCAATTGCATTTGCTATTTTTTGTAAAATAACTGTTTTCCCTGCTCTTGGAGGAGAAACTATTAATCCTCTCTGTCCCTTTCCAATTGGAGCAATTAAATCAATTACCCTTGTTGTTATTTCATCAGGTGTGGTTTCAAGGATAAATCTTTCATTTGGATGTATAGGAGTTAATTCTTCAAAAGGAATTCTTGAACTAATATTTTCAGGCGGTTCTCCATTCACCATTTCAACTTTTAAAAGAGCAAAATATTTTTCATTCTCTTTTGGAGGTCTTATCTGTCCAGAAACAGTATCTCCTGTCTTAAGTCCAAATTTTTTTATTTGAGAAGGAGATACATATATATCATCCGGACCTGGCAAGTAGTTATAATTAGGTACTCTTAAAAATCCAAAACCATCTGGTAGCACTTCAAGGACACCCTCTCCAAATAAAAGTCCATTTTTCTTAGCCTGTGCTTCCATAATTTTATAAATTAATTCTTCCTTTCTTAATCCACTTATTCCATTTACATCCATTTCTTTGGCAATCTTCTGCAATTTATTCATATTACATTTTCTTAAAGTTGAGAGATTAATTTCACTAATTTTTTCTTCCATTTTTACTCCTTTTTGAAATGATAATTATAATTTATTTCTTTTTTTAACTTTTCAATTAATCTTTTTACTTTTTTTTCTGTGTTAAGAATAGAACCGGAATTATCAATAATATAATCTGATTTCTTTTTCTTCCATGAAATAGGGAACTGATTTTTCCATATTCTTTCTATTTCTTCTTCTGAATATTTCCCCTTTAATCTATTTTTTATTTCTTTTTGGGGCGCACTTACCACAACGATTTTATCAAATAAAAATTCACTCTTCGTTTCAAAAAGTAGAGGAATTTCAATAAATATTATACCTCCATTTTTCTTTGTGTCAAGTATTTTCTCTTTAATTTTTTCAAATACCAAAGGATGAATAAGTTTTTCAAGTTCTGTTTTTTTTTGAGGATTTTCAAATATAATTTTTCTTATTTTTTTTCTGTCCAATTTTTCATTAACTATTACACTTTTACCAAAAATTTTACCCACTTCTTTTATAATATTTTTTTTATTAAGCAAACAATCAACAATTTCATCACATGATATAACACTGAATCCTTCTTTTTTCAAAATTTCTCCTACTGTGGTCTTACCGGACCCTAAAATTCCTGTAATACCAACTATAAGGGATTTTTTCATAATGTTCCTAAATCCCAGGAAGAGAGATATTTTTTCTGTTTCTTTGTTAAGGTGTCAATTTTTATGTTGATAGTTTCCAGTTTATATTTTGCTACCTGTTTATCTACTTCTTCAGGAACATCATAAACATCTATTTTAATCCCTGGATTTTCTTTCAGAAATTTAATTGAAAGAAATTGATTTGAGAAACTCATATCCATTACTTCTGGCGGATGTCCTTCAGCGCAGGCAAGGTTAAGAAGTCTTCCTTTTCCAAGTATATAAATTCTTTTCCCATTTTTAAGTGTATATTCATCAAGCCCATTCCTTATTCTTTTTTTCTTTCTGGTATACTTTTCTATTTCATCCATTTTTATTTCTACATTAAAATGTCCGGCGTTACCAAGAATAACACCATCTTTCATTCTATTTATCTCTTTTAAAGTAATCACTGATGTATTTCCTGTAGCAGTGATAAATATATCACCAATTTTGCTTGCATCTTTTATAGACATAACTGAAAATCCATCCATAACTGCTTCAAGTGCTTTTATAGGGTCAACTTCTACAATTATTACTTTTGCTCCCATTCCTTTAAATCTATTAGCAATTCCTTTACCACACCAACCATATCCACAGATAACTACATTTTTTCCCGCTATTAATAGATTTGTAGCCCTAAGTAATCCATCAATAGTTGATTGTCCTGTTCCATATCTATTATCAAAAAGATATTTAGTTTTTGCATTATTTACAGCAATAACAGGAAATTTCAAAAGATTTTGTTTATGTAAATTTTTAAGTCGTATAACACCTGTTGTTGTTTCTTCTGTTGCACCAATAATATTTTTTATATACCTTTCGTTCTGATGTAGAAATGTAATTAAATCCCCTCCATCATCTATAACAAAGTGAGGTAATTTTTTCCCAACTTCCTCAATATTTTTATTATATTCTTTAACACTTTCTCCTCTCTTCCCAAAAACATAAATTCCCTTTTTAACAAGATATGCTGCCACATCATCCTGAGTGGATAAAGGATTTGAAGCACAGAGAAATACTTCAGCACCTGCTTCTTTTAAATTTAAAACAAGATTTGCAGTTTCAGATGTTATGTGAAGACATGCAGATATTCTATATCCTTTAAGAATTCTATTTTTAGAATATATCTCCCGCAATTTTTTAATTACAGGCATATGATTTAATGCCCATAATGTTTTTCTTTCTCCTTCCTTAAAAAGATTAATATTTCTTATTGAATATTTTTTCATTTATTTAATATTTTTGAGAAATGTTTCTTTAGCATCTGTTTTTTCCCATGTAAAATCATCGTCATTTCTTCCAAAATGTCCATAACAGGCAGTTTTTCTATAAATTGGTCTTAATAAATCAAGTTTTTTTATAATCCCTCTTGGAGACAAATCAAAGTTTTCTTTTATTATTTTTATAATTTCTGTTTCAGGAATAATTCCTGTACCATATGTGTTTACCATTAAAGATACAGGCTCTACTTGTCCTATAACATAAGCAATCTGTATTTCACATTTTTTTGCAATTCCTGAAGCAACTATATTTTTTGCAAGATATCTCGCCATATATGAACCAGACCTATCAACTTTTGTAGGGTCTTTGCCAGAAAAGCATCCTCCTCCATGACTTCCAACCCCTCCATATGTATCAACTATAATTTTTCTTCCAGTAACACCTGTATCAGCCATTGGACCTCCAATGGTAAAACTTCCTGTTGGATTTATAAAAATTTTCATATTTTTACTTTTCAAATCTTCTGGAATTACATAATTTATCACAAGTTCTATAATATCTTCTCTGATTTTACTATAAGGAACATCAGGATTATGTTGAGCAGAAACAACGACACTTTCAACACTTACAGGTTTTCCATTTTCATAAAGAACGGTTACCTGGGATTTTCCATCAGGTCTTAAATAATCAACAATTTTTTTCTTTCTTATTTCAGCCAGACGCATTACAAGTTTATGAGCCAGAATTATTGGTAGAGGCATTAATTCTTTTGTTTCATCTGTTGCATATCCAAACATCATACCCTGGTCTCCTGCTCCTCCTTTGTCTACACCCATTGCTATTTCAGGTGCTTGTTCCTGAATCGAGGTAATAATTCCAACTGATTCATACTGAAATCCATAGGATGGTTCAGTATATCCTATTTCTTTCAATAAATTTCTTATTACTTCAGGAATATCCACATATCCAGAAGTAGTTATTTCACCTGCAACAAATATCAAACCTCTTGTTGTTAATGTTTCACAGGCAACCCTCCCATTTCTATCCTGTTTTAAAACTTCATCAAGGATTGCATCAGAAATCTGGTCACATATTTTATCGGGATGTCCTTCGCATACAGATTCTGATGTAAAAAAATATGGATTTTTCACCTTATCCCTCCTTTTTTAATTCTTCTTTTAAAATATTTATCTCTTTTATCTCCGTAGGATCAACCTTATTTAAAATTGCTAAATAATAACTTATCCAGTCTCCAAGAATTATTAAATAAAGAAGTTTTTCTAAAATTGTATCTCCTTTTAATTTTATTTTCAATATCTCATTTATCCTCAACTTTACTATATTTTCTGTTATTTCAATCCTTTTTTTAATTCTATCATTTTCAAGTTCTGAAATAACAAATAGGATAACCAACTTTTTTACAAACCATTCCGGGAAACTGAAGGACATTATTTCATTATGATTCATTTCAGGAAAAACATTTATAAAAGAAAAACTTTTGGAATTTTCTGCAATTTGTGTTTTCCATCTTAAAATTCCGGGATAAAATCTATTTTCTGAATAAATAAGAGAGATTTTTTTATATATTTTTTCAGCAATTTCCATAGCCAGATTATTTTTATTATTTGGAATAAATTCGCTTTTCCAGTTTTCAAGTTTCTCAAAAAAATCTTTTTTTAATTCGGGTAATATTTTCATATTTACAAAAAGTTTATAAACAGGAAAAAATAAATATCCTAAAGCACATCTTGGGGGCATTCCAGGTGGTATTTTGATTATCGGGGTCTTGTCCTCTTCACATCTTTTTTCTATTTCTCCATTGCTTGAAATACATAAAATTATACTCTTTTTTTCTTTTGCAACTTTATATGCACTCAATGTTTCTTCCGTATTTCCAGAATAACTTTCAACTATAACCAAAGTTTCAGTATCTACATATTCTGGAAGAAAATAGTCCTTTATTACAGAAACAGGTGTACAACTGATTTCTTCTATTAAAATTTTCATTATTTCTCCACTTATTCCAGAACCGCCCATCCCTGTAAAAACTATTTTCTTAAATTTCGCAGGAATTTCTGGAGTTTCAAAATTATATCCTTCATAACAATGGTGTGGAAAATTTTCAAGTAAAGACAACATATTTTGTTTATCATACTTTTTTAATTTTTTCTGTGAAAATTTCATTCTTTCTTCCTTTTTAAAAATATTTTAATTAAGATTTTTTTTAAGAAAACTCATTATTTTTTCATGAGAGTTAAAATTAATAACTTTTTCTGCGATTTCTTTAATTTTTGAATAATAGTTTTTGATAATCTTTTCTTTTACAGAAGGAATCGCAACAGGTGCCATACTCAATTCATCTATTCCCAAACCAATCAACAGACATGCTATTTCAGGTATTGATGCCATTTCGCCACATATTCCCACTTTTATGTTATTTTTTTTAGCATTTTCAATAGTTAATTTTATAAGTTTTAAAATAGAGGGATGGCATGGTTTATATAAATAAGAGAGTTTTTCACTTACCCTATCAATAGCAAGTGTATATTGAATCAAGTCATTAGACCCTATACTGAAAAAATCTACTTCTTGTGCAAGTTCATCTGAAATAATGGCAGAAGAAGGAGTTTCAATCATAATGCCTATTTCTATATTTTCATTAAATTTTATTCCTTCTTTAATCAGTTCATTTTTTGCTATTTCAACAATTTTTTTGGCTTCTATCACTTCTTCCACAGTTGTTACCATGGGAAACATCATTTTAAAATTGCCATAATAACTTGCTTTTAAAATAGCCCTTATCTGTGTTAGAAAAATATCCTTTTTTTCAAGGGAAAATCTAATCCCTCTTAATCCCAACAAAGAATTCAATTCTTTTGGACCTTCAAATGCAGAAATAAATTTATCTCCACCTACATCAATTGTTCTTATTATAATTGGCTTATCTTTCATTTTATCTGCTATTTTTTTGTAAGAAAGGAATTGTTCTTCTTCTGTTGGTAAATCTTTTCTTTTTAAATAAAGATATTCTGTTCTGAAAAGACCTATTCCTTCTGCACCATATTTTATAACAGAGTCCAATTCTTCTGGAAGTTCAATATTAGCATATAGTCCAATTTTCTTTCCATCTTTTGTTACTGTTTCTTTATTTCTTAAAATATATATTTTCTTTTTAAGTTGAGCAATTTTTCTCTCCCGAGATTTTATTTTTTTTATTTCAGAAGGAGATGGATTGACGATTATAATTCCATCAGTGCCGTCAATCAATAGAATGTCATTTTCCCTTATTTCATCCATGGCATTTTCAACTCCAACAATTGCGGGTATTTCAAGTGCTTTTGCTATTATACTTGTATGAGAAGTTCCTGTTCCTACACAGGTAATAAAACCTTTCACATATTTTTTATTTATAGAAACTGTTTGAGTTGGAGAAAGGTCATTTGCAACAAGAATAGTATTTTTCAATGTTTCAATTTCATCAGGTTTATTACAAAGATTTGAAATTATTTTTCCCAATATATCAAAAATTTCTTTCTTTCTATCTTTTAAAAAATTATTTTCAAGAAGATCTTTGTTTAACCCGTCAATAAACTTTTTTAAAGCAGTTTCAGCAGAGACCTTTTCTTGTTTTATTGTTCTTTCAATTTTTTCTATTAAATTTCTATCTTTAAGGATTGAAATGTAAAAGGAAAAGATCTCTGAGTACTCTTTTCCTGCAAGTTTTTCTGTGGTTGCTTTAATTTTTAAAATTTCCTCTTCTGTTTTTTTAATACTTTCATAAAATCTTTCTATTTCTTTTTCAACCTTCTCATCTTTTATTTTTTTTCCTATACATACTGAGAAAAAATCATTACTTATTTTTTTTGCTATTCCAATACCTATACCAGGAGAAACACCAATACCTTTTAATTTTTTCATTTTTAAGTTAAACTATTCAACTTTTCTTCATCTTCTTTAATGATTTTTAATGCTTCAGCAGGAGTTTTACAATTCCTTAAAGAAGTTCTGAAAACTTTATCTTTGAGAAGACGGGCTATCTTTGCCAGAGTTTTTAAATGTTGCCCTATAGATTTTGTAGGTGCGAGGACTAAAAATATAATATATACAGGGTCTCCATCAAGAGAGTCAAAATCTACTCCACTTTTAGATATTCCCAATGCACATATAATGTCATTAATTTGATCTGTCTTTGCGTGAGGGATAGCAATTCCCTGTCCAATTCCTGTTGAACCAAGTTTTTCCCTATCCATAACAGTTTCCAGAATTTGCTTACTGTCTTTAATATATCCATTTTTTTCAAGTAAATTTATAAGTTCTTTCAGAGAGCCCTCTTTATCTCTACTTTTCAGATTTATTATAATACAATCCTCTTTTAAATATTCACTCACTTTCATTTTGCCTCCTTTTTATTTACCACTTTTTCATGTAATCTTCTGATTTTCTTTTTTGTTCTATCAAGAAGGTTTTCCACGCTTTTATTTAAATCGCCATCAGATTCTTTTAAAAAAACTTTAAAATTTTTTGAATGGAGATAAATTTCGGTTAAAAACATTGGACCATCTTTCTTTATATAAAATTCTGTATATCCATCATCAAAAATGAATTTCTGAAATTTTTCAATTTTCTTTTTTATATAATCTTCAAAAATCTTGTCTATCTTTACTTCTGAATAAATTTTAATATTCATTTTCCCTCCTTAATCACTTTTTAAATTTTGGATTTTTAAATTTGGGAAATAAAATTTTAATATTTCCTTATAATTAAATCCCATTTCTGCCATCTGCTTTGCTCCATACTGACACATTCCCACTCCATGCCCATAACCTTTTCCCTTAAAAATGATCTTATCTCCATAATCTTCAATTTCAAACATAGTACTTGGAATTATATAAGGATTATTAAAGTATACATCAGTTTTCTCATTTATTCTTAATCTAAACTCATGTCCGCTAAATTTTTTTATTTTACCATCTTTTGTTAAAATTTGCAAATTTTTTACTCTATTTGTCTGGTCTCTTTCTATTATTTCTATCCTATCAATTTTTAATCCCAGAATTTCTGAGAGATATTTTTTTGAAATGCTTTTTTTCCATGTATAATAAGGACATTTTTCGCAATAAATATCAGAAGTTGAGATATTTAAAGGATAATCACCCCCCCATACATCTGAAGGATTTGCAGTTTTACCTCCACAGCATGCATGAAAAAAAACAGGAACTATTTCTCCTTTTTCATCAACCAGAATTTCTCCTTTTGTCTGGTTTACGGCTATTTTTATTTTTTCACTTTTGCACTCTTTAAAAACTTGATTATAAATTGAATTTTCAATATCATGAATATTATTTTTATTTACATTTTTTTTCCAGATTAAGTATGTTCTTGAAACAACTGCCTGTGCTTTTAATGCTTCTACTGGAAAATTTTCTCCCATTTCTTTTGATATAACACCTGCGATATACTCTTCAAATTCCAATTCTTTTATAACATTTCCATCAAGTAATTTTACATACAACAAGTTTTGAGTAAATCCATAATAGATTAAAATTAGAAATATACTACTTATCAGATTTTTCTTCAGGATAAATCTCCACATTTACATTTCCTTTTATTTCTATTAAATTATTTTCTATATTGTAAATAATTTTTTCGCCTGAAAATATATTTTTGCCTCTTTTGATTATTGGTTTTTCTTCAAAAACCATTTCTTTTTTTTCATCTACATATGTTACTCTTCCACAGGAGACCTCCATTGTTATTTTTCCATCTTTTTTATCTTTATATAAAATTAAAATTTTCCCTGTTATAACTACCTCTTTCAACTTATTTGCCTCTGGGTCAACCTTTATTTCGCCTTTTCCTTCTTTATCTGTTTTGATTTCAATTATTTCTGATGCAGTTCTTAAGGAAAAAGAAGGAGCAGAAATTCTTGTACTTTTATTAGAGACAATTTCGGCACTTTCCCCTGTTAATGTAAATGAATAATTTTTAGAAAAATGTTTTAAAGAAAATTCAGTAAGTTTTTCCTCATCAGAAATAATATTTCCCTTATCTTTTTTCCCACAACTGATTAAAATAGACAAACAGGAAAGCACTATTATATATCTAATTAAACTTTTCATTTTTATTAACCAGGTGGCCAGAGCATTATTCTTCCACCCAAAAGATGTATATGAACATGGTCAACGCTCTGTCCAGCATTTCTATTTGTATTAATAACTAATCTATATCCAGAGTATTTAATTCCTTCTTTTTCCGCAATTAAAGAGGCGACTTTTATCATTTTACCCAGTAGTTCAGTATCTTCTATTTGATATAATTTTTCAAAATGTTTTTTGGGAATTATAAGAATGTGAATAGGTGCCTGAGGATTTATATCTTTTATCCCTATTACATCTTCATCTTCATAAATTTTTTCACTCTTTATTTCATTATTCACAATTTTACAAAATATACAGTCCATTTTAAACTCCTTTCAATTTTCTTGGAATTTCAACAATATTATAACACTGAATTATATCTCCTTCTTGAAAATCAAAAAAATTTTCTATACCTATTCCACATTCATTATTATAACTCACCTCATTCACATTATCCTTGAATCTTTTTAAACTTGAAAGAGTCCCTTCAAAAATTATTTTTCCATTTCTTACAATTTTAACTTTTGAATTTTTTACAACCTTTCCATCAACAACAACACAACCTGCAATTACAATACCTTTTGACAGTTTAAAAACTTTTTTTACAAGAGCCTGTCCAAGTAATTCCTCTTTAATTTCTGGTTCAAGCATTCCCTCTATCGCTTTTATAATATCATCTCCAATATCATATATTATTTCATATGTTCTTATTTCAACATTTTCTCTTTTTGCAAGTTCTTTTGCTTTAGGTTCAACGGGAACCTTAAAACCCAGAACAATTCCATTTGAAGCAGATGCAAGAAGAACGTCTGATTCACTTATAGGTCCTGTTCCTGCATGAATAATATTGACCTTTATTTCATTTTGAGGGATTTTTTCTATTATATTTTTTATGGCGTCTATTGAATTATAAAAGTCAGTTTTAAGAACAATATGAAGTTCTTTTATTTCTCCCTTTTTTATTTCTTTGTAAAGGTCTTTTAAACTCAATTTTTTAACTGGAACAACTTTACTCTCTTTTTCTCTTTTAATTTTTTCCACGAATTCTTTTGCTTCTTTTTCTGAATCTACTACTTTGAATTTTTCTCCTGGAAAAGCAATTTCATGTGCCCCAAGAATTTCTACCGGAGTAGAAGGTCCTGCTTCTTCTATGCGATTTCCCCAGTCATCAATCATGGCTCTTACTTTTCCCCATGTATTTCCTGCAATAAAAGGGTCTCCTATTTTCAATTTTCCATTTTCAATAATTACACTTATAACAGGTCCTCTGAACCTATCAATTAAAGATTCAATAATTGTTCCTTCTGCTTTACAATTTATATTCGCTTTTAATTCTAACATTTCTCCCATGAGAAGTATCATTTCAAGAAGTTCATTTATACCTTGACCTGTTAATCCGGAAACATTTACATATACAGTATCTCCTCCCCATTCTTCAGGAATAAGCCCATATTCAGAGAGTTGCTGTTTCACTTTTTCAGGATTTGCATTTGGTTTGTCAATTTTGTTTATTGCTACTATTATGGGAACACCTGCAGACTTTGCATGATTTAATGCTTCAATTGTTTGAGGTTTAACACCTTCGTCAGCAGCAACTACAAGTACTACTATATCTGTAACTTTCGCTCCCATTGCCCTCATTGCTGTAAATGCTTCATGTCCTGGTGTATCCAGAAAGACAATATCTCCTTCTGGAAGATGGACTTTATATGCCCCAATTTTTTGAGTTATCTGTCCTACTTCTTTTTCTGCAATTCTACTTTTTCTTATTTTGTCAAGAATTGTAGTTTTCCCATGATCTACATGTCCCATAATAGTCACTACAGGTGCCTTAGGAACCAATATGGGTTTTATTTCCTTTTCTTCTATTTTTGGCTGGACTTTAACCTTTTCTTTCTTAAAGACAGGTATGAAATTAAACTTTTCACATATTTTCTGGATTACACTTTTTTCAAGGGTTTGATTTATATTAGCGATAATTTTCAGATTCAATAAATATTTTAAAATTTCAGATGCTGGAACATTTAATTTTTCAGAAAGTTCTTTAATTTTTTCGTTCCCTGTTAGAATAATTTCTTTTTTTATCTCTTCTTTTGCCTCTTTTTTTCCAAAATAATTTTCAATTTCTTTTAATTCTGTATCAGTGATTGCACTTAAACTTTTCTTCCCTTTAATTCCAATTTTTTCAAGTTCTTCCAGAAATTTTTTTGTGGGAAGATTATATTTTTTAGACAACTCATAAATTCTCATTTTTGTTTATTTGGTTCCTTTTTGTATTCAGAAACTTTAAAAACTTTAATGTTCCAGTTTGTTAATTTTGAAGCCAGACGAACATTTTGTCCCTTCTTTCCAATAGCAAGAAATAACTGGTCATCATCTACAATTACAACTGCTTCCTTTTTATCCTCATCTATATACACCTCGTTAGATTTTGCGGGTGATAGAGAGTTTTTAATAAATTTTACTATATCTTCTTCCCATGGAATAATTTCTATTTTTTCTCCTCTTAATTCTTTCACAATATTTTTTATCCTTGATGCTTTATCTCCAATGCATGTTCCCACAGGGTCTACTTTCTCATTTTTAGAAGATACCGCAACTTTTGTTAAATCACCTGGAAATCTTGCTATGGCTTTTATTTCAACAATTTTTTCCTTTATTTCAGGGATTTCATTTTCAAGTAATTTTTTAACAAAATTAGGATGCGTTCTGGAAAGAATCAGTTGATAATTGCCTTTTGAAGGGGGTCTAACTTCCAGAAGATAACATTTTATACCATCTCCAATTTTAAAATGGTCGTTTGGAAGTTTATGATGGTGAGGGAGTATTCCTTCAGCTTTTCCAATACTTATAACAATATTCTCATTTTCAAACCTTTCAACTCTTCCACTTATAATTTCACCTTCCAGATTTTTAAATTCGTTATAGATTGTATTTTTTTCTGCCTCCCTTATCTTTTGAATTAAAATATGTCTTGCTGTTTGTGCAGCAATTCTTTCCCATGGAAAACTTGGTGGAGGGACTTCTTCTCCATTTTCATTTATAAATTTTATTTCACCTGTTTCAGAATCTATTTTTATTTTTATATCTTCTGGAAGACCTGCTTTTTTTCTATAAACAGTCAAAAGGCCGTCTTCCAGGGATTCTATCAAATAATTTTTCTCAATCCCTCTTTCTTTCTCCCAATATTCTAATAAAGCAACAATCTCCTTTTTCATTTATAGAACCTCCATATATTTTAATTTTATTAAATTTGCCTTTAAGTGTCAAGTTGCCATTTTTTCAGAAGAATTTTATGGGGTATGAAAAGAGTTTGAAATGTTTAGAAATTTATGGTAAAAATTATTGAACAAAAGGAGAATAAAAATGGTGTTAAAGGGTAAGGTTCATAAATTTGGAGATAATATCAATACTGATTATATAATTTCTGGTAAGTATAAATTTAAAACACTTGATATGGAAGAGTTATCAAAACATTTAATGGAAGATATTGACCCTGATTTTTACAAAAAGGTAAATAAAGGGGATTTTATAGTGGCAGGAAAAAACTTTGGATGTGGAAGCAGTAGAGAACAGGCACCACTTGTTATTAAATATGCAGGAATTCCTGCAGTTATTGCTAAAAGTTTTGCAAGGATTTTTTACAGAAATAGTATAAATAATGGTCTTGTTTTAATTGAAGCAGATACAGATAAACTTGATAGTGGTGATGAAATTGAAATATATCTTGAAGAAGGTAAAATAAAAAACATAACTAAGAATATAGAAATTTATGGGACAAAAATTCCTGATTTTCTTATTGAAATTATAAAAATTGGAGGGGTGGTAAACTATTTGAAAAAGTATAAAAAATTCCAGATTTAATTAGGGAGTCAATATGTCTTACAGAATTACTTTAATTCCAGGGGATGGAATTGGACCTGAAATAACAGAAGTTGCTAAAAGATGTATAGAAAGTGCAGGGGTAGATATTGAATGGGATGTTAAAATGGCTGGTGAGGAGTGTATAGAAAAATATGGAACTCCAATTCCTGATG
Organism: uncultured bacterium; assembly: GCA_964400565.1. Classification (GTDB taxonomy): domain Bacteria; phylum Ratteibacteria; class UBA8468; order B48-G9; family JAFGKM01; genus JAMWDI01. The sequence goes on along the minus strand of CAYNUP010000045.1, from coordinate 11,590 downwards.
AAACAATAAAATCTATTGAGGAAAATAAAATTTGTCTTAAAGGACCAATAACTACTCCTGTAGGTACTGGATTTAGAAGTATAAATGTTTTTTTAAGGCAACATTTTAATTTATATGTCTGTTTAAGACCATTTAAAATTTATAAAGGAGTAAAGACAAAATTTGAAAATGTTGATATTGTTCTGATAAGAGAAAATATGGAAGACCTTTATGCTGGAATAGAATTTGAAAAGGGTAAAAAAGAAACATTGGAACTTATTAAATTTATAGAAAATAAAGTGGGTATAAGGTTAAGTGAAAACACAGGAATAAGCATAAAGCCAATATCGATTGAAAATTCAGAAAGAATTGTAAGATTTGGTTTTGAATATGCAAGGAAAAATAATAGAAAAAAAGTTACAGTAGTTCATAAAGCAAATATAATGAAGTATTCTGATGGACTTTTTCTTGAAGTGGCAAAGAATATTGCTAAACAATATCCTGACATTGAGTTTGAAGATAAAATTGTTGACAATATGGCTATGCAACTTGTTCAAAAACCAGAAATTTATGATGTTCTTGTATGTCCAAATCTTTATGGAGATGTACTTTCTGATTTATGTGCTGGGCTTGTTGGAGGGCTTGGACTTTCAGCAGGAGCGAATATTGGAGAAAATATTGCAATTTTTGAGCCAACACATGGTTCTGCTCCAAAATATAAGGGACAGAATAAAGTTAATCCCTCTGCAATGATTTTAGCAGGAATTTTGATGTTTGATTACCTTGGAGAAATTGAAGCAGCAGAAAAGATTGAAAGGGTACTTGCAGAAGTTATAAAAGAGGGGAAATATGTGACATATGATTTTAAAAACCCAGGAGAAAGTTGTGTGGGAACAATTGAAATGGGAAAAGCAATACTTGAAAAAATGGGGGCAAAATGGTAACAGTTGTGGTTGGTACACAATGGGGAGATGAAGGAAAGGGTAAAGTTATTGATTATCTTGCAGAGAAAGTTGATATTATTGCAAGATATCAGGGTGGAGCAAATGCAGGGCATACAGTTGTGGTAAATAATTATAAATATATATTTCATCTTATCCCCTCCGGTATTCTCTATCCTGAGAAAATCTGTGTTATTGGAAATGGAGTTGTTATTGACCCAGTTTCTTTATTTGAAGAAATAGAATACCTCAAAAAAAATGGTATTGATGTTGAAAAAAAATTATTTATTGCAGAAAATGCACATATAACCTTACCATATCATAAACTTCTTGATCAGGTGGAGGATAAATTTAGAGGTAAAGGGAAATTGGGAACCACAGGAAGGGGGATAGGAACAACCTATACAGATAAGTTTGCAAGAATAGGAATAAGGGTGATTGATTTTATAGATGATGATGTATTTATGGAAAAATTGAAAATTGCTCTTGAAGTTAAAAATTATTTATTTAGAGAATATTATAAAGAGGAAATTTTAAAACCAGAAAAAATTTTTAATGAGTATAAATTTTACAGGGAAGAAATTAAAAAATTTGTTATAAATGCATCTTTATTTCTGAATGAAGAAATTGAAAGAGGGAAAAAAATTCTTGCTGAAGGAGCCCAGGGAACATTTTTAGATATTGATTTTGGAACATATCCTTATGTGACTGCTTCAAATCCAATTGCTGGAGGGGTATGTACTGGTCTTGGTATTTCTCCTAAAAAAGTAGAAAGAGTTATAGGTGTTGCCAAAGCATATACAACAAGGGTAGGGATGGGTCCATTTCCAACAGAAATAAAAGACGGGTTAGGCGAAAAATTAAGAGAAATAGGTAATGAATTTGGAGCAACAACTGGAAGACCGAGAAGATGCGGATGGTTTGATGCAGTTATTGTAAAATTTGCCTGTATAGTTAATGGTATAGATGAAATTGTTTTGACAAAACTGGATGTTTTAACTGGATTTGAGAAAATTAAGATAGGGGTTGGATATAAATATGGTGGAAAAATAATCAATAACTATACTTTCAATTCCAGAGTTTTTTCAAATTGTGAAGTGATATATGAAGAGGTTAATGGCTGGAAGGAAAGTATAGGTAATGTTAGAAAATATAAAGAACTTCCGAAGAACGCAAAAAGATATATAGAAAAAATTGAAGAAAAAATTGGAACAAAAATAACCAAGATTTCAGTGGGTTCTTCCAGAGAGCAAACAATAGAGAAATAGGATTTTATTAAAAAGGACGGAATAATTTACAATCCTTTTTAAGTTTTTTGAAATATTCAATAAGCAAATTTGCAAATTCTTCACATTCAATCAAAATGCTCATCTCATTGTTTTTTTCAAGAGCATAATAATTCCAGTTATGGCTACCGATAAAAACATATTTTTCATCAATTATAACAAGTTTTATATGAGTTGTTTTTGTTTCCTTATCAAAATAAACTTTTATACCATTTTCTGTAAGAAATCTTGCTGTATTCAAATTTTTTTCTTTAACATCTCCTTCTTTTGACATTTCCAGAATAATTTCAATTTTAACATTTCTCCCTTTAGCATTTACCAGTTCTTTTAATATCTGGTTTGAAATACTTTCAGGGTATTCAGGGTAATAACCTGTTTGAAACATAACTGCATAAATTGATTTTTTGGAATTTTTAATAAAATTTAAAAGATTTTTCCCATATTCTTTATTTATCAAAGGAGATACAGTTGCCTTATACTGGCTATGACATAGATTGAAAATTAAGAGTAAAATTATAAAAACTCTAAATTTTTTGATATTTTTGAATAACATTTTTTAAATCCAGTTTTTTCTGATAAAGTGCCTTTCCAATTATAATTCCAGTGGGTTTATATGACAAAGAATCAAGTGAAATTATATCTTCTTCTTTAGAAATCCCTCCTGCCACAATTATTTCTTCTATTTTTTCTCTGAACCCACTTATTTCTTTCAATATCCTTTCAATATTTTTTATATCTACACCGGCAAGTGTTCCATCACTTTCAATACTTGTTATAAGAAACTTTTTAAAACCCTTTTCCACAAATTTTTTTATTACATATGATGGTTTTAAAGGGATAGTTACTTCCCATCCGCTTAATGCAGTTTCATCGCCAACATAATCAACAGAAATAATAATTTTTTCTTTTATATAAGGTTCAAGCCAATCAATCAGTTCAAATTCAGGCACTTCTTTTTCCAGTTCAAAATTTTTACCACTTCTTTGATAGAAAAATTTTATATTCTGTAATCCATATCCCTCACTTAATGCAAATGGGATTAAAAATGCTGTTCCTATAATTATGTAATTTATTCCCAGTTCCAAAAATTTCTCTATCTGTTTTTTTCTTCTTATTCCACCCCCAACCTGAATTTCACAATCTTTATTATTAAGTTTTTTTATTTCTATTATTTTTTTTATCTTTTCTTCCTCTTCTTTTTCTATTTTCCCTGTTTTGGCACCATATAAAAGAACAATATGAATCCTTTTGGCATTCGCCTCTAAGTATTCTTTTACAAGTTTTTCAATCTCTACATCATAATAAGAGATTTTATCAAACCTGCCTTTATAAAGACGAACGACTTCACCTTTTTTTAGGTCTATTGCGGGAATTATTAGCATTTTCTTTTATCTCCTCTTTATATTTACATTCAGGATATTTTACACATCCTATAAATATACCATATTTACTTTTCCTTATAGTCAATTTTTCTCCACATTTTGGACATTTTCTATCTTCAAGGATAATTTCATTTAAAAGGTCCCTATTTATCATTTCATTTGCCTTATCAAGAGTTGGTTTAAAATTATTATAAAATTCTTTTAATACCTCTATCCAGTTCTTTTGACCATTTGCTATTTTATCAAGGTCTTCCTCCATTTTTGCTGTAAAATCAATTTCTATTATTTCAGGGAAAAACCTTTTTAATATCTCATAAACAATTCTTCCCATTTTTAAAGGAACAAGGAACTTCCTCTCTCTTTTTATATATCTCCTTGCAAATAATGTTGATATAGTTGGTGCGTATGTAGAAGGTCTTCCTATATCATATTTTTCAAGAGTTTTAATTAAGGAACTTTCCGTATATCTTGGAGGTGGTTGAGTTTGCTTTTTTTCTTTAAAATACCTCTTAACATTGAGCATTTCCTCTTTTTCAAATTTTTCAATAACTTTATTCCCTTTTTCAACTTTTAGTGGCCATAATTTTAAAAATCCATCAAATAAAATAAAAGTTCCATCCGTTTCAAATAAATAAATATCATTTCTTGCAAGAACTTTAACATTCTTCATAACTGCTGATTTCATTTGACTTGCAACAAATCTCCTCCATATCAAATCATAAAGTTTAAACTGGTCAGAATTTAAATATTTTTTAATACTTTCAGGAGTTCTATAAACTGATGTGGGTCTTATTGCTTCATGCGCTTCCTGTGAAACTTTTGATTTTGTATAATAAACATTTGGTTTTTCTGGGATATAATTTTCTCCAAAATTTTCTTTTATAAATTTTAATGTTTGATTCTGTGCTGGTTTTGCAATAGATGGAGAATCAGTTCTCATATAAGTAATGAGACCTATGCTTTTCCCTTCAATTTCAATCCCTTCATAAAGTTGCTGGGCTATAAACATAGTTTTTGAAGATGAAAAATTTAAAATATTTGATGCTTCCTGCTGTAAAGTACTTGTAATAAATGGAGGAACAGGATTTAAATTTTTCACATTTTCAATTTTTTCTACTACATATAAATTTCCATTTTTTAACTTTTCTATAATTTCTTCTGCTTCCTTTTCTTCTTTTATTTTTTCCTTTTCAACTATTCTTTCCCCAATTTTGACCAGATTAAAAATTAATTTTTCGCCTTCTTTATCCACTTCACACTTAATAATCCAGTAAATTTCAGGAACAAAATTTTCAATTTCTTTTTCTCTCTCTACTATTAATCTTAAAGCAACTGATTGAACTCTTCCTGCAGAAAGTCCCATTTCAAGATGTTTCCCAAGTAATGGACTTATAGTATAACCAACTATTCTATCAAGAATTCTTCTTGCCTGCTGGGCATTTACAAGGTCAATAGATATTTTCCTTGGATTTTTAAACGCTTCTTTTACTGCTTCAGGAATTATTTCATGAAAAGCAACTCTTTGAACCTCATCTATATTTTTATCAAGAATACAAACTGTATGATATGCAATTGCTTCTCCTTCTCTATCTTCATCTGTAGCGAGATATATTGAGATTGAATTTTTAGAAATTTTTTTTAGTTTGTTCACAATCTTTTTTTTCCCCGGAATTATTATATATTTAGGAGAAAAATTATTATCAATATCAACTCCAAATTCATTTTCAGGTAGGTCCCTTATATGTCCCATAGTGGCAAAAACAATATATTCTTTCCCAAGGATTCCACCAATAGTTTTTGCTTTTGTCGGTGATTCTACAATTACAAGTTTTTTTTCCATAAAATTCCTCTCTTTGATTTATTATATTACTTCTGATAAAATAAAAAAACAAGAGGAGAAAAAATGAAATATATGTGGGAGGGAAGATTTAAGGAAAGGGTAGATAAGGAAATAATTGAATTTACAAAATCTATTGATATAGATAAAAAACTTGCTTTCTATGATATTGAAGGGAGTATCGCACATGCCAAAATGCTTTCAAAAGTTGGATTAATTACTAAAAAAGATAAAAATGAAATATTGAAAGGTCTTAAAAAAATTGAAAAAGAGATTAAAGAAAATAAATTTAAAATATTACCAACAGATGAAGATATTCACACAGCAATAGAAAGAAGATTGATTGAATTGATAGGAGAACCAGGAGAAAAATTGCATACAGCAAGGTCAAGAAATGACCAGATTGTTCTGGATGAAAAATTGTATCTGAGAGATAAAACTATAATTTTAATAGAAAAAATAATAATTTTACAAAGAACAATTCTTAAAAAAAGTGAGGAATATTTTAGTATAATAATCCCTGCTTATACTCATTTAAAACAGAGTCAACCAGTTTTACTTTCTCACTATTTACTATCTTATATTGAAAAACTTGAAAGGGACAAAAAAAGATTTATTTCTTCTTACAAATCACTTGATATACTTCCTTTAGGAGTTGGTGCATGTGCAGGGACTTCTTTACCCGTAGATAGAGAATATCTTGCTAAATTGTTACATTTCTCCGAAATTTCAAAAAATAGTTTAGATACTGTTTCTGATAGAGATTTCCTTGTTGAAATTATGTTTAATTGTGTTTTAACTTTAATCCATCTTTCAAATTTATGTGAAGATTTAATTATATGGAATACAGATGAAATAAATTTTATAATTCTACCTGATAAACTTTGTACAGGTTCAAGTTTAATGCCTCACAAAAAAAATCCTGATGCTCTGGAATTAATAAGAGGGAAAACATCTATTTCAATCGGGCTTCTCGCAGGTATATTAACACTTTTAAAGGGTATTCCGCTTTCATATAATAGAGACTTACAGGAGGATAAAAAGATGTTATTTGAAGTAATAGAAACATTAAACTTTTCTCTCAAAATATTGTCAAAAATAATGGAAAAAATCAAATTCAATATTGAAAAAATAAAAAATTCTATTTCTTCATTTACGCTTGCCACAGATATTGCAGAATATCTTGTAAAAAAGGGTGTCCCTTTTAGAAAGGCACATAAAATAGTCGGCGGGATTGTCAATTATTGTATAGAAAACAAAAAAGATATTTTTTCTCTATCATTAAAAGAATTCAAAAAATTTTCTTCACTTTTTGATAATACTGTTTTTGAAATAATTAGTTTTGAGAATTCTGTAAATTCTAAGATTTCAACAGGTGGAACATCTTCTTCAAATGTAAAAAAGGAGATAGAAAAATGGAAGAGAAATTTAAAAAAATCTTCTCTCCATATTTTGAGTTTAAAAAGGGAAAATTTTATATTGAAGGAATAGAAGGTAAAAAAATTGCAGAAAGATTTGGAACGCCTGTTTATGTTTACAGTTATAACTTTTTGATCAATCAGATTAAAAAAATAAAAAATTCATTTTCAAATTTTTCTTCTAAAATCTGTTTTTCTGTGAAATCGAATTCAAATCTATCAATTTTAAAAATAATGAAAGAAAATGGTCTTGGAGCAGATGTTGTTTCAGAAGGTGAAATAAGGAAAGCACTTCTTGCAGGTTTTTCTCCCCAGGATATAGTTTTTGCAGGAGTTGGAAAAAAAGAAGAGGAAATTGAATTTGCAGTTAAGAAAGATATATTTTGTTTTAATGTAGAGAACGAGGAAGAAATTGATATTACTGAAAAATTTGGGAGAAAATATGAAAAGAAAGTAAATGTAAATTTGAGGTTAAATCTCAATATTGATATAGATACCCATCATTATATTAAGACATCCAAGAGTGAAAATAAATTTGGACTGGATTTAGATACTGCTGAGAAAATTTTGAAGAAAAAATATAACTTTGTAGAAATTAAAGGAATTCATTTTCATCTTGGTTCGCAGATAAAAGAAGTTTTACCATATCTTAAGGCAATTGAAGAAGTCAAAAAATTCTGTGAAAGAAATAAATTTAATCCAGAAATACTTGATATAGGAGGAGGTTTCGGGATTCCTTATTCCTTTGATGATGAAATTACTCCAATTGAAGAATTTGGAAGGAAAATAATAGAAAAAGTAAAGGATATGAATATAAAACAACTTATAATAGAACCAGGTAGGTTTATAGTTGGAAACAGTGGAGTAATAATTTCAAAAATTCTTTATGTTAAAAAAAGAAAAAATAAAAATTTTATTATCATTGATGCTGGAATGAATGATTTAATAAGACCTTCTCTCTATGGAAGTTATCATATTATATGTCCTTTAAATTTAAAATATGGTGAAAAAGCAAAGTTTGATATTGTAGGACCTATTTGTGAAACAGGAGATTATATTGGTAAAGATAGAGAATTTCCGGTTGATGTTAAAAGGGGTGATTATATAGTTATTATGAATGCAGGTGCATATGGATTTTCTATGTCTTCAAATTACAATACAAGATTAAGAATATCTGAAGTTCTTGTTAATGGAGAAAAAATAAAGTTGATAAGAAAAAGAGAAACATATTCCTACCTGTTTAATTTAGAAAAAATTTAAAAATTATTATTCTTAAAAGTATTAAAAAATTGCCCTTTTTACCATTTGACCAATTGCTCAATTGGTCAAATAATATTTTGTTGACTTCCTTTGTAAAAAATAATTTTTAAGATGTTTGTAAATATTTCTTAAATCAAAAAGGAAAATTAGCAGATTTATAAATTTTTCTATTTTTATCTATGATTAAACACTCAGTATTTTTTAAATTATTAACAAGTTTTAATCCTTTCTTAATTCCAAGAACAAAAATACCAGTTGCAAGTCCGTCAGCGGTTGTGCAATCAGGAGCAATAACAGTGACACTCACAGGAATTTTTTCTGCTGGTAACCCTGTCTTTGGATTTACTATATGCCCTATTTTTTTATTTTTTATTTTTAAGTATCTTTTATAATTCCCACTTGTTGCAATTCCTCTATCCGTAATTTCAAAACTTTCTATTATTTTTTCCTCTTCAAAAGGATTTTCAATTCCTATTTTCCATTTTTTCTTTTCAGGATTGGTTCCCCAGCAATATATATCTCCACCAGCATTTATAATACCATTTTTCACTCCATTTGATTTTAAAAACTCTGCCACTTTATCCACAATATATCCTTTTGCAATTCCTCCAAGGTCAATTTCCATTCCATCCGGTAGAAGTATTAAATCTCCTTTAATTTTTATTTTTTCCCACCCTACTTTTTTTAAAACCTCTTCTATCTCTTTTTTTGATGGTATTTCATTTAACTTGCTTTTTGCTTTATAGAGGTCAATAATTGGCTTACAGGTTATGTCAAAAGCCCCTTCTGTAATTTCAGAAACATAAATTGCCTTTTTTATAACTTCAAAAACTTCAGGAGAAACTTTATACTTTTTATATTTATTCAATATAGAAATTTCGCTTTCCTCTTTGAAAATGCTCAACCTACTTTCAAGATTTTTTACCAGATTAAAAGATTCATTCAATAATTTTTCAGCATTTTTCACATTTTCTATTTTGATCTCAAATATTGTATCAAGTAGAATTTCTTTTCTATTTAAAAAATTGAGAATTTCAGAAAAACTCAGATAATAAAAAAATATAAATATCAAAAAAAACTTTTTAAAAATTCTCATATTTTAAAATGGATGAAACAAATTTAATCCTTTATAACCTTCTCAAGAACTCTTTCAAGTAATGTATTTTCATCAGGAATATTCTTAATGTTAAAATTTACATCTTTAAAAGCATCAATAAACACTCTTATCAATGTGTTTTTTGTAATTCTTTCTTTTCTATATTGTGGTTCTCTGTTTTTATGTATTTCCCTTATAAGTTTTTCAAGAAATTCAAGTTGGTCTTCTCTCAACAGAGTTGTAAGTCTAATTTCAAAGGTTTGATATTTTGGGATTGATTTTTCTGCTTTCTCTATGTTTTCTTTTTCCTCTTTTTTTGTAGTTTTCGTTGTTTCTTCTATAACGGTTGAACTTATCCAACTTAAAGGGTCCTTACCAAGTCCTCCTTTTTTCATTTTTTATTCTCCTGTTTTATTACTTCTTTTGCCAAATTTTTATAATCTTCTGCTCCATGACTATTTTGGTCAAATTCTTTAATTACTTTTCCATAACTCGGTGCCTCTGCAAGACGAACATTTTCTCTTATCCTTGTTTTAAAAACTTTTTCTTTGAAATATTCCTGAATCTTTTTTTCAACATCTCTGCATATATTTTTTCTTTTATCATACATTGTGATTATTATGCCTGTAATTTCAAGTTCTGGATTAATTCTATCCTTTATAATTTTTATCGTTTGAAAAAGTTTTGTAAGCCCCTCAAGAGCAAAAAATTCTGCCTGGATTGGAATAAAAACTTCCCGAGCAGTAGTTAAAGCATTCAAAGTGAGAAGACCTAAAGAAGGGGGACAGTCCATAATTATGTAATCATACTTCACCTTATTTTTTTCAATAATTTTTTTCAGAATTATTTCTCTTCCAACTTCATTAACAAGTTCAATTTCAGCACTTGCGAGTTCAATTTTAGATGGGATTAAATATAAATTTTTATACTTTGTTTCTTTTAAAACCTCATTTAAAGGAGTTTGGTTAACAAGCAAATCATAAAGAGATTTTTTGATTTCTGGTGGTTCAAATCCAAGATGTATTGTTGTATGAGATTGTGGGTCAAGGTCTACCAGTAAAACTTTTTTCCCATATTCTGTAAGATAATATCCTAAATTGACAACTGTAGTTGTTTTTCCAGAACCTCCTTTTTGATTTATAACTGCTATTTTTCTCATTTTTAACTTCCTAAGTTCATAATTTATTTTAACAAACAAAATTTAGATGTCAAGTTTTTTATTTGTTGTTTTGAAAATAAAAACAGGTTATAATTTAAAATAAAACTATGAAAATAAAAGGGACTACTAAAATTACAGGAGTTTTTGGATATCCAGTTTCTCATTCTCTTTCACCTGTATTTCAAAATGCTGCCTTTGAATTTCTTGGTCTTGACTATATTTATATCCCTCTTGAAGTGAAACCTGAAAATTTAAAAATTGCCACAGAAGCATTAAGGATTTTTAATTGGATTGGTGTAAATGTAACAATTCCTCATAAGAAAGAAATCATGAAATATATTGATGAACTTGATGAAACATCAAAAATTCTTGGGGTTGTAAATACAATTCATAATATTGATGGAAAACTTAAAGGTTATATAACAGATGGAGATGGATTTATAAGGTCTTTGAAAGAGAATGGGAATTTTATCCCCGAAGGGAAAAATATATTTATTCTTGGAGCAGGTGGTTCTTCTTATGCAATATGTGGTGCTTTAATAAAAGAAAAAGTGAATTATATCTTCATTTCAAATAGAACTTACGAAAATGCTTTAAAACTTAGAAAACATCTTAATAAAAAACTGAATTTCAAAAATGTTGAAGTAATTCCATTTGAGAAAAGAAATGAAAAATATATCTGGGAAAATATTGACTTACTTATAAATACTACTTCTGTTGGGATGAAAGAAAATGACCCTTTATTAATAGAAAAAGTGAATATTGAAAAAGTAAAATTTGTTTATGATATTGTGTATAACAGAAAAACAGAATTGTTAAAAGTTGCTGAAGAATTAAAAATTAAAAATCTTGATGGTTTGTCAATGCTTATTTATCAAGGTGCTATATCATTTGAAATATGGACAGGAAAAAAAGCACCGATTGAAATAATGAAAAAATCTTTACACGATAAAATTTAAACTTTACTTTTAAAAAAATCGGGTTAAAATATAAATATGATTAAAAGAAAATTATTTGAAAAAATTAAAAAGCATCTTGGAGAAAAAGAAATTACATTTATAGTAGGTCCACGACAATCAGGAAAAACAACATTGATGCTATTATTAAAAAAACATATTGATGAAAAGGGAGGGAGGACTCTCTTTTTAAATTTAGATGTAGAAACACATAAAGAATTTATTACATCTCAGGAAAAATTGATAAGAAAAATTGAACTTGAAATAGGAAAGAAT
>CAYNUP010000044.1:0-2583 GCA_964400565.1 uncultured bacterium | reverse complement strand
CCTTTAAGGTTCTTATATAATTCTATTCTTTTTAATTCAATTCTGTCAATTCCTCATTGCTTCTAATTTTTTATGAGGTGTAAATTATTTTAATTCTTTTCCTGTTGTTGCTTTAGTTATAGAGGAATATTTCACTCCTTTTAACGCCTTCAAATAAAAATAGAGTTCTTTAATTTTTTCTACTTTACCTTTCACAGCAATTATTTCCATACAATTCTCCTTATCCATATGAATATGCTGGGTTGAGATTATATTTTGATGATATTTATGTTGAATATCTATTATCTTATCCACAATTTCTCTGACATCATGCTCATAAACAAGAACTATACAACCTGCAACTTCTTTTCCTGTCTCCCATTCTTCTTCAACAAATTTTTCCCTTATAATATCTCTTATTCCCTCTGACCTATTTTTATATTTATGTTTTCTTATAAATTCGTCAAATTTTTCAAGCAAATTTTTCTCCATTGAAACACCGAATCTTTTCAAATTCCCCATTTATTCCCCCAGTTTACTTCTTTTTTCCAGATTCTCATAATATAAAAACCATTCCCTTATAGCCATAATATATAAAATTAAAGCCACTCCCTCAACAAAATATCTTGAAATCCCAAATGAAATATCTGAAAAAAGTTTCCCAAGTATTCCAATAATTACTCCAAGGGAAGAAAAAACAGCCCAAAGACGCATTACATGAGAATTAAATTCATTCCATGCATCTGCTGCACTTGTTAAATTTGGAGCACTTTCAAGAGTTCTGTATATATACTGAAATCCAACCTGTCCTCCATATCTATTAATTGCAGCCAGAATTATATTTGTTATTGCGCCATAAAAAATATAGTAAATCAAAACTGTTATTTCCTTCATTCCTTTTAAAAAACTGGCAGAATAACCCATAACAAAAAGAGAAAAGAAAGTAAAAAGATCCAGAAATCTAAAAGGTTCAAGTTTTCTTTTAGACATATTTATAAATTTTACAACTTCTTCTCTGGTTAGTTCCCTCTCTTCTTCTTTTATTCTATCGTTGAGAAGTTTAAACGTTTTATTAACAGGCAACCTTACAATATTCTCTTTAAAAATCTCATCAATATACTTGAAAAACATATATTCTCCACCTGGCTTTAAAACCTCATTTTCATAAAAATATTTTATCTCCTTTTTAATATCTTCCGCAATTTTATCAATATCAATCTTTTTCAAATGCTCTACAAAATATCCCAATTTTTCAATCTCTTTATCAGAAATTGAAAGTTCATTCTTCAAAATTTCATAAATTTTTTCCTTCTGGTCATATTCAACAAGTTTATATATTTGAAATTTCAAATCTGAATATTTTTCCAGTAGATAAACAAAATCTTCTTTATTTTTAAAAATATCAAAAATTTCTCTCTCAAAATTTCTCCACACTTTTATTTCTTTACTCTCAAAAACCTCCTTAATTTTCCCTTTTTCAAAAAATTTCTTAATCATTGAAGAAGGAAAATCTTCTGTCAATTTCAATGACTTTTTCATAAAGTATATTTCTGCAGGAGCTCTTATAAAAGCCAGAATCCCTGAAGCAAGAGTATACCATGTATTTCCTTTTAATCTTTCAGCAACTCTCACAAAAACACTTGAAACCACTATACTGCCTGCCAAATTTCCATATACCACCTGTTTTATTGAATGTTTAACCTCTGGAAAAATCCCTTCATCTGAATAAAAATTCCTTAAATTATAACTACTAAAACCATAAATTACCCTTCTTAATAAACTTGTTGGAGATAAAGTTGTTGTGGCAATTTCACTCTCTTCATAACTGATAAAAATATCTTCCTCTTTGCCAACTTCAATAATACTTTTAATTTTAAAAATATACTGATGATTTTTAGAACAAAAATAGGGTTTATCTTTTTCCTTATCTCTCAATATAACTTCCACAAAAGGTTTTGTTTTAATAATCTCTATTTCTCCTGAATGACCATTTATAAAAATTTCAAATTTTTTATTGTTTATTAATCTTAAAAAATTTTCTTCAGTTATAGAGAAGTTTCTCTTTTTCAGAAATTGGGAAACAAATTTAAAAATTATTTCCTCATCCACCTTCCTGTAAATTTTATCTTCAAAAATAATATATCCCCTCCCTCCTTCTTTTAAATCCAAATTCTTTTTGCCTTTTGCAGGAATAACTTTAACAAAAATTTTTCCTTTTTCGGTAATTGAAAACTTATATTCTCTTCCAGAAAGATCAAAATATCTATAACTTTCTCTAAATGGATTAAAATTAAAAGATAATTCCTTACTAATTTTAACATTGTTCAATTTCTCAATTTTTTCTATTGCTTTTTCAATTTTCTCAAGTTTTTTATTTTTTCCCTTCATATTCTTAATTTTTCTTTTTTACACCTAAATTGTCAAGTTGACAGAAATACTTATATATTTTATAGTTTTTTAAAAAGATTACTATAATAAAAAAGTTTATTGAAAAGTAAAAAAATCTCTCTTAATGAATCTGTCTCTCTGGTAAAATAAAAGGAAAAAAGGAGGGACAGATGATAAAAAGAGAGAAGATAGAGTTGGTAAGGAGGAGTATTATTT
>CAYNUP010000043.1:0-1784 GCA_964400565.1 uncultured bacterium | reverse complement strand
CTTTTGGTCTACTTATAAGGAAGATATTATGATAGAGATAAATTTGTTAAAGAAAAGATGGGAAATTTATAAAAAGAGAGTTTTGATTTTAAAATTTCTTCTTTTTTATTTCATTGGTTTATTTTTTTTGCTTGTCGTTTGTGCAGGTTTTTATATTTCAAATAGAATTGTAATACTAAGAGTTAAAAATGAGATTGAAAATTTAAAGAAAAAGGCAAATGAGGAAAAGGGTATTTTCGAAATTATAAAAAGTCAGCAGGAAAAATGTTCTATTCTATGTAAAAAATTTTCTTTTTATGAGGATGAGTATAAAAATAAAATTATATGGAGTGATAAACTTACCCTTATTTCCTCTTCAATTCCAGATGGTATGTGGTTAAGCAAACTATCTTATAAAAAGGAATACGGTGAAAAAGGAAAAAATCTATTTTTAATTGCTGAAGGTTTTATTTCTCCATTTTACACAAAACCTGAAAAAGCAATTTCATATTTTATAAAAAATTTAAAAGAAAACGGAAGCGCTTCATTTAACTTAATTAAACTTGTAAAACTTGAAAAAGGGAAAATTGAAGATAATGATGTTTATTATTTTAAATTTGAAATAGAACTTAAGGAAAAATGAAAGAGATATTAAAAACAAAATGGATTTTCTGGTCTTTATTCTCATATTTCATTATTTTTTCATTTTTTTATGTTTTTGTTTTAATCCCTCAGAAAAATTTCATAATAAAAAATAAAACAGAGAAGGAACTTCTTGAATATAATTATTTGAAAATAAAGGGCTCTCCAAAATTTGTAAAAAACATCTTAAATACTATTGCAATTGCAGAAAATAAAATAAAAAAGTTTGAATGGTTAAATTATGAAGATGACCCGAATTTTGCTCTTTATCAGTATCTTGAAAATCTTTCAAAAAATACAGGTATAGAAATTATTTCTTTAAGTGAAGATGAAAAAGATAAGGAAGGACTATATTATTTCTGGAATTTAAAACTTATGGGAGATTACTCTCAGTTTCTTTCATTTATTTATAGGATAGAAACAGGAGAGAAATATTTAAAGATTGAAGAGATTGAATTGATTAAAGGAGAAGAAGGAAAAAATTTTTATATTATTAAAATTGCAGGGATAAAAGAGGTAAAATAAAATTATGGAACAGAAAAAAATATTGAGATTAATAATATTGATATTTGTTTTGATAATTGCTTGGACTTTTTCATTAAAACCAAGAAAAGTTACAGTGAAAAATTATAAAAAAATTCAAACTATTGAAGAAAATCTTGCAGAGGTAGATTTAAGAAAAATTGAGGAAAATTTTGAAACTGCTAAGAAAAAACTTAATGAAATTTCAAAAATTGAAAAACCAGAAATAAATAAAATTTTTGTTTTGAAAGACCCATTAAAACCCTGGCTACCAGAAAAAAAGAAAGAAGAAAAAATTATAAAAGAAGAAGCAAAAGAAGAGAAAAAGGTAGAACCACAAAAACCAGATTTTTATATATCAGGAATTGTCTATGATGAAAAAAAACCATATGTAATAATAAATGATGAAGTAAAAGGTGAAAGTGAAAGAATTGGAAATTTTACAATCCAAAAAATTTATAGTGATAGAATAGTTGTTAAGGATGGATTTGAAAATTATTTTGTTGTAAAATTTGATTACGAAAAGGGAGAGAAAAAATGAAAAAGAAAATTTTTATACTTATTTTTATTTTTTCAGTTTTTTTATTCTGTGAAGAAAAAATAACCATAACTTTTTATCAGACAAAACTTGCACAGGTTCT
>CAYNUP010000042.1:0-20145 GCA_964400565.1 uncultured bacterium | reverse complement strand
CCCATTTAAACTTAAATTATATTTATCAATAAATTTTTGTCAAATTTCCCTTTTGTGAAAATCGTAAGTCTATATTTTAATATTCAGAAACGTTTCATAAGTTCTATTGAAAACTTAAATGCATTAAAAGAACCGGTTATCTGTCTGGTATTATTTAGAATACTACCCCTCATTTTTAACATCCAATCCCTATATAATCCAAAAGTTCCTTCTATATCAACACTGTTTCCAAATTTAAAAGAACCCATATTTTCATCTTTCTGTATACCAGCAGAAATTACTAAACCTATACCATCATCATCACTTATTTTCCAGTAGATAAAATTTGTAAGATAATACCGCTGATAAAAACTGGGAGAATAATAACCGTTATTGAAATCCTTATCAAAACTTAATATCCATGCAGAGATACCAATATCCATATTATATCTTTCTTTTCTAATCAAACTCCTACGAGGAGCAAACAAAACTTCCCAATATTTATTACTATCCGAAAGGAGAGTATGTTTAATATCTATTATGTAAGTATATAAAAAATTAGGCTCCCACTGGAAAGAAATTCTGTTTTCTTTCTTTTCTATCCCTAATGAAACAGTTCTTGGAGAAACAACAAAAAAGTCATGAGAATGAAGTAATCCTATTTTTAATTCATCACAGGGCCTGGTTTCTAAAAAAATACTATAAACAAATTTAGAATTTGATAAGTTATCAACAGAGGCAATTCCTGTATTAATATCCAAGGCAATAAATGGTGAAAATTGATGTTTTACTCCAAGCCATATCTGACTATAATTACTATTTTCACTGCCATCTATATTTTCAAGTCCACTTCCTTGACGAGCATTCAAAAAAACAAAATCTTTACCTGCCTTAAGAAAAGTTTCTGGACTTAAAGGATATTCACCTTTAATCTGAAAATCTATAATATTTAAATTATCTGAATCACTGTAAAAATTAGTATTAAATGAGATATTAGGTCTTAATGGAGTTTTTATAAATTTGATAATAGATTCTGTTTCAGAAGAATCTGGATTTAATTTTTCAAGAATACCAAGACATTCAATAGATTCTTTTAAACGGTTGGCATACTTAAGTGCTATAGTATGTGAGTATGTAATATTATAATTATTCGGGTCTTTTTCAAAAATAGGAGTTGTAATTCTTAAGGCAGAATTGGGACGATTTGAAAGAGATAGAATTCTGGCTTTTACTTCAATATACTCTTTTGTCTCTCCAAATATTTCATAGTATCTATTTATTGTTTCCATTGCAACAGAATAGTTTCCACACCATATCTCAGTTTTTGCATATTCAATAAGTGCCTCTGGGTCTTCAGGATAAGGAGAGAGATATTTTTTAAAAACAATTATTGACTTATCAAGTTTGCCACTCCAGGATAAAGTTTTTGCAAGTCCAAGTAAAGATTCTCTATCATTTGGTAAAAGAGTCAATATCCGTTGATAACTGTCTATGGCTATATCATATTTCTTATTCCAGTTTGCAATTTTTGCACGTGCGCGCAGATATTCAATATTTGTAGGTGATAGAATTACTGCTTTTTCTATTGCTAAAAGAGCTTCCTGTGGGTTATTATTTGTGGAATGAATTTGTGATAATTGGAAATAATAATCTGCTGTTTTGTCTGATATATCTTTCTCTTCTCCTATACAATAGGGCGATTTTATCCCTAAGAAGAAAATAATAATTGCCAAAAAAGGAAGAAAGAAATTTTTTTTATTCATTTTCTCCACCTTCTATTCTTTGTGAACCATAGGTCATAGGCAAACCTCATCATAACAAATAAGTCAAAAAATAAAGTTGAGTAGCGGACAGGAGTTATAATTATATCTTTTAGAAAATATTTCAATTTTTTTTCAGGAACAACTATTGTAATTATTATAGCAGAAAAAAGGACTTCTATAAGAACTGTAATATAAAGGGGTTCCCATAAACGGAATAACAACATATATAGAAGAACAATAGGGAAAGCAATTTTTTCTAATGCAGAAGTAAATATTATCCAGCCAATAGGTCTTCCATATTTTTTTGTATATTCTTCGCTGAATGATTGTCTATATGGTTCTTTAATTTTTCTTTTTTCAAATGGTATTTTTTTACGAGTATCTCTTATATATCTCCATCTTCTAATCGCTTTAAAAGGGGTTTTTATAAGTGAATCAAAATAATAACAGCACTGAAAAAAGGAAGAAGACCAGAAATAAATCTGTTTTGGAAGATTTATAGTTTTGGGTTCTGTTGTTTTGGCATATACATCTTGTAATTGAATGTTTCTATATCCATAATTTGTGAATGCAAATCCAATAAATATATCCTCAGAATTTGTAAGATTATCACCTAATACAGGGTAGTATTTATCAAAAAGTTCTTTAAGGTATTTTCTTCTATATGCTACTGCACAACCAACTGGATTTAGTATAGTACCGAAAACAACCATCTGTCCCTTATATATAAATCTTTGAAGAAAATTATATAAAATCTCACGATAATTAATAGTAATAACCCTTTTCATCTTTTCCCAGAATGTCATCGGTTTACAATACTGAACATCACTATAAATTGAACAAAATTTTTTTATTTCAGGTATATCAATTTTATTAATTTTGTCTTCATCTCTTATTGGTAAAATTATTCCACAAGCAGAAGCAATTCCAACTGCTTTGTAAAGTTCTTCAACTGTCCTTTCAATATAATTATCTGAATCTAAAAATGTATCTCCATCAAGAATAAACAAAATATCTGCATCTGATTCTTTTGCTTGCTCTCTTAAAGTAGGTGTTTTCCCAATAGATTTTTCTCTGCGTATTATTGTCAATTCTAAATTATTAATTTTAGCAAAGTTTTCTGCATATTCACAGGTATTGTCTGTACTCCCATCATCTACAAGAATTATTCTTCTCGGTTTAAAAGTTTGTCTTAAAATTGATTCCAAACAAAAAACAATATTATTTTCTTCATTATATGCAGGAATTACAACATCAACAACTGCTTTTTTCCAATCTTCAGGAGGAGTTGGCACAGTTTTGTCAGGTCCATGAATTAACCCTATTATACTGGCAACTGTATTTGGTCCAAGGAAAAAATAAGGAAATGTAGCCATTTATTTCTTTTTTCCTTTTTTTAATTTACTCTTAATATATTCAACAGTTTCTTCTATCATAATGTCTAAATCATATTTGGGTTGGTAATTTATAATCTTTTTTATTTTGGAGATATCAGGAATTCTACATTCTATATCTTCAAAGTCCTTACCATATGCTTTCTCATAAGGAATAATTTTAATCTTTGATTTTGAATTGGTTTTTTCTTTCACTTTTTTTGCAAGTTCCATTATACTTATTGGCTGGTCACTACCAATATTAAATGCTTCTCCTTCTGCTTTTTTTGTTAAACTTAAATCAACTATGGCTCTTACCGCATCTTTAACATAAGTAAATGTTCTTATCTGGGACCCATCTCCATAAACTGGTATTGGCTTATTTAAAAGTGCTTTCTCAATAAATCTCGGTAAAACCATTCCATAATGGCCTACCTGTCTTGGACCAACAATATTAAAAAGTCTTACTATAACAACTGGTAATTTTTTTTCTTTTGCATATGCTAATGCAAGAAATTCATCTATTGCTTTTGAATCAGAATAACTCCATCTACTTACACTTGTTGAACCAAGAACTCTGTCATCTGTTTCTTTTATAGGAGAGCATACATGTTTTCCATAAACTTCTGATGTTGAAGCAAGAACTACTTTCTTTTTGTATTGAGATGCTATTTTTAAAATAAAAGATGTTCCTTCTACATTGGTTAAAATAGAAGTTACAGGATGTTTTAAGATATATTTTACTCCTACTGCAGCAGCAAAATGATAGATAATGTCAGACCTTTTTATAAGTTTTCTCATTAATTTTTCATTTAAAATTGAGCCCTTATGGAATTCTACATCAGACCTGTTTTTTAACAAATGACTAATATTCTCTTTCCTACCAGTAGATAAATCATCAACTATAATAACTCGCATTCCTCTATTTAAAAGTTCTTCAACAAGATGGGAACCAATAAATCCTGCTCCTCCGGTAACTAAAGCAGTCAGTTTTCTATCAGAAGATTTTCGCATATAAATTTTTCCATTTTAATAAAATTGTAAACTTTACATATATTTCTGTCAAATTCGCTTTTGTGAATACTGAAGTTCTCATTTATCTAATTTTTTCTTATAATAGTCATCAATTGCTGCTTTAAGTCCTTCTTCTGCAAGTAAAGAACAGTGTTTTTTTATTGGTGGGAGCCCTCCAAGAAATTCAACAACATCTTTATTTGAAATTTTCTCTGCTTCTTTTAATGTTTTCCCTTTTGCAAGTTCTGTCACAACTGAACTTGTTGCTATTGCTGCTGCACAACCAAATGTTTCAAATTTTATATCCTCAATTATTTCCTCTCCTTTTTCATTCTTACCAACCTTTATATATATCCACATAACATCTCCACAATTATGAAGAGAAAAAGCATCTGTACAGAAGGAATGCTTTTCTTCTATCTCTAAATTATAAACTTCTCCACAGTAATTTTTTCTAACTATTTTTCTTATTGGAAGATAAACATAATCTGTATCAACCCAAACTCTTTCTCTGCTAAGAGTTTTTGGATTATATTTTGCTTTGAGAATTTCACACAAATTTTTAAAAGAACTGCTTTGTCCTATATGAAGTCTGTATGCTTTTCTATGAAAAACTCCCTTTTTTTCTTTTTCTTCCTCTGAATAAATAGAAGGTACTATTTTTTGTCTTAGAAGTAGAAGTTTCAACTGATGACATAGTTCTTCTGAAATTGTAGAATATCCTCCTCTTGGATATACGCGGTCTACATTTATATATCCATCTCCTCTCCACAAACCATAAATTAAATATTTTTGTTTCTCAGAAGGTAAGTTCATAATAAGTTCTGGAATTTTTTTATTTTTTGCTCCATTTCCTATAAAATTCTTTAAAAACCTTGTTAATAAAGCACTATTTATTGAAACTACCATTGTATGTTTTGAGGTTAATTTTTTTATTTTGGTGGGAAGATTAAACAACTTTTCTGAAATTCTTTCTATTTCATTAGCAATTTCTTCTTCCTCAATATTTAGGGTAAATTGCGTAAAAGTATGGCTCTTTTTATCTTTTATATGCCCTTCTGCAATATAGTATCCACAAAATTTTAAAAAATCACTATTAAGAGGAACTTTTTCTGGAATTTCATAACTTTTAAAATCCCATTTTTTCTTTTTTACAGAAATGTCAACATAATCTATGTCTTTTTGTTCTTTAGGAAGAGGATATAAAACAAAATCACCTTTTTTAAGTTCAGAGGCATGGTACCACGCCAGAGTTAATAACCTTCTATTTTTTGTTCTCTTGAATTTATCCCCTGATGGAATTTTTATGGCTAAAAGAATATGGTCAAAAGTCAATTCAATACTACCCATTTGATTTTCTACCCTTAGAATTTCTCCTTCATAATGTCTTTTTACAACTTTTGTTACCCTATAATACAACCCATCATTGGCTAATACCTCATCTCCTTCTGCCAGTTTTTCTATTTCTTTTAATCCTTTTTTTGTCTGAATTTTCTGTCCGGGCAATAAACACACAGGATTCCCTACTTTTCCTATTCCATCAGCATTTTCAATTCTACCCATATTTTTGGGATTTCTAAAATATTCAAGGACTTTTTCTGTATAATCCATTTTTTACCTCAAACATATTCAAGCATTCTTTCAAGAGAAATTCTTGCTTTTTCCATTATATCAACTGGTAAATTTATCTCATATTTTTCTTCTTTTAAAGAATAATAAAGTTTTTCAATTGTTATTTTTTTCATATTTGGACATATTTTGCAACTACCAAGACAATAAAATTCTTTATCAGGATTTTCTTTTTTCAATCTATGTAATAATCCTTCCTCTGTTCCTATAATAAATATTTTTGAATTTGATTCTTTTGCTCTTTTAATCATACCAGAAGTTGAATAAATACCATCTGCCAATTTTTGAACTTCAGGGTCACATTCTGGATGAACAATAATTTCTGCATCTGGATATTTTTCTTTTGCTTTTTTAACTTCTTCTACTGTAAATTTCCTATGAACAAAACAATACCCATCCCAGCATATAATTTCTTTTTCTGAAACTTTATTTTTAACATAATAGCATAAATTTTTATCAGGAAGGAAGATAACTCTTTTTGCAGGAATATTTTTAATAACTTTATCAGCATTGGCACTGGTACAGCATACATCAGTTATTGACTTAACATCTGCATTTGTATTAACATAAGATACAACCCATGCATCAGGATATTTCTCTTTCATTTTTAAAACATCATTATAATTTGCCATATCTGCCAAAGGACAACCTGCATCAAGGTCGGGAAGAAGAACTTTTTTTTCTGGTGATAATATTTTTGCTGTCTCTGCCATAAATTTAACTCCACAGAAAACAATAATTTTTGCATCTTTAATTTGACTTGCCTTTTTTGCAAGTTCAAGTGAATCACCAACAAAATCAGCAATATCCTGTATTTGGGGGACTTGATAATTATGAGCAAGTATTATTGCTTCTTTTTCTTTTTTCAATTTTAAAATTTCTTCTATCATTTTTTATCCCAGAATGGACTTAATTTTCTCAATTTTTCAACAATAACTGGTAAAACTTCTAAAACTTTATCAACATCTTCCTCTTTATTATATTTACCAAGAGAGAATCTTAATGAGCCATGAGCAATTTCAGGTGGTATTCCAATTGCAAGTAAAACATGGCTTGGTTCAAGAGAGCCAGATGTACAAGCAGAACCACTTGAAGCATAAATTTTTTCAAAATCAAGATTTAAAAGCATACTTTCTCCTTCAACATATTTCACACATAGATTTAAAGTATTATAGAGCCGCTTTTCTGGATGCCCATTTATAACAATTTCAGGTATTTTTTCAATTATTCCTTTTTCAAGTTTGTCCCTTAAATATTTAACTTTTTTTATCTCTTCTTCCATTTCTTCAATTGCTATTTCTGCTGCCTTACCAAGCCCAACAATTCCACTAACATTATAAGTTCCTGCTCTTTTACCTTTTTCCTGTTCTCCTCCATGAAGATACGGCTCAATTTTTGTTCCCTTTTTAATATAAATTGCACCAACTCCTTTAGGACCATAAAATTTATGAGCAGAAAGAGAAAGTATATCAACACCAAGTTTTTTAACTGAAACTGGAATTTTGCCAACTGTCTGAACACTATCTGTATGAAAATAAACTCCTTTTTCTCTTGCAATTTTTGATATTTCTTCTATTGGCTGAATTGTTCCTATTTCATTATTTGCATGCATTATCGTTATTAAAATTGTTTCTTTTTTTATTGATTTTTCTATAAATTCAACATCAACAATTCCATATTTATCAACAGGTGCATATGTTATTTCATATCCAATTTTACTTAAAAATTTACATGTATTTAAAACTGCATGGTGTTCAATCTGGCTTGTAATTATATGGTTTCCTTTATCCCTTAATGCAAAAGCAACTCCTTTAATTGCCCAGTTATCACTTTCTGTCCCTCCTGATGTAAAAAATATTTCATCTGGACTTGCTTCAATAAGACGGGCAACATTTTCCCTTGCTTTTTCTATAACTTTTCTATTTTCTCTCGCAATTTCATATATTGAACTTGGATTACCAAATTTCTCAAAAAAATATGGCTCCATTTCCTTTAAAACTCTTATGTCTGTTGGTGTCGTCGCATTATAATCCATATATATCATTTTGACTCCTTTAAATTGTTGTTACCATTGCTTTTGTTGGACATCCTTTTATACATAATCCACATGCAATACATTTTTCTGGCTCAAATTTTACTTCATAATTTTCACTCATATATAAAGCACCAGTTGGACAAAGACCAATACAAACAGAACAATCAGTACATCTTTCTTTTACCATCTTTATATCACTTTCAATTGGCTGAATACTTACTCCTTTATTTTTAACCTCCTCTATTGCCTTATTTAAATTTTCTTCCTCGCCTTTTAATTCAATTACAAGTGTTCCTTCTTCTTCTGGAGATACAAATGCTTTTAAAATATTAAATTCAAGGTCATATTTTCTTACAATTGTTGAAATAATTGGCTTATCTACTAAAACCGGTGGAAAATGCATAACAAATTTCTTTTCCATTTTTATACCTCCTTCATTGGCTTAAATTTATATCCACTTTCAGGTCCTGGAAAATAAAAAACTGGCTCTGTTAATAAAAATTCACCACTTTTTAGCCAGTTTTTTAAAATTTCTGCTATCTCCTTTGCTTTTTTATAACTTGATAATGAACCAGTTGGAACATCTTTTCCCATAATTTTTATTTTTCCACTTTTAAGTTGTTTATAGTTTACAAAATCAATAACTTTTCCTGTTGAATTTGGATAATCATAACTATAATCAACAATTGGTGCAAAAATTTCTTCATCTGGAATACTTACCCATTCAAGTATTTTCTCATCTAAAATAGGTATAGGAATCCCAACTCCAACTATTAAACTTGTTCCATAGCCAGTTAAACTTGCTCCTTTTAAAAATTCGCTTTTCATCTGTTTTAAGTCACCTATTAAAGCAAGAGTTGCTCCAGGTGTCATAGGGACTCCATTTTCCCTCCGTTTTACCCCTGGATTATACTGAGTTCCCCACCATCCTACATATCCAATTCCACCGGCAAGAAAAATTTTTGTTCCAAATCCAATTGTTTTTAAATATGGGTCTTTTAATAATGGAGATAGTTGACCTGCTGAACAATAATTTGCATTTCCAACTCTTGGTTTTAAAATTCCCATATATGTGTAAATTGTTTTATCTGATAGATTAACCGCAACATTATAATTTTGATAACAATTCCTTGGGTTAAACAGTATTGCCTCATTTATATCATTTATTGTAATTTTTGTTTTTAAATATTTTTTTGGATAGCAGTCAGTTCCATAAGCAAAAATTTCAAGTTCAATTTCTTTTCCACTTACAAGTTCCTCAATTACATGTCCTCCTCCATATTTAAATTCTCCTGGATATTCAGTATTCCTTGGGTCATTTTCAGGTAAAGAAGTTGCTCCAAAATAAACATCAACTGCAGCAAGTCCAGAATATGCAACAACTCCATTTAAATATACTTTTCCTCCTCCAATTTTTATTTTCTGTTTTGAATGGCCAAAATTTAAAAAAACACCTGATGAACACATTGGTCCAAAAGTTCCAGTTGTAACTACATCTATTTCTTCTGCAAGTTTTTTAGTATTTGAGGTTTTCTTTAATTCAACAATTTCATCCGCAGTTAAAACTACTGCCTCTCCCTTTTTTATCTTTTCATTTATCTCTTTTATTGTTTTCATCATCCTCCTCCTTTTATCCCATTTATTATTATTTCACTTGCTCTTTTGCCTGATAACAACATACCACCAAAAATTGCACCCATTCTTGGAGAACCAAAAAATGCATTTGCAGCCATACCACATACAATAAG
The DNA here is from genome assembly GCA_964400565.1 of uncultured bacterium. Classification (GTDB taxonomy): domain Bacteria; phylum Ratteibacteria; class UBA8468; order B48-G9; family JAFGKM01; genus JAMWDI01. Next base: position 10,604 of record CAYNUP010000042.1, on the reverse strand, counting down.
TCCTGGATAAACTTCTTTTGTATTTTCAATTATTTCCTTTTCTCCTTTTTCAGCCCACATTGATTTTTCTCCAACTACCTTTATCCCACCAACTTTTTTCTCAACAATTCTACATACTTCACAATCATGACCTGTTGCATCAACAACATATTTTGAAATAATTGAAAGTGGGTCAACATGTAATTTTGCTACTTCAACACTTGTCCAATTTATAACAACTCCATTTATTCTATTTTCTCTTATAACAACATCCTCAACACTTATAAGATTAAATATTTTTACACCCTGCTTTATTGTTTTATAAGTTATTCCTGAAATTGTCTCAATTGCATCAAGGATATAAAAATTTTCTTTATATTTTTTTGCTTTAATTTTAAACTCTTTCACTATATCAATTGCTTCTTCCTGAACAACTATCTTATTAAACATCATTCCTCCGCCTGGCATTCCACCACCAACTTTCAAATTTCTTTCAAAAATAACTGTTTTTATTCCATTTTTTGCAAGATAATATCCACAAACCAGCCCACTTGGGCCAGCACCAGCAATAACAACATCAACTTCTGTATTTTTCAAAAAATCATTCAAATAACTTTCAACAATTCCTTGCGTAATAATTTTTTCCATCTCTTTCTCCTTTTATTCTTCACTCTCTTTTTTATCTTTTTTCCTTCTCCCCTTGCGGGAGAAGGTTAGGATGAGGGGTAATCTTTTTCACCCTCACCTTTATCCTCTCCCGCTTAGGGAGAGGAAGTTTAGCAAGGACTTTTAAAAAACACTTAAATATCTTTCTCCTGTATCTGGTAAAATTACAACTATTATTTTACCTTCATTTTCCTTCCTTTTTCCAACTTCTATTGCAGCAAAAACATTTGCTCCACTTGATATCCCACATAAAATCCCTTCTTTCTTTATAATTTCCTTTGCTGTACTAATTGCATCTTCATCTTTTACTTTTATTATCTCATCAATTATTTTTAAATTCAAAACTTCTGGAATAAAACCTGCACCAATACCTTGAATTTTATGTCTTCCGGGACTACCTCCTGATAAAACTGGTGAATTTTCTGGTTCAACAGCAATAATTTTAATACCCTTTTTCCTTTGTTTTAATACCTCTCCTACGCCAGTTATTGTTCCTCCAGTTCCTACCCCTGCAACAAAAATATCAATATTACCTTCTGTATTTTCCCATATCTCCTCAGCAGTTGTTTTTCTATGTATTTCTGGATTTGCTGGATTTTTAAATTGTTGAGGCATAAATGAATTTCTATATTCTTTCAACAGTTCCTCTGCTTTTTTTACTGCACCAGTCATCCCTTCATCAGCAGGAGTTAAAACAATTTCAGCACCAAATAAAGATAATAATTTCCTCCTTTCTATACTCATACTTTCAGGTATAGTTAAAATCAATTTATATCCTCTCTGAGCACAGACAAAGGCAAGACCAATTCCTGTATTTCCACTTGTTGGTTCTATTATTACTGTATCTTTATTTATAAGTCCTTTTTTTTCAGCATCTTTTATCATACTTACTGCAATTCTATCCTTAACAGAACCACATGGATTAAAAAATTCAAGTTTAGCAATTATTTTTGCATCTATTCCTTCTGTAATTTTGTTAAGTTTTACAAGTGGTGTATTTCCAATTAATTCTGTTATATTTTCTGCTATTTTCATTTTCCCTCCTAAATTTGATACTCAATTATTTCCTTTCTCTTTTCTTTATTCAAAATTAAAACATCTGAAAGTTTTATTGAACTTAAATATTCTACCATTTTTTCTTTCAATCCCTTCCATATTTCTCTTGCAGTACAGAATTTTGATAGATGACATATATTTTCATTTTCCACACAAACCACTGGTGATAGATTTCCTTCAAGAGCAACAACTATATCAATTATTCTTATTTCATCTGGATTTTTAGCAAGAATAAAACCACCTTTTGCTCCTGCAACACTCTCTATAAAACCTGCTTTTTTTAATTGTAGCATAATATGTTCAAGATACTTTTCTGAAACATTCTGTCTTTTAGCAATTTCTTCAAGTTTAATAGGTACCCCTTTATAACTTTCAGCCAATTCAATTATAGCCCTTAATCCATACCTTGTTCTTGTTGATATCTTCATAAATTCTCCTTTGCCTTTTTATCCTCTATATATTTTTTATAATAAGTTTCTCCTACACATTTTTCAGCATACTTACACCATTCAATACAACTTGGAATTACTTCTTTAAAAACAAATTTTTTACATTTTGGACATTTTCTTCTTATCTCATCAGAAAAAATCTCAACCTCATATCCACAATTTTTACATTTTATAACTTCTACTTTTAATTTTCTTGTATCCTGGCCCGGACATTTCATAACCAACTCTCCTCAATTATTTTACCTTTTATACTTATTATAACTCTTTTAATTGGAACCTTTCTTTTTGATTTTTTTGCTCCTTCTTCAACTATTTTAACAAGCCCCATACAGCAGGGAACTTCCATTATAACAACTGTAATTGTATTTATCTCTCCTTCATCTATTATTTGACTTATTTTTTCAATATATCTATCAATTCCTTGGTCAAGTTTTGGACATGCAATAATCAAACTTTTTCCTTTTAAAAAATCAAAATGAAAATTACCATAAGAATATGCAGTACAATCAGCAGCAACAAGTAAATCTGCTTTCTTAAAATATGGTGCATGTGGATTGGTAAGATGGAGTTGTATTGGCCATTGTCTTAATTGGGATTTTATTTCTGTCTTCTCACTGCTTTCTATTTCTTCCTCCCTTCTATCAACAATTTTCATACCTGGACAACATGGAACTTCAAAAATTTCTGATAAATCAATCTCAATATTTTTTTCTTTTAAAACTTCAAGTGCCTGCTTTAAATATTCTGTTTCTCCATGTTCATAAAGATGTTTTAAATGTGCTTTAATTGTATTTGGCCCTTTTTTAATTATATTTTCCATCGTTTTTTTCTCATCATACGGTTCTGCTTCCCTTTCAATTATTTTTATTGCATCTACAGGACAACTTCCAATGCAAGCACCAAGTCCATCACAGAACAGGTCACTTATAAGGCTTGCTTTTCCATCAATTATCTGTATTGCACCTTCTGGACAATTTGGAATACATAAACCACAACCATTACATTTTTCCTCATCAATCTCAATTATTTTTCTTTTCATATCATTCTCCCATTATTTCTTTAATATCAATTTCAGGTTCTTTTATTAATTTTAAATCAAAATCACTCATTTAACCTCCTTTTTATGACAAATATAATCATTTTAATAATAATTATACCTATAAAAAAATTTCTGTCAAGAGGAATTTTTGTTTTTTTGAAACGATTGATACACAGGCATTTTCAGAATAAACCACAAGGCGCACTTTAAACAATTTTAATTAATAAATTCATAGAGTTCTGCAATATCTGATGTAAATAATAGTTTAAATATTTCTGGGTAATTTTTAATCCATTCTTTCTCTATATAATCTCCTTCTTTTTTAACTATAATCCAGTCAATTTTTTTCTCTTTAAGTCCTTTATACCACAATTGATATGAAGGGTTTTTCCTGTAAAATATTTCTTTTTGGTCTTTTGTGTTTTTCCAGTTATATTTATAAACAGGAAGTGTTTCTATAGAATTAACTGATTGATAATAAACATTGTTCTGCAATTTTCCTCCATAAAATGGATATATTAAAAAATCTCCTACATATGCAATATTTTTTCCATCCTTTGAATTTTCATCTACAAATTTCCAAAGAGATACTTCATTTTTATAGAAATCAGCCCATGCTGAAAATTTTATTTTCTCATATATAAAATTTGTTTTTTCAATCCAGAAAATTAAAAGGAAGATAAATGCCAGGAAATAAAAAAAATAGAAATTTGGTTTTTTAAAGTAAATGACAAGAAAAAATGAAATTAAAAGGATAAAAAAAGATGAAAAGAAAAACAGATAAAATTTGGTAAATAAAGGAGAAAACCATACATACAGAAATACAGGGATACATAAATATTCCAATTTTCTGAATGGATAAATTAAGGATATACTTAAAATCCCATAAACAGGCAGAAGATGTCTTATCTGGTAATAATATGGTGGAATAAAAAAACCATAGAGTAAAACAGAAAAGGGAAAGATTAAATATAAAAAAAACAATCTTCTATTCCTAAAAGAAATAATTAAAGAAACAAAAAATAAAAAAACAAGGAGGATCTTTAAAAAGAATGGTGGGTCAATATGCATGTATGAATAAGCAAGGATATTAAAAAGGTATTTAAATCTCTCATATATAGAAACTTTTTGATAAATATAGGGCCCATCAAAAAGAACAAATTTACCAATTGAAATTTCTGCAGGGAAAACTGGATTGCCTGTTAATAAAAGATTCCTTATATAAGAAAATAGACCAAAAAATATCAAAAAAAATATTGAAAAATAAAAAGAGAGAGAAAATTTACCATTCTTTTTAAAGAATAAAAATGGTAATGCCAGAATCCCAAAAATAATTGAGAATGTTTTTATTGAAAGAAGTATAGAAAGAGATAAAATTCCAGGAACAATATATTTTTTCTCATCTTTATTGAAAAAATAAAGAGTAGAAATAAATGTTGAAGCCATAATCAAATCTACAAAACACATCTTTGATTCAAGTAATACAGGTTTTAAAAGTGAAAAAATTGAAGCACCCATAACAGATAAAAAATCAGAGAACTTAAAATATTTCATAAGAAGGAATAAAGAAAAACTGCCAAGAATAAGAAATGGGAATTGTGTGAAATTAAATAAAAACTCTCTCTGTGAAAAAAGAGAAAAGAAATAAAAAATGTCTCCTCCAATAGGATAATATGTCATAGCAATATCTGTAAAATATAAATTCGGGAGAGAAATTGAACCAGTTTTAAAATAATGGACTGCAAATGGTAAATGATATAAAAGACCATCTGTTGTTAATGGAGGTAAAATTAAAAGATGAAAAATATAGGAAATGTGAATTGAAAAAACAATTGAAAGCAATATAGAAATTTTAGGAGATACTACCTTTAATTCTGGTAATTTAATCTTTTTTGTATGTGGCAAAATCAGAAAAAATAAAAGGATTGAAAAAACAAGTATATATTTTAAATACAAAAAATTTAAAAGCCCAAGTATTATTGAAATGGCAAGCAACTGGGAATAAAAAAATATTAAAAAAACAACAAAAAATTCAATTAAACAAGAAACTCCAAAAATCCCTGTCAGCGAAAAACTATTCAAAAACAAAAAAAATAAACTTAAAATGAACACTTTAATATTATAACATCAGATAAAAATAATCAGTAAAATCCTATAGTTGAGAAGAAGAGAAAAAAATTATACCACAGGATGGTCCTCGAGTATAACTGTTCAGAAGCCTAATACGTATGGTCTAAATTTACCATTTCTTGTACTCAGAACTTCTATACCTAACTTGCCTAATTTTGAAATTAAATCCCTGCTATAATATCCGTTCCCTTTGTCAGTTTCTTCTTTTTCTAAATAAAAATCCTCTCTGATACCATAAATTCGTTAAATAATTCCTCAAAAAATTCACACAATGCTTTCTTCTCTCCATTCGTTATATCTGGAAAAAATTTGTCAACTGTCTTTGCTACTGCTTCCCTTTTACATCTCTCAAACTCTTCTTTACTTAATTTCCATCCTCCCATTTTTCCCTCCAATTTCTTTATTTTAATTACTTTATATTTTTTAGATACAATATTTATTCTACTACCATCATAGAAAGAAAGAGTGCTTGCGCATATATATGGTAGTTTTGACATCGCTGATAAAGAAATTATTAATTAGAAGAAGAAATTAATACCATACAAGTAATATAGCATAAATCCCAACAGCCAAGAGAAACTTCAATGCCCTGCGAAACTTGGGTTTGATCCGTTTATCGTCCATATCATTTTAAGATTTGGAATAAAAAACCTCATATAGACACAAAAAATCTTAACTACTCCCCTCATTACTCGTCTTGTTAAAGTATCTATTTTCTCCCTCCTTCTGCCTCTTTCCTTATTCAATTCTATCGAACGATCTAATATTTACCATGTTTCAGCCTTCCTCTCGAAAAATATTTGGACAGGAAGGATTCTTAGTTCATCTATTACCATCCGCGCTTGGTTTGATTTCCATGGCGTTGAACCTACAAAAAATTTATTTGCCGGAAGAGGCGTTTCCTTCCCTTCATACTTCACCGACGCTACCATCTCTCCATCAAAATAGATAAACGCTCCTTTTCCCCATGTAAAAGCCAGGTGATGCCACTCTCCTTTCTTCCATTCTTTTACTGATGCCTGTGGATAACAACTTATAATTTTTCCATCTTCATTTTTACTTAAAAACATACAGATGGTCTGGTTGACAGAGTTGTAATAAATATACAGCGCATGGTCTTTGTCACTTTTATAAATCATAAAAAGGAACAAATGAGTTGTAACGTCCTTCATGTCCATCTCTGGTTTTACCCACATCTCAAGTGTCCCTTCTTTGAACGATATTGCTCCATGCGACGGAAACGCCACATAATCTCCCTCTCTCGCACATAAAATTCCGTTGCCATATTTCCCAGGCACAAAGGCTACCGTATTCGCAATCTCTCCTCCTAATGCCCTCACTTCTTCAACGTTGTTAAAGTGACACAGAAAGAGAGTTCCTTCATCTTTCACGTATTCCTTCTCGGGAACCTGCGCCGCAACCGCTGAAAGATTCCGCCCTACAAATATTACACCTATCCAGAAACAAATCAATTTTATCTTACTGTTCATCCTATCCTCCTTGTTTGGGAATGATGTACACATGAACGTCCATAGGACCGAAAGTGTCCTTTATTATCCCTTGGGTTATCTGTACCGTGCGGAATTCATTAAGAACTTCTGCTTTCGCGTCGGGAATACCACTAATGTGTATTGTAACCTCCTTCTGTTCCTTCGCGGGATTCGCAACGATGAGAAAAAACGCTGTGTTTCCTTCTTTGAATACCGTGAAAACCTTTGGATTCGTCACTACCTCTTGCTTCGGTGCAGGAGCACAGAGTGCGGGTGCAAGAATTGCCATCTCTGAATTGAGTCTCTTGAATGAAGTACGAAGTTTTGTCGCTTCAGGTGCGTGAAGTCCAAAACCTGTTTTTGTTCGTTCCAAACCGGTTTCACGATAAGAATACCATCCGAGACCATTCGCTCCAGCAATTATCGCCAAATACGCAATAAGCCTTGCCTCTTCGGGAAGTGGAAGCCGATAATGAGGGAGCCATTCAAAACACGGTCCCACATACACCACCCCTTTGGCCTCAGAAGATCTCCTGGCAGTATCAACACATATCTTCACCGCATCGTAAACCGCAGTTACCGGATAATAGTCAAAAGGATAAATATCCGGGGCAATAATGTCTCGTGTCCGAGCTGCTTCATCTAGAATGCTCTCCGGATAATTAAGAAAAGTAGGTAGGGTGCAGTACTGAGGATGGTTTGGATCTAAAGACTTCACCAATTCGTAGCCAAGTTTTAATGTAGAATAGTAGCTCACCTTTGGTTCATCCAGAAGATGATACATCAGAAGTGCAGGATGGTCTTTAACAGCAAGAACTTTTGCAATCACGTTTTCTCTCTTACCAAGTCTATCTCCATAACCTCTGTCTGGAAGTCCAACGTTAGCCAGAAGCCCTACCGCAGCACATTTGTCCAACTGGGCCCTTATCTCTTGAGGTGTGTCCTTCCATCCCGCTATTACCGTGTTGAAACCAAGATATACTATTTCCGGATAATCTGTCTCTTCCGTATGGTATATTTCAACCGGGAAAAAAGGCTCTCCATTAACCATCAAAGTCCCGTCCTCTTTTCTAATATCAACCTTCTTGACCTCTATCTTTGGCCAGGATGGTTTCTGAACGACAAGAAGAGGGACCTCCACATTATGAATCTCTCCTCCTTCCACATTCAAGGAAGCAACCGCTATATAGATGCCCGGAGAATTAAAAACCTCCCCGGGAACTTCCCACTTTTCTGGTGGAGAACCCTTAACACGCTGTTCATAAAGAATTTTTCCATTGGGATCTCGAACAGAGAAGTACCATGAACCCTTAAGAACAGAAGAAATAGAAAGTATTACCTGCTCGCCAGGATAGTAACAGTACTGGTCTGGTTCAAACAGGATAGATTTCTGAAAGGATTTTGTGATCATCACAGGAGAAATGTAGTATGCTTCATGAGTATTTTTGTCAACAATCTCCACCACAAACGAAAAATTCTCTTTATCCTTTAGATTTCCGGCCATCCCAACCGTTGAAACAGGAGTATCTTTTTTCGCCAAAACTTGCGAGACAGAAAGAACCTGTATCGAGGGAAGAATCGTCTTTATCTTAAGCAACAGATGTTTCATTTCCGGCGATATGACTGTGCAGTTTACTGCAAGGGTTCCAGCTGTCGAGTCTTCGGTAACAGCAAAAGATGTAACCCCTACCCACCCAGACTCAGAAACGAGCCGTATACGAGTCCTTCGTTCTATATTCTGAAACCCACTGGTTGGAATGATTGCAGAAATTTCTGATTTTGGCTTTCGCATTCTTCCAAAGTTACCTTCAATTATGTTCCCGGGAACCAAATTTTTCACACCTAAATCGCTCCATGGAATGCTTATTTCAACTGTCCATTTTTTCAGGTCAACAATTCCAGCAGCTTTCCACGACGCGTTCCATTTGTTGTCTTCCTTCCGCGGATATAAGATTTTTTCATCATAGGTACTACCAGCAGGGTTGGCGATAAAATGATAGGCGATGGGTTGTGGACCAGGAAAAGGAATCAGGAAAAAATCTACGGAATCTCCTGTCCAAACCGGGCCATCATGAGGATAAACCTTTGAATCTAACTTGTCCATTAGGGGTTCGTCACATTCATAAAAAATATAAAAATTATCATCATCGTACAACAACCTGATTGTAGTCTTTGCTTCAGGAGTGCTACCGTCCGGAAGAAAAAATGTCCCATATACAGGAGCGGAGGTCCATACAGGGTCTATTATACCGTCTATCTGCGGAGGCATAGATGTTTTCAGAGCACATATCGTTGGAACTGTTTTTCCTTCTTCATTGTATATGTTTCCAACTGCAATGGCAATTATCATTATTAATATTATCACCATTTTACGCATAAACCACATTTTTTACCTCCTAGTTAAATTTGGTTAAAAAATACAATTATTATTTCCTAAGCCGCCGGCTCGTATAGTCTGGTACAGATTCATTGCTTCCTTCCAGAACTGTGTCCAGGTAAGCATCGTGTCTGTTGCCCTAGGTTTTAAAACACTGCTCTTTGAAAATTTTTCTTTATAGTTTCACCTCCTTTTTATTTTCTCTATTTTAAACAGGCCCGGGGATTTTCCCTTATGTAAACTTTCCGGCCTGATACCAGTTGAATCTCTTTTTATTAACTCTGGCTCTATAAATTTTTCTATTTTAATTTCATTGTTTTCTACCTTTCTTATCATTGCCTTAACCACTTCTTTCGCAACTTTTTCTTTTTTCTGTCTTATTGTTGTTATTGGAACTGGAGATAAAATTGAAGATAAAGAATTATCAAAACCACAAACTCCAAATTCATCTGGTATTTTAATCCCAAGTTTTATTGCACTTTTAATTATTCCAACTGCTATTTCATCATTTGAGGCAAATATTGCATCGGGTCTATTTTTGTTTTCCAATATTTCTTCTCCAAGTGTATCACTATCTTTAATAAGTTTTTCCACTGAAGTATACTCTTTGCCTTTCAGATAATATTCCTTCACAACTAAATTTTTACTTCTTGCATATTCTAAAAATCCTCTTTTTCTCTCCTCTATACTTAAATCAGATTTTTCATTTTTACCAAAAACAACTCCTAAATTTCTATAACCCATTTGGTATAGATGTTCTGCTAAAATATATCCTCCTTTATAGTAATCTGTTGTAATAAAATCTGTATTTAAATTTCCAAATCTTCCAATTGTAATAAAGGGATAGTTTCTCTTTATAATCTTTTCAATTTCATTATTTTTATTTTCTTTTTCTTTCCCCACTACAAAAATTATTCCATCAACTCTTCTGCTTAAAAAATCTTTTATCAGACATTCTTCTTTCTTTAAATCATTTTTTGTATATCCAATAAAAAGATGATAACCTTTTTCCCATAAAAGAGATTCAAGAAGTTCTATATCAACTGTAATTTCAGAATAATAAAGGTGAGGAATTATAAGCCCTATTGTATTTGTTTTTTTACTCCTTATACTCCTATATAAAAGGTTTGGATAATAACCAAGTTCTTCCGCAATTTCAATAACTCTTTTTCTTGTCTTTTCACCTGCAAAACAATTTGGATTATTATTAAGAATGGCAGAAACTGTGGATACAGAGACATTTGCTCTTTTACTTATTTCTTTTAATGTTATTTCTTTTAGATTAATTTTCCCCTCCATTTATTGTTCTATATGTAATTATACATATGTTTTAAATTTTGTCAAGTTTTTAGAAATTAGACAGGACAAACTTTTTTAGATATAATTAATTTTAAAGGAGTTTTTATGGAAAAATTATC
>CAYNUP010000041.1:0-2479 GCA_964400565.1 uncultured bacterium | reverse complement strand
AGAAAAAATTTATTGGGGAATTAAAAATAAGGGGCAAATTATTATTAAAAATATTGGAGCGGGGACAGTATATAACCTTAATGTAAATTTAAATCCAAGGGGGTTAGAATTAATTTCTTCAAAAAAGTTTCCTTATATTTTAGAGATATTTCCTCCTTTTGCTAATGAAAAAATTGAGGTTGAAATAAAACCAAAATTTAAAGATTCTTTAAATCCTAAGTTGGAGGTTTATTTGAATAACCAACAATATACATATCATTTTAAAAATAAGTTTTTTCCAGAAAAGATAATTTTATTATTTTTGTTGGGATTTTTAGTGATAATTGGAATTCTTTTTTTGACAAAAACAAAATTTTATGCTAGAAAAAGACAATGAAAAAATATCTTAGGCTTTATCTTTATAATTTTATTTCTTTATGGTTGGTAGCCAATATTTTGGCGGGAATTAACTTTAAGGGAGGATTTCAAACATTAGCTATAACCGCTCTAGCTTTGACCTTGGTGAACCTTTTAATTAAACCTTTGATAAATCTTCTTTTTCTGCCTTTAAACCTTTTAACCTTGGGGTTATTTCGTTGGTTGACTAATGTAGCGACCCTTCATTTAGTAACAATAATTGTTCCAGAGTTTGAGGTTTCGGGATTTAATTTTTCCGGTTTTTCCCAGGGAAATTTTGTTATTCTTCCTACTTATTTATCCAGGTTTTGGATTTTGGTCATTGCTTCGTTTATTATTAGTTTTATAATTTCATTTTTAAATTGGTTAAATAAATAAAATGGAAAAGGTTATTCTTATTTTTCAAATTTTAATTTCCGGGCTTTTGATTGCCTTAATCTTACTTCAGCCTAAAAGCGAAGGGTTAGGAGCTTCTTTTGGGAGAGAAGAATTTCGCTTTAGCAAAAGAGGTCCAGAAAAGGTAGTCTTTGTAGCTACTATAGTTTTACTCATTCTTTTTCTCCTTGGAGCAGTCATAAATGCTCTTATTTCATTAAGATGAAAAAGTTTTTAAGAAAAATCCGTTTTTCTTTTCTTTTGGTGGTCGCTTTTTTAAAAAAACACCAAAGGTTAATTATTTTGGGGTTTTTTTTGGGTCTTCTAAGTTTTTGGGGGTTACCCAGAATTTATAAAAAATTTTTCTTTTATCAACTAGAAAGAATTGGCTATGTAGGAAAATTTAGCTACGAAAACCTACCCTTAGAAATTCAAGAAAAAATAAGTATGGGGCTAACCACTATTTCTCCTGACGGCCATATTCTTCCTCAAGTTGCTCAATCATGGGAGATCAATAAAGAAGGGAAAGAATATATTTTTACTCTAAAAGATAATCTTTTTTGGCAAGATGGAAAACCTCTAAAAGCTCAAGAGGTTAATTATAAGTTCAGTGATGTCACCACTAAATTTTTGGATGAAAAAAGAATTAAATTTGAACTGAAAGAACCCTTTTCTCCCTTTCTTTCGGTTGTTTCTCAACCTATATTTAAAAGAGGATTAGTGGGATTAGGAGAATATAAAGTAAAAAAAGTAAAAAGAAGCGGAGTAATTATACATCAAGTCCATTTAGTTTCCTTAAAAGAACGGAAAAAAATTGTTTTTAAATTTTATCCAACAGAAGAAGCATTAAAAACTGCTTTTAAACTTGGAGAGATAGATATTGCAATGGAAATAACTCAGCCAGGAGAACTTAGTTTATGGCCAAAAACAAAAATTATTCCTAAAGTTAGATATAATCGTTTTGTGGCTTTATTTTTTAACACTCACAATTCGAAGTTTTCTGAAAAATCATTTAGACAAGCTCTAGCTTATGCTATCCAAAAAAAATGGTTTTATCGAGCTCTAACTCCTATTAATCCTTATTCTTGGGCATATAATCCTAATGTCAAACCATATAATTTTGACTTAGAAAACGCCAGAAAACTTTTAAAGAAAACAAAAAATAACGAAGAAAAAACTAATCAAATCGAATTATCTGCAATTTCTTCTTTAATTCAAACAGCAGAACAAATAAAAAAGGATTGGGAGAACCTCGGAATTCACTGTAAATTAAAAATAATAAACAGATTAGATGAACCATTTGAGGCTCTCTTGACCTCTCAAGAAATTCCTCCGGATCCAGATCAATATATATTTTGGCACTCTACCCAGGAATTAAACATTACTCGATATAAAAACCCTAAAATTGATAAACTCTTAGAGGAGGGAAGAAAAACCCTTGATAAGACAAAAAGAAAGGAAATTTATTTAGATTTTCAAAAATCATTGATAGAAGAAGTTCCGGCAATTTTCCTTTATCACCCGGTGGTTTATACTGTTTCAAAAATTTGATATAATTTAAACATAAAAACATTATAATTAAATTAGCCGAAGTGGCGGAATTGGCAGACGCGCACGGTTCAGGACCGTGTCCCAAATTAAGGGGTGTGGGTTCAAATCCCACCTTCGGCACTAAGCGCTCGTGGCGGAATTGGCATACGCGATAGCT
>CAYNUP010000040.1:0-6489 GCA_964400565.1 uncultured bacterium | reverse complement strand
ATTACCTATCAAGAAAATTTGGGGTTGAAGATATAAACTTTGTAATTTACAAAAAAAAAGATTATTTGAATTTTTGTGATGTTTATGAAAAATATTTGAGAAATTTAACAAAGAAAACATATAAAAACCCTATTCCTACTGTTGATATAATAATTGAATATAAAGAAGGAATTGTTTTAATTGAAAGAAAAAATTATCCTTTTGGATGGGCAATACCTGGTGGATTTGTTGAATATGGAGAAAGTTGTGAAGAAACAGCAATAAGAGAAGCAAAAGAAGAAACAGGGCTTGATATAGAAAATTTGAAACAATTTAAAACATATTCAGCCCCTGGAAGAGACCCAAGATTTCATACAATTTCAACAGTTTTTATTGCAAAAGGGAAAGGAAATTTAAAAAGTGGAGATGATGCAAAAAATGCAGGCATATTTAATAAAAACAACTTACCAGATAATATTGCTTTTGACCATAGAAATATAATTGAAGAATATTTTAAATTTAGAATTAATAAGTTAAGAAGTTCATAACTTAAGGAGTTAGGAATATGAAAAAAATAGTTTTAAGCGGGATGAGACCTACAGGACCATTGCATATAGGACATTTATTTGGTGCCTTAAAAAACTGGAAAAAATTACAGAACGAAGGATATAATTGTTTTTACATGATCGCTGATTACCATGCTTTAAGCACAGATTATTCTGAAACAGAAAATATTAAAAATTATGTAGAGGAGATTGCAATTGATTTTATTTCATCAGGACTTGACCCTGAAAAATCAACGATATTTATTCAATCTCTTGTTCCTGAACATACTGAATTACATTTAATTTTTTCAATGTTTGTTCCGATACCATGGCTTGAGAGAAATCCTGTATATAAAGAACAGGTGGAAGAATTAAAAGATAGAGATTTACATACTTATGGATTTTTAGGTTATCCAGTCTTACAGGCAGCAGATATTTTAATTTATAAAGCCAATTTTGTTCCAATAGGTCAGGATCAACTTCCACATCTTGAACTCACAAGAGAAATAGCAAGAAGATTCAATTATCTTTATGGAAATACTTTTCCAGAACCAGAGGCTCTACTAACAGAAACACCAAAAATTCCGGGTATAGATGGAAGGAAAATGAGTAAATCATATAACAATGCAATATACCTGAAAGATTCGCCGGATGAGATAAAAAAGAAAGTCAGTATAATGTTTACAGACCCAAAAAGAATATACAAAAAAGACCCTGGACATCCTGAAACATGTCCTGTTTTTGCATATCATAAAATTTTCAATGAAGGTAGGGTAGGGGAAATTGAAAAAGATTGTAAAAATGCTATAATTGGTTGCACTGATTGTAAAAAAGAACTTGGAGAGAAAGTTGTTTTATATCTTTCAGATATTAAGAAAAAAAGAGAACAGATCGAAAGAAATAAAAAAGAATTGTGGGAAATATTGAAAGTCGGAAGTGAAAAAGCAAGAAGAATTGCAGAAAAAACAATTATAGAAGTTAAAGAAAAAATAGGGCTCATTTATGGGAAATAATATAGAAAAACTTGTAAGGGAAGAAATAAAAAAAATCGCTCCTTATGTTCCTGGAAAACCAATAGATGAATTGAAAAGAGCATATAATATTGAAAAAATTATTAAACTTGCATCAAATGAAAATCCACTTGGTTGTTCTCCAAAAGTTAAGGAAGCAATAAAAGAAAATTTGAATGATATAAATAGATATCCTGATGGTTCTGGATATTATTTAAAAAAAGAACTTTCTAATTTCTTGAAAATACCTGAAGAAGAGATAATTCTTGGCAGTGGTTCAAGCGAAGTGATATCTCTTACAATTGAAGCATTTGTTAAACCGGGTGAGGAAGTTATCTATCCTTTTCCATCTTTTATCATTTATAAAATTCTTGTTTTAAAAGTTGGAGGGATTCCAGTTGAAATTCCCCTTGAAAATGATTTTTCTTATAATCTTGATAAATTTATTGAAAAAATTACACAAAAAACAAAAGTTATAATTCTATGCAATCCAAACAATCCAACAGGAACAATTATTTATAAAGACCAGTTAGAAAAATTTTTAAATAAAATTCCAGAGGATATAATAATTATTTCAGATGAAGCATATTTTGAATATGTTGAGGATAAAAATTTTGGAACATGTCTTCCATATTATAAGGAGAAAAATATAGTTGTTACAAGAAGTTTTTCAAAAATTTATGGACTTGCTTCATTAAGAATTGGATATGGTATTGGAAGAAGCGAAATTTTAAATTATATGGAAAGAATAAGACCACCTTTTAATACAACTTCTTTTGCTCAAGTTGCTGCAATTGCTGCATTAAATGAGATAGAGTTTGTTAAAAAATCAATTGAAAATAATATTGAGGGTAAAAAATATTTATATGAAGAGTTTAAAAAACTTGGTATTGAATATATTCCAACAGAAGCAAATTTTATCCTCTGTAAATTTAAAAATGATGCAACTAATATAATAAAAGAACTTGAGAAAAGAGGAATAATAATAAGGGGAATGAAAAGTTTTGGGCTTGATAATAGATATGTAAGAATAACAATAGGAACTCCAGAAGAAAATGAAATTCTAATAAAAAATTTATCAGAGTTGTCCAAAAAATTTAAGTTTAAACAGGAGTGAAGATGGAAAAAAATTTTAATTCTTTTGAAATGGTACAAAAACAGATTGATTTGGTTGCTGACATTTTAAAACTTGATTCTTCAACTTGCCAATTTTTAAGAGAACCAATGAGAGAAATACATATAACAATTCCAGTTAAAATGGATAATGGGCAAACAAAAGTTTTTAAGGGCTTTAGAGTCCAATATAATAATGCAAGGGGTCCATTTAAAG
The DNA here is from genome assembly GCA_964400565.1 of uncultured bacterium. Taxonomy (GTDB): domain Bacteria; phylum Ratteibacteria; class UBA8468; order B48-G9; family JAFGKM01; genus JAMWDI01. The sequence goes on along the minus strand of CAYNUP010000040.1, from coordinate 3,625 downwards.
GAGGAATAAGATTTCATCCTGAAGAAACAATAGATACTGTTAGAGCACTTGCTGCATGGATGACATGGAAAACTGCATTACTTGACCTTCCTTATGGTGGAGGCAAAGGCGGAGTAATATGTAATCCAAAAGAAATGTCTGATTCAGAAAAAGAAAGATTATCAAGAGGATATATTAGAGAACTTGTTGAATTTATAGGACCTGAAAAAGATATTCCTGCTCCTGATGTTTATACTGACTCTAAAATTATAGCATGGATGATGGATGAGTTTTCAAAAATTAAAGGTCATAATTCTTTTGGAGTAATTACTGGAAAACCAATTGAACTTTGTGGTTCTCTTGGAAGAAATGATGCTACTGCGAGAGGTGGACTTTATTGTGTGAGAGAAGCAGCAAAATACTTAAAAATTGACCTAAAAAATGCTAAAGTTACAATACAGGGATTTGGAAATGCTGGTTCTTATGCTGCTATTTTATATAAGGAGTTTTTTGGAGAAAAAATTGTTGCTGTTTCTGATTCAAAAGGAGGAATTTATTCTGAAAAAGGATTTGACCCTTACCAACTTGTAGAATTTAAGAAAAAAAATGGCTCTGTCATTGGTTTTCCGGGTTCCAGCAGTATCACAAATGAAGAATTGTTAGAACTTGATGTTGATATTCTTTTGCCTTCTTCCTTAGAGAATGTTATAAATGAGAAAAATGCTAAAAATATTAAAGCAAAGATTATAGGAGAACTTGCAAATGGTCCAACTACACTAGAAGCAGATGAAATTTTGCATAGTAAAGGTATATTTGTTATTCCTGATTTTTTATGTAATGCTGGAGGAGTAACTGTATCTTATTTTGAATGGGTTCAGAATATCACAGGTTATTACTGGAAACTTGAAGAAATCCACAAAAAACTTGATGAAAAAATGACAAAAGCATTTTATGAAGTTATAGATGTTTATGAAAAAAAGAAAATAAATCCAAGAATGGCTGCTTATGTTATTGCTGTTAGTAGAGTAGTAGATGCAATGAAAATTCGTGGCTGGGTTTAATACAAATTAAAAGTTTTATGAAAGAGTTTTTTAAAAAGTAATAATTGTTGTATTTTATATTCAAAAATTTTAAAAATTTGACTTTAAATTTTTTAAAATATAAAATAATAAAAGTAGCAATGTTGCTATCTTAAAAGGCAAAGAAGCCCACCAGACGAAGCATGTCTTTTAAAATTAAATTTTTTTAAAAATTATTTTTAAAAAAAGGAGGAGAAAAATGTCTTTTAGTAGATATAATTCATCGGGAGTAAATTTTACAAGAAATAGAATTGAACCATCACCAATATCAGGAATATGCGTAACATGTTTTGATGGTTGTCCAGGTCCTTGTGAAATAGGTAAATCAGCAATAAGAGGAAGAGAATTAATATATCCTCAACCATTTGGTAAAATTACAGCAGGTTGTGATAAAAATTATCCAGTTGACCTTTCTCATTTTAACATTCACGGAAGTTGTGTGGGTGCTAAAGGGATTGAACCAGATTCTGATAAAGCAATCTTTCCAAATGTTAATATTGAAACTTCTGTTGGTAGAGATGATAGTTTGAAATTGAAAGTTCCATTTTTTACGGGAGCCCTTGGTTCAACAGATATAGCGAGAAATAATTGGGACCACTTTGCTGTTGGTGCTGCAATATGTGGAACCATTGTTGTTATTGGAGAAAACGTTTGTGGAATGGATCCAAATCTTGAATTAAAAAATGGTAAAGTTAAAAGGTCTCCTGATATGGAACATAGAGTAAAAATTTATAAAGATTGGTATGAAGGGTATGGAAATATACTGGTCCAACTTAATGTTGAAGATACACGACTTGGAGTTGCAGAATATGTAATTGATACACTTGGGGTTGAAGCAATAGAACTTAAATGGGGACAGGGAGCAAAAGATATAGGAGGAGAAGTTAAGTTGTTTTCAATTGAAAGAGCTCTTCAATTAAAGCAAAGAGGTTATCTTGTTCAGCCAGACCCAGAAGACCCAATAGTTGTTGAAGCATATAAAATAAAAGCAATTACAGAATTTGAAAGACATTCACGACTTGGAATGGTAACAGAAGATGGATTTTTAAAAGAAGTTGAGAGATTAAGAAAGATTGGAGCAAAATATGTCTCTTTAAAAACAGGAGCTTATAGACCAAAAGACCTTGCTCTGGCTATAAAACTGTCTTCAGAAGCAAAGATAGATCTTTTGACTATAGATGCATCTGGAGGAGGAACAGGAATGAGTCCTTGGAGAATGATGAATGAATGGGGGATACCTCTTGTTGAATTAATTTCTTTAACATATAAATTTGTAAAAAAACTTGAAGAAAAGAGAAAATATATACCTCCAATTGCATTTGCTGGTGGTATTGCATTTGAAGACCAGATATTTAAAGTATTTGCTCTTGCAAGTCCATATACAAAAGCAGTTTGCATGGGAAGAGCAACTATGACTGCTGGAATGGTGGCAAAAACAATAGGGGAAATGATTAAAAAAGGCAATGTTCCAAAAGAATATAAAGAACATGGTGAACAAATTGAGCAAATTTTTATAAAAGGTGAGGAATTGAAGAAAAAATATGGGAAAAGATTTAAAGAAATCCCGATTGGTGCAATAGGGATTTATACATATTATGACCGTCTTGCAACTGGTTTAAAACAACTTATGGCTGGTGCAAGAAAGTTTACATTAAAGAATATCAGAAGAGATGATATATTTGCATTGACAAAAGAAGCAGCAGAAATTTCAGGTATTGATTTTGTCATGGATTCTGATAAAAAAGAGGTAGAGAAAATACTTGGTTAATTAAAATTGATTTTTAAAATTTCCATGATAAAATATATGGAAAAGTGAGTTTTTTAAACTATTGACAAAAATAAATGAAAGAAAATTGTGGAGTAGTTGGGGTATTTAATGTAAAAGAAGCAGGGAAGATTTTATATCTTTCACTTTTCTCTCTCCAACATAGAGGCCAGGAAAGTTGTGGGTTTGTTCTTTCAGATTTTAAGAATGTTTATATTCACAGAGGAATGGGTCTTGTTGAAGATGTTTTTTCAAAAGTCAATTTTGAGAACATAAAAGGAAATTTTGGAATAGGCCATGTAAGATATTCAACAACAGGCAGTTCTTCAGAAAAAAATATTCAGCCATTTGTTGTTGAATATAAAGGAAAGATATATGCAATTGCTCATAATGGAAATCTTGTTAATAGTTATTCATTAAGAAAAAAACTTGAAGAAGAGGGAACACTTTTTCAAACAACACTTGATACAGAAATAATAATGCATCTTATATTTAAGTCAAAGAAAAATGAATTTGTAGAAAAATTAATTGATGGTCTTGAAAAACTTAAAGGTGCTTATTCACTTGTAATTTTTACAGAGGAAGGAATTTATGCAGTTAAAGACCCAAATGGTTTTAGACCTTTATGCCTTGGAAAATTAGAAGATGGATACATTGTTTCTTCTGAAAGTTGTGCATTTGATCTTATAGGAGGAGAATATTTAAGAGAAATTGAAGAAGGAGAAATTCTTTTTATTGGGAAAAATGGTTTAAAAAGTTATTATTTGAAGAAAAATAAAATTTCAAGATGTATATTTGAATT
>CAYNUP010000039.1:0-1989 GCA_964400565.1 uncultured bacterium | reverse complement strand
AGGAAAAACAGAAGCAATCCCACATCTTTCAATCCTGAAATTATGCCATCTATCAGGGAAAGAAAAATCTTTTATTTCTGAGGTGAAAAAATCAATAAAACAGACCATCTTTTTCTTCTTAAAAATCCCTATTTTGACTTTTTTGTTTCCTATATCAACAGTTAAATTCATAATTTTATATTGACAAATTTTAAAAATTTTTTTATAAATATATTATAGTATTTTTTCTTTTTAAAAAGAAGGGAGGTGAAATATGAAGAAAGAAGGAGGAAGAAATGAAGAAATTTCCATCCCTCGTTCCTCCATCTGGAGTTCACATTATTTTAGATCTATATGAGTGTGAAGATGTCTCTATCTTGAACTCTCCAGAAAAAATAAAAGAAATATTAATAAAATCAGTTGAAGAGGCCAAAGCAACCCTAATAGATATAAAAATTCATAAATTTTCTCCTTTTGGTGTAAGTGGATTTGCTTTAATTTCAGAAAGTCATATAAGTATTCATACATGGCCTGAAGCAAAATATGCAGGAGTTGACATTTATACCTGTGGGGAAAAAACTCTTCCAAAAATAGCAGCAGATTTTTTTATTAAAGAATTGAAAAGTAAAAAACCATCTATAATAAAAATTGAAAGGGGAATATATGCAGAAAAAGTCTCATGTAGTGATTGACTGGTATAATCCTTATGGAATAGGGATTGCTTTAAAAATTAAAAAGAAAATTATTGGTAAAAAAACGAAATATCAAAATATTGAAGTTTATCAAACAACTAATTTTGGAAAAGTATTATTTATAGATGGATTAATCCAATCAATAGAAAAAGGAGAAGAAAGTTATCATGAAATACTTGTCCATCCCGCTTTATTTTCACATCCAGAACCCAAAAATATTCTTATAATTGGAGGAGGAGAAGGAGCAACTTTAAGAGAGGTTTTAAAACATAATATAAAAAAAGTTCAAATGGTTGATATTGATGGAGAAATGGTAGAAATTGCCAAAAGATATTTAAAATTTGATAAAGGTGCATTTAAAGATAAAAGGGCAGAAGTTATAATTGATGATGGATTTGAGTTTCTTAAAAAAACTGATCAGATATATGATGTAATAATTGTAGATGCAACAGATCCTGGAGAAACTGCATCCTGTCCTTTATATACAGTTAAATTCTATAAATTGTGCTATGAACATCTTAATAAAGATGGAATATATGTAACACAAGGAGGAACATGTATTTTTCTCAATCAGAATAGAATAAAAAATCTATGTAAAAATCTTAAAAAAGTTTTTAAAGAAGTTAAAATTTATAAATCTCCTGTATTTGCATTACTTCCTGATTGGACATTTATAGTAGGAATAAAAGGAAATATTGAAATTGAAAAAGCAAAAGATAAAAAATTAAAAAAAGGTGTTTCTTTTTATTCTCCAGAAATCCAAAAATCATTATTTGCTCTTCCTCTATTTTTAAAGAGAATTACTTAAAAATTTAAGTATCTTTTTTAATGTCTCATCGCTTATAACATGTTCAATTTTACAGGCATCATTCTCAGCAACATCTTCTGAAACTTTTAAAATATTGGTCAAAAATCTAACCAGAATTCTATGTTTTTTAAATATTTTTGTTGCTTCTTTATCTCCTAAATTAGTCAGTTCAATATATCCGTATTTTTCCTGTTTTATATATCCTTTTTCTTTTAAAATATTCAAAGCATTCACAACAGATGGTTTTTTTACATTCAACAACTCACTTATTTCTTTTACTCTCGTTACTTTCTTACTTATAGTTAAAATTTTTATTGCTTCAAGGTAATCTTCTAAACTTTTTGTTAACAAATTACTCACCTCCCTAAAAAATTAAATATTTGATAAAAAAGAGTTGAAAATGTCCACCCAATAAATATTGACCATAAAAAAGAAAACAAAGCCCACTTTATTCCAACTTCTTTTCTCAAAACTAAAAATGTTGCAAGACAAGGCATATACAATAAACTC
>CAYNUP010000038.1:0-10534 GCA_964400565.1 uncultured bacterium | reverse complement strand
CTATATATCGTTTTTGGCGCATGGAATAGGCCTGAGACTTTCTTCTATCTTGGCAGAAATTTTTGGAAAGAATATAAAAGAAAAGGCATATCAGTTAATAAAAAAAGGAGCGGAAAAGGTTTATGTTATAGAGGATAATGTTTTCTGCAATTTTACAGAAGAGACATATTCAAAAGCCCTTGCATATTTGATAAAAAAATATAAACCGAATATTTTAATTGCTGCTGCAACGATGGTCGGAAGAAGCTTTATCCCATCTGTTGCTGTTAAAGTTAAAACAGGACTTACTGCTGATTGTACAGATGTTGATATAGACGAAAAAACAGGACTTTTAATTCAGACAAGGCCTACATTTGGTGGAAATTTGATGGCAAAGATTATATGTGAAAAACATAGGCCTCAAATGGCAACAATAAGACCGAAAATATTTCAACCAGCAAATAATGAAAATAAAGATGGTGAAATAATTGAAGAAAAAATAGATTTTGAAATAGAAGACAAAGTGGAAATATGTGGAAGGGAAAAAGTTGAAAATATAGTTGACTTACAGGAAGCAGAAATAATTGTATCTGGTGGTAGGGGTTTAAAGGAAGGGAAAAATTTTGAGATTATTAAGGAACTGGCAGATTTACTTGGTGGTGCTGTAGGTGCTTCCCGTGCCGCTGTTGATTCTGGTTGGATAGGATATCCACATCAGGTGGGACAAACAGGAAAAACAGTTAAACCAAAACTTTATATTGCATGTGGAATTTCAGGAGCGATTCAGCATCTTGCAGGAATGCAAACATCTGATTATATTATTGCTATAAATAAAGACCCAGACGCTCCAATTTTTAAAGTTGCAAATCTTGGAATTGTTGGAGACATTTTTGAAGTAATACCAATTTTAATAAAAAAATTAAAAGAAATTAGGAGGTAAAAATGGAAATAGGACTTTTATATGCTTTAATTGGAGCAGCACTTGCAATATTTTTATGTGGTGCAGGTTCAAGTATCGGGATTGGATATGCGGGAAGTGAAGCAAATGGAGTATTATCAGAAGAACCTGAAAAATTTGGAACGATGCTTTTACTTGTTGCTTTGCCGGGAACTCAGGGAATATATGGATTTTTAACAGGGTTTTTAGTGATGATGAAAGTTGGAATTCTTGGAGGAAATATCTCATCCATATCTTCTTCCTCTGGTTTACAAATTCTAATATCCTGTTTACCTATAGCAATTTCAGGTTTTATATCAGCAATTCATCAGGGTAAGGTATGTGCTGCTGGAATATCTGTTGCATCAAAACACCCTGAAGCAAGTATGAAAGCTCTTGTTTATGGCGCACTTGTTGAAACATATGCAGTTCTTGGGCTTGTTGCTTCAATATTTTTACTTATGGGGGTAAAGGTATAAATGGTTGAAAAGTTAATAAAAAAACTCATTGAAGAAGCGCAAACAAAAGCGAAAAAAATTATTGAAGATGGCGAAAGAGAATATGAAAGAAAACTTGAAGAAGAAAAAAAGAAACTAAGTATTGAATTTGAAGAAATGCTAAAAAAAGAGAAAGAAAAAATTGATATGGAAATAGAGAAAGAAATAATAAATTTTAAACTGGAAAAAGAAAAGGAAATCCTTGAATACAAAAATCAGTTAATCAAAAAAGTTGAAGAAAAAATTGAGGAAAAGTTTAATAAATTTTTGAATGAGAACATGGAAAATATTATAAATGAAATTGTTGAGAATATTAAGAAGAAAGATATTCAAATTTATGTGCCATCCAGTAAAAAAATTAAATCTAATTTCTCTGTAATAAACGATGAAAACATGAAAAACTCCTTTAAGATTAAAAGTGATAAATGGGAAATTGAATTTTCCTGGGAAAATCTTAAAAACATTTTTGAAGAAAAAATCAAAGAAAAAGCCAATAAACTTCTTTTTCATGAATAAATTCCAAAAAATGAAAAAAATTGAAGAAGAAGCAAAAAAATGTAAAAAATGTCCTCTTTATAAAAGCAGAAAAAATGTTGTGTTTGGTTATGGTAATGTAAATTCAAGAGTGATTTTTATAGGAGAAGCCCCTGGAAAAAATGAAGACGAAAAAGGAATTCCTTTTTGCGGAAAAGCAGGTAAAATTCTGGATGAATTGCTTAATGCTATATTTTTAAAAAGAGAAGAAGTTTATATAACAAGTGTTTTAAAATGTAGACCTCCAAAAAATAGAGTTCCAAAAGAAGAAGAAATAGAAAATTGCGGAATTTATCTTGAAAAACAGATTGAGATAATAGATCCAGAGATAATATGTTGCCTTGGAAAAATATCTTTAAATTTTATTTTTAAAAAATTCTCAATTTTTGAGAAGCCAATATTAAATAAACTACATGGAAAAGTCATTAAAAAAAATAATAAAAAAATTTTACCCTTTTTTCATCCTGCTTTTGCAATATATAATCCACAGAAATTTAAAGTTATGCAGAAGGATTTTATTAAACTGAAGGAGTTATTATGCTGAATATATATTTTCTAAGTGGAAAAATAACATCGCTTGAGAAAAAATTTATAGATTATGAAAAACTGAAAAAAATTGTTGAAAGTAAAACTTTTGAAGAATTTGTAAATCTTCTTGAAGGAAGTTTTTTTAAATTATCATCCAATATTTCAAATCCTGAAGACATAATCAAATTTTTTGAAAATGAAAGGATGAAAATGATTGAAGAGATAGAAAAAACTTTTGACATTGAAATTAAAAAATTTTTTCTTTTAAAATATGATTACTTTAATTTAGCAAATTTAATTAAAGGGAAAGAAATTTTTTCTCCTTATGGCACAATAAACTTTTACAATTTAAAAGAGGCCTTTGAAAAAAACGATTTTTCTAAAATTCCTGAATTTTTAAATGATACTTTTAAAATAATTAAAACTAAAAATTCAGTTGAAGAAAAACTTCTTTTTATTAAAAATGATTATTATGAAAAAATTTATAAAATTGCTGAAATAATCTCTAAATTCATTAAAAATTATGTTAGAATAGAAATTGATTTTGCAAATTTAAGGACGTATTTGAATAAAAAAATGGCTGGTAAAAAAATTGAGATATCTGATCTGATTAAAAATGGAAAAATCAAAAGAGAGATTTTTCTGGATGAAGGGAAATTATGGGAAAAATTAAAATTAGAATATAAAAAAGTTCAAACACCTTTAAATGAAGAAAATATTGAAGTTGAAAGATATGGAACGGTAATTGATTATATAAAAAAAGGAAGGGTTAAACCGGATACTGTTGATAAACTTATTTCATTTTATATTGCAAAAGAAATTGAAATTGAAAATTTGCAGAGAATTTCTTTATCTAAATTCTATAAACAGGAAGAGGATTTTTTAAAAAAAATATTTATTCCTCCATACCAATATAGAGAATGAAAATGGAAAGTAAAATTATTGATATTCATACTCATGCATTTCCAGATACAATTGCAGAAAGAGCAATTCCTTTGCTTGAAGAAGAAGGGAAAATTAAAGCAAAACTTGATGGCAAAATTTCTTCTTTACTTTCTTCTATGGATAAATATGGTATAGAAAAAAGTGTTATATGTTCAATAGCAACAAAAGTTTCACAATATAATTCAATTTTAAAATGGTCCAAAGAAATAGAGTCTGAAAGAATTATCCCTTTTCCTTCCTTTTCTCCAGATGATCCATCTGCTCTTGAAAGAATTGAAGAGATAAAAAAAGAAGAATTTAAAGGCATAAAACTCCATCCGTATTATCAAAATTTTATTGTTGATGAAGAAAAAATGATGAAAATTTATGAAAAAATCTGTAATGAAAATTTAATTCTTGTTTTACATACAGGCTTTGATTTTGCCTTTGAGAGAAAAAGAATTGCAGACCCAGAAAAAATATTAAATATTAAAAAAACTTTTCCTAAACTTAAACTTATAACAACCCATCTTGGTGCATGGGAAGATTGGGACAATGTAGAAAAATATCTTTTGGGGAAAGAAATTTATATGGAAATTTCTTTTTCCCTTGAATTTCTTGATAAAGAAAGAGCAAAAAGGATGATTTTGTCTCATCCATCTGATTATGTTTTGTTTGGTAGCGATTCTCCCTGGACTGACCAGGGAGAAACATTAAAATTATTGAAACAGTTAAAATTACCTTCAGAAATTGAAGAAAAAATATTATACCTTAATGCGTATAAACTTCTTTTTTCATCTTTATTATAAAAAGGAAAAATAATGAGTCAACTTGAAATTTTTAAAATGACAATTAATTATCAACCACATAAAAACTTTCTTTATTATGCAAAATTTACTCCATCTTTAAAAAAAAGAATATGTGAAAAGTATAAAATAAAGGAAGAGGAAATACCAGATTTTTTTGGTTTTTTTAACCCAGTTTTTGTCCAACCTGAGGAAAAGAAGAAAGAAGTGGATTTTTCAAAATATTATAAGGATATCAAAATTCCTGAAAATAGTTTTATAAATTCTCTTGGAGTTCTTGAAATTCCTGCAAAATATTATCATTTTACAGGGTATATAAGTCCTTTAAGAAATGCAAAATCTCTTAAAGATATTGATGAATTTCCATTTCCAGAGGTAGAGAATTTAAATTTAGGCGATATGAAAAAAAAGGTTGAAAATGCTCATAAAGAAGGAAAAGTTACTGTATGCCATATTGGACATATGTATGAAAGTTCATGGCAAATAAGAGGGTATGAACAGTTTTTAATGGATATGATAGAAAATCCATCGTGGTGTGAATATATCCTTGATAGATTTACAGAAAGAAATATAAAAATCGCTCAATTTGCTGCTGAAAGTGAGGTTGATTATATTATTACAGGAGATGATGTGGCAAATCAAAAGAATTTAATGTTTTCAAAAGAGATGTGGAGAAAATTTATAAAGTCAAGATGGAAAAAAGTATATGAAAAAGCAAAAAGTATAAAATCAGATATTCAAATCTGGTATCATAGTGATGGAAATATAGAAGAAATAATAGGGGAACTCATTGATATAGGTGTAACAATTTTAAATCCATTGCAACCAGAATGCATGGATATTAACAAAATTAAAAAAGAATATGGGAAATACCTTGTTTTTGATGGGACCATAGGAACCCAATCTACAATGCCATTTGCAAAACCAGAAGAAGTAAAAAAGATTATTAAAGAAAGAAAAGAAAAATTAGGATATGATGGTGCTTTAATTTTATCTCCTACTCATATTCTTGAACCAGAAGTTCCTCTTGAAAACATAGAAGCATTTGTAGAAAGTTGTTCTTGTACTTAATTGGTTTTTACAATACCAAAAGGATTCAAATAAATATATCCCTTTTCCCCATAAATTTCAATTCTTAAATATTTCTCTATTTCTGAATTATCTTTGTAATTGATTTTCTCACCTTCTCCAACTACTTTTCCATTGGAAATCCATTTTATCCCTTTATAATTTTCTGCTTCTATTTTAATCTCTCCCTTTTTTTCATTTACAATTATTTTTTTTATATATGGCATATCATAACCTAAAATTGCACTACATATATAAAATTGTCCATTTTTAATCGCTGTCTTTAATTCCTTTTCGTTTAATTCCTTCATTATTAATTCATTCCAGTTTAAAGAAAGGTGAAAAATGTTGTGAAAATCATCATTCCCAAATCCCCAAACAGGTCTGTCTGGCATTGTTTTTGATAGAATACCATCCCATATATCTGTATCACCATAAATTTTATTTTTTTGAACAGACGGGTTTGAAACTTCTATTCCTATTAAATTTGGATATTTCTCAAAAAAATCTATGTACCATTCAATACTTTTATTATATCTTCCTGGATGAGCAAAAACAGCAATTCCGTCTTTTTGGGATATACATTTTAAAAATTCATTCTCATCAGATATTTCTAAATTTTCAGGTATTTCAAATGAAAAATATCCGAGTATATGATGAGATTTTTTACCAAACTCAATCCCTTTTATCAAAAAAATTCTATTTTCTTCCGGGAAATAAGTCATTTTATTATGGTCAGTAATTGCTAATATTGAATATCCTTTATTTTTATATAAAAAAATAACTTTTTCAGGAGTTTCTTTACCATCACTTTCTGTCGTATGAGTATGAAGATTTGCTTTATATCTTTCATATTTTTCCCAGTTCACATCTCTATATGGATTTATTAAAATTATTTTCTTTTCTAACTTGACTGAAACACATCCGGATAATAAAAGAAAAATCAAAAATAAATATTTTTTCATTTTGAATAATCATATTCTTTAATTTTCTAAAAGTCAAAAAGATTGTCAAAAATGATATAATTTAAATATGGTGAGTTTGTTTAAAAAAGTAGAAAAATTTGTAAAAGAGAAAAAATTGGTTGAAAGAAATGATAGGGTTTTACTTGCTGTTTCAGGAGGTCCAGATTCTATCTTTTTATTCCATTTCTTTATCTATTTTTCAAAAAAAGAAAATATAGAAATTAAAGTTTCTTACATTCATCATCATTTAAGGCCTGAAGCAAATGAAGAAGTTAAATTTGTAGAAAATCTCTCAAAAAAATTTAATATAGAGTTTTTTAGAGAAGATGTTGAGATAAAAGAAAAAAGAAATATTGAAAAATTTTTAAGAGAAAAAAGATATGAAAAATTGTATCAATTATCCCTGAAAGCAAAATGTAATAAAATTGCCACAGGACATACTCTTGATGATAATGTTGAAACTCTTATTATGAATCTTTTGAGAGGAACAGGTTTATCAGGATTATGCGGTATCTGGCCACAGAGTAAAATTTTTCCTGAAACTGAAATTACAGTTATAAGACCGCTTTTATGCGTGGAAAAAAAAGAAATAATTGACTATCTTAAAAAAAATAAAATTGAATATTTAATAGACACTTCAAATCTATCCCTTTCCTTTTTCAGAAATAGAGTGAGAAATAAAATAATCCCATTTTTAATTAAGTATAAGCCATCTTTGAAAAGACAAATATCAAAAATGATTTTTCTTATTCAAGATGAAGAAGATTTTTTAAGGAAATATACTGAAAAAATTTATGAAGAAGTAGCCAGCCAAAAAGAATCTAAAATATATATTTACTTTAGAAAGTTTAATTTACTTGATATTGTTTTAAAAAGAAGAATTGCAGGATATATTTATAGAAAAATTAAGAAAACACCTTATATAAACTATTCAAAAGTGGAAAAAATAGTAAGAGAAATAGAAAAAGGTATGAATATATTTGATGAGGAAACATTAGATGATATACTGAAAAATAGAAGAAAAAATGCAGAAACTTTTATATATAAAATTAATTTTCCGGGAGAAACAAAAATTTTAAACAGCATAATAATAAATACGGAGATTATTGAATTTTCGGAAAAGATTTTTAATAATGTGGATAAGCTCACTGGTTATTTTGATCTATCAAAAATAAAAGGAGAAATAATTGTAAGGAATAGAAAAAAGGGAGATAAGTTTATCCCGCTTGGATTAAAAAAAATGAAAAGGTTATCAAGATTTATGATAGACAAAAAGATACCAGAATACCAGAGGGACAGAATTTTGATTTTTGAAAACAACAATAAAATAATGTGGGTTTGTGGATATGAAATTTCAGAAGAATTTAAAGTAGAAAAAAATACTCAAAAAATTATGAAAATATCTGTGAAACAAAGTCAACTATAGAAATTTTTTAAAGAGATGATAAAATAAATAGTAAGATAATAAATGGACTTTAAATACAAAAAAAATACATCAGGAATTACTTTGATAGAAATTGTTATTTCTTTATTTATAGTATCCCTTATTGCTTCCATTTCTTTACCTGTTTTACACAGAGCAAGAAATAAAGCAAGTATCACAAGAACAAAAGCAATCATAAATACTATTGAAGCAGCACTTTCTGTTTATGAATCCGATTTTGGAGATTATCCTAAAGGAGATGGGAATGGAAGTAAAATTCTGGTTGAAAAACTTCAAGGTCCATGTAATGATGAAAGATGGCATGGTCCTTATATCAGATTTAGAAAAAATGAAATAGATGAAAATGGTAATATAATTGATTCATGGAATATGCCTATTATTTACAAATATCCACAAACAGATTATAATAATGTGCCTTTTCTTTTAGTTTCAGCAGGACCTGATAGGAAATTTGGAACAAAGGACGATATAGGAAACTGGTAGAAATGGAAAGGATTGATTTAGGAATTGAGGTTGTGAAAAAAACAGGAAAGTACTTAAAAGAAAAGTTTGAAGGTGTTTTAAAATTAAAAGAAACAAAATATGATATTAAACTTTTGCAGGATATTGAAAGCGAAAAGATTATTATTGAAGAAATTCAAAAGAATTTTCCAGAAGACAGTTTATTATCCGAAGAGGTAGGACTTATTGAGAAAAACAGCAATAATATATGGATAATTGACCCAATTGATGGAACTCTAAATTTCTATAAGGGGATCCCTCATGCCTGCATTGCAATTGCTTTTACCGGAGAAAATGAAAAATTTGGTATTGTTTATGATTTTTTTAAAGAAGAAATTTTTACAGGTATAAAAGGGAAAGGAGCATTTTTAAACGATAAAAAAATTAAAGTAAGTAAAACAGATAAATTTGAAGATGCTATTTTAGGAATTGGTTTTATGAGAAGTAAAAAAGAGATTGATTATGCATTAAATTTTCTTAAAAAAATAATTAGAAAGGTTAAAAAAATAAGAATAATGGGGTCTGCTTCACTTGACATATGTTATGTTGCATCGGGTAGAATTGATTTGGCGATACATCTTGGGCTGGAAAGGTGGGATTACGAAGGAGCAAAGGTTATTTTGGAAGAGGCAGGTGGTAGATTAAAAGAAGTAGAAAAAGAAGGAATTAGGATTTTTGAAATTACAAATAAAAAACTTAATCTTTTAAAATAAGATGAAAAAAAGAAAACAATTAACCTGGAAAATATAATGTTTAAACCTGTCTTGACTATAATAGAAAAATTTAACTCATTTTTAAAAAATATGGAAAAGAAAGAAGAAAAAATATCTGAAGTTGATGATTTTGTTTCCAACTTGCTTGATGAATTGAAAGATATAGAAAAGGGAATCCTTGGATTTTTTGCCGAAATATTATTTATGTACCATCTTTCTGAAAGATTGGTGAGTATTGAAAACGAATTATCACTTGTTGAGATTTTGGGGGAAAGGACCAAAGAATTTTTGAAACCCTCCTTTATTAAAATTTATCTTACAACAGTTGATAATAAAATTTCTCCTGCTTATAGTTATCCCTCTGATTTTGAGGACGATTTTTTATTAGAGATTTTGGAAGAAAATTTTAAAAAAGGTGAAAGTGTTTTATATGAAAGAAAAATTGGAAATGGATTTTACTCAATTTTAATGATACCTTTAAGAACAACAAAAGAAAAATATGGTATATTTGTGGTTGGGAGGGAAAGAAAAAAATCATTCAAGCCGGAAGAGATAGCACTTATGATTGCAGGTAGCAGTGTTATAAGTTTTTCAATTTCAAATATAAAACTAATGCAGAAAATGATAGTCAATGAACGACTTGTTATGATAGGGCAATTGATTTCAGGGCTTTCTCACGATTTAAGAAATATTCTTACAAAGTTTGAAAATGGTATTTATTTTATTGACTCAGGGATAAAGGAAAAAGATATGGAAGACATCAAAATTGGTAAAGAAATTTTGGAGAAAAACTATCTTAAACTGAAAGAATTTGTGCTTTCAATGATTGATTATTCAAGAGATAGAGAAATTTTTATTGAAGAGGTTAATTTAAATTCTTTAATTGAAGATATAATCTTGTATTTTGAGACAATTTTGAAGGGAAAAAATATAAAAGTTATAAAAGAATTTGATGAAAATTTAGAAACTGTAAAAGTTGATAGACATAGATTTGAAAGAATGCTATCAAATCTAATTCAAAATTCAGTTGATGCAGTTGAGGAAAATAAAGGGATAATAAAGATAAAAACAAAATCCCTCAATCATTCATTTCAAATTATAGTTGAAGATAATGGTTGTGGTATACCAGAAAAAAATCTAAACAAAATTTTTGATATATTTTTTACAACAAAAGGTTCAAGAGGAACTGGTTTTGGACTTGCTATAGTGCAAAAAGTGGTAAAAGAACATAATGGAAAGATAGAGGTAAGTTCAAAAGTCGGGGAAGGAACAACTTTTACAATAACTTTACCAAAACTTTAGGAGAAATTTTGATAGAAATAATAATTCTTTCAGTTATTCAGGGAATATGTGAATGGTTCCCTATAAGCAGTTCAGGTCATCTTTTTTTGTTTCATAAAATTCTTGGGATCAAACCTGATATAAATTTAGACATTTTTCTTCATTTCTCTTCTCTTTTTGTAATATTAATGTTTTTCAGGAAGGAAATTTTTAAAATATCCAGAACTTTTTTTTCATTTAAAAAAGAAGATGAAAATTTTAAAACAGCGATTTACATAATTTGTGCAACTCTTATTACTGGTTTGATTGGCTTTTTTATCAAAGACAAGATTTTTTTTGAAAATGAAAAAATTGTTT
>CAYNUP010000037.1:0-15851 GCA_964400565.1 uncultured bacterium | reverse complement strand
ATATAGATGCATATGAATTGACCATTTCTTCAAAAGAATACCATTTTTTTACCTTTTCTCTTGCCTTTTGTCCCATTTTTTCTCTTAAATTTTCATTTTCTATTAACTGAATAATTCTTTCAGCCATTTTCTTATAATCGTTTTTTTCCACAATAAATCCATTTTCCCCATTTTCTATAATATAAGGAATATCGCCAACATTACTTGCAATACAGGGAATCCCAAAACCCATTGCTTCAAGTAAACTCACAGGACATCCTTCCCACAGAGAGGGTAAAACAAAAATATCAAAAATTTTTAAATATTCAAAAACATTTTCAACAAAATCTGTTAAAACAAAATATTTATCAAGTCCATTTTTTTTAATTTTTTCTAAAATTGCTTCTTTAAGTTCTCCTTCTCCTATTATATAAAACCTGACATTTTTAAATTTTTCTACAACTATTTTTGCTGCTTCTATTAAGTTAAAATGTCCCTTGGCTTTTCTTAAATTTCCAACAGTTCCTATAATAATGTGTTTTTCGTCTTTTATTTTCTCAATTTTTTCAGGTATTTCTATCCCATTAGGTATAACTTTAATCTTTTTTCTTGGTATTTTCCCTTTTTTAATTAAAATCTCTCTTGCTGAATATGAATTTGAAATAATTATATCCGGAAGGTTTTTTGTTAACTTTTCAATAAACCAGTGATACCATTTTCTCCATGGTTCTGTACTTCTTTGAGATGATATTATAAACTTAATTTTCAACAACTTTCCATAGATCCTTCCGATAATATTACCAGCAAATAAAAATGATTGAAGAATATCCAGATTTTCTCTTTTAAGATATAAAAAAAGGTTTATAAAATGAAATGGGTTTCTTTTAAGATTTAAAACATAAATTTTAAAATTTTCATTTCTGATTTTCTCTATAAATTTTCCTTCTCCTTTTATACAGAAAAAAACAATATCAAAAATTTTTCTATCAAGATGTTTTGCAAGTGTCAATATCATTTTTTCTGTTCCACCTATTTCTGAACTTCCTATTAAATATCCGATTTTTATTTTATTTCCCATATATTGGTTCCTGTGGGAGGGATGAAATTCCTCTTTTTATTTTTTCATATGCTACTATTCCATTTAAACTTGCTCTCGGATACCATAAAAATTCTAATGTTTTAAATTCCTCAATACTTAATTTTTCTTTTAAATTTAAAACTCCTGGACCTATCAAAACATATTTTCTTTTTTTAACAATTGAAATAAGTTCATCAAAAGTTATCGTTTTTATTTTAAAAGATTTCTCATATTTAAAAATTCCATTAAATTCAGAATAATAGAAACTGTCCTTTGAGAGTGGCACAATACAGAGAAATTTGTCTTTTATCTCTTTAACAGTATGAAAAAAAGATTCAAAAATATTTACACAGTAAATTTTTTCCTTTTTACCACAGGCAAGTCCTTTAGCAAAACTTATTCCTATACGTATTCCAGTCCAGGAACCAGGTCCAAGAGAAACAACAATATAATTAAAATCATCATAAACATAATTCAATTTTTCAACAAGTTCTCCAGCGATATCAGAACTTTCAAAAAATATCTCCCTTTTTATTTTTCTATTTTCAAGAATTGCTATACTTCCAAAATTACTCGTGGTTTCAATTGATAATAATTGCATTTTATATTCCTTATGTATCCTTTCATAAAATATTAACAGAATTCACAGATTATGTAAATTCTGAAAAAATGATATAATTTAAATTAAAAAGGAGATGAGATGGCTTTAATTGTTCAAAAATATGGAGGAAGTTCTGTTGCAGATATAGAAAAAATTAAATTTGTGGCAAAAAAAGTAGTTGAGACAAAAAGAAAAGGGAATAAAGTAGTAGTTGTTGTTTCTGCAATGGGAAAAACTACGGATAATTTGATTTCACTTGCAAAACAGATTAATCCAAATCCACCAGAAAAAGAACTTGACTTGCTTTTATCAACAGGAGAAATTGTTTCTGTTGCTCTTTTATGTATGGCTATTGAAAATTACGGAGAAGAGGCAGAAGGATTTCCTGGCTATTTTGCGGGTATTAAAACAGATGCATTTCATACAAAAGCAAGGATTCAGAAAATTAATCCTGCAAAAATTATAGAAGAACTTAATAAGGATAAAATTGTTGTTGTAGCAGGTTTTCAGGGGATAAGTCCTGAAGATGCTATCACAACTCTTGGAAGAGGTGGTTCTGATTTAACAGCAATAGCACTGGCAGGAGCAATAAAAGCAGATATATGTGAAATTTATACCGATGTTGAAGGGATTTTTACTGCTGACCCTCATAGAGTAAAAAATGCAAAATTGATTTCTTTTATTTCCTATGAAGAACTTCTTGAAATGGCAAGTAGTGGAGCCAAAGTTATGCAATCAAGGGCAGTTGAATTTGCTAAAAAATATAAAATACCTTTTGTTGTAAAATCAACATTTAAAGATGGGGAGGGAACAATGGTAAAAGAAGTGGAATTAAAGGAAGGTGCAGTTGTTTCTTCTGTTTCTATAGATGAAAATCAGGCAAAAATTTCAATATTTAAGGTTCCTGATAGACCTGGAATTGCTGGAAAAATATTTTCTGCTTTGGGGCAAGAAGGTATAAATGTAGATGTTATTGTTCAAAATGTAGGAAGGGATAATTTTGCAGATATTTCCTTTACAGTAAACATAAATGAAATGGAAAAGGCAAAGAAAATAACAGAAAAGATAGCAGAGGAAATAGGAGCAGAAAAGGTAATTGCTGACTCTGATATATGTAAAGTTTCAATAATTGGCATAGGAATGATGAACCATCCTGGAGTTGCAGGGAAAATGTTCACCTGTCTTGCTAAATCAGGGATAAACATTGAAATGATAAGCACTTCGGAAATAAAAATTTCATGTGTAATAAGAAAGAAGGATGGGCAGAAAGCATTGGTAGAACTTCACAAAGAATTTATTGAAAAAATTTAAACATTTTATAAATGGAGAAAAAGGGACTTACTTTCCTTGAAATTTTAGTTTCTGTTTTTATTTTTTCAATTTTTTTAATTCCTGTAACTATTTTCATTCAGAAATATCATCAGGAATATCTTTTAAATTCATCAATCGCCCAGATAATTGATGGGATAAATCTTGCAAGAGAGTTCGCTATAAATGAGAGATGTAATTTTTCTGTTGTTTTTGAGGAAAGAGGATTTAAAATTTTTAAAGAAGAACAAACTCTTATATGGAAGGAAATAAAATTACCTGATAATGTAAAAATAAAAGAAAAAACAAAAGGGCTTGACCCACTTATTTTTCTTCCAGATGGAACTGCAAAAGAAGCAGGACATATAATTTTATTTGATGAAATTTCAAAAAAGGAAAAGAAAATTAAAATTCATAATATTACAGGAAAATGTGTGGTAGAAAATTGAATACTGGTTTTACATTGATAAGTATTTTAATAGGTCTTTTTATTCTTGCAGGTGGAATTTTATTTATTATGAGAAGTTATCCTGTAATTATGAGAATGAGTGAAAAAAGCAAAAATAATGTTAATATTTCTTTTATAGCAGATAAAATTTTTACACAGATTGACGAAATTTATAGCAGTAAGGACACACCTTTACCACCTTATTTAGAAGGGGGCATTGATGAATTTCCGGATTATAAATATAAAATAAATTTTATTGAAGAAAAAGAGAATTTATATAAGGTAGAACTTGAAATATTTTGGAAGAGAGAAGGTAAGGATGAAAAAAAGTATTTTGTCTCAATGCTTAGAAGAAGATAATGGCTTTACATTACTTGAAGTTTTAATTTCAATATTTATTTTTACATTTGTCTGTCTTTCTGCCATTTTTATTTTAAAAAATTATCTTTTGTCCTCAAGGGAAAAGAGTAGAGAAAAGGAGATTCTTAAAGAACTTATATACATCTCAGAATTTATTGGAAGTAAAATATCAAATGCTATGATAAATGAACTTTCTGGAAAATACAGAATGAATTTTAAAGGAGAAAATACATGGGTTAAGTTTATATGCCCATTTTCAGAGGGAGAAGAAGGAGATATTGTAAAATTTGGGATTTACTGGAAAGATGATAAAATAATGGCAGAGATGGTAAGGGTTAACAGTAAAAATCCAGATTTTACTTTTTATGAAGGTTTTCCTGGAGCACAGATTCTTGGTCAGGATGTAAAATCCTTTTTATTAAAATATTATGATGGGAAAAATTGGCTCAATGAATGGGATACAGAAAGAATGGAAAAACCGAAATTGCCCAAAATGGTAGAAATTAAAATAACTGTTTCAAAAGGTAAAATAGAAGGGAAAGAGATTGAAAAGGAAATTAAAAAAATTGTTAAAATTGGATGGGAATAGAGGAGATGTCATAATACTTGTTATTCTGGTTTTGCTTTTAATATTTCTTTTTACCTCTACAATGCTTGTCCTTTTTAATTTCTGGACAAAAACAACAAGTAAAATTATTTTTGGAAAAGAAGCAAAAAATTTTGCTAAAATAGGAATAGAAAATGCGATATGGGAAATTGACAAAGATGATAGAGATTATGATTGTTTTTTGGATAACTGGAGGAAAAATTTTGAGGGAGATGAAGTTGATTTAAATAATGATGGAGAAAATGATTCAAAATGGTTCTATATAAATGATAAAAAAGGAAATATTATTGGAAGGTATGCTGTTTTAGTAGAGGATGAATGTGGGAAAATAAATATAAATGCAAATGGGAATTTAAACCTTTCTTTTAATGAAGGGCACAGTTGTTTTGAAATAAATATACTTGAGAAAATTTTAGGGAAATCAATTTATCATAATATTGTCAGTTTCAGATATGGAGAAGATGGAAAACCTGGAAAAGCCGGATTTGACGATAATAATAATCAAATAATTATCTCTGATGGGATAGATAACGATGGTGATGGGATTATTGACGAACCTGATGAATGTATTGACGAGGATGGAGAGTTTTATTATTTAAAACCATATGGAGATGACAGACCTTTCTTTTCTCCCTCTGAAATTAAAATGGTAAAAGGGTTTGGCGAAAAAAATTACGAAAGAGTGAAAAATTTGATAACAACATTTTCTTATGATAGAGATTTGAATAGATATGAGGAAAAAAGGATTGATTTAAATACTGCTGATTTCCAGGCGTTTTTTAATTTTTTCAAAAATCAGGGATATTCTGAAATACAGGCAACTCAGATTTCTTTAAACATAATTGATTTTAGAGATAAAGATTCTATCCCTTCTGTGAAAAAAATTGGTCATGGATATATAACAGGAATAGAAGACGTCCCATATTTAAATGAAATAGATGCTGTCAAGGAATGGGAAAAAAGACATTTGGCGGCTGGAATAATAATTGAAGAAATAGGTGGACAATTTATAGAAATTTTTAATCCTTATCCAGAAGAAAAGGATATAAGTGGGTGGAGAATTGAAGGTGTTTTGACTTTTTTTTCAAATAATTGGGATGAAGTTTTTCAAAATTCTCAAGGAGTTATTAACGATGTGTTGAATGGTGAAACAGAAATAGACCAAAACAAAACAAATCAGATAACAAAATTAATTAGTAGATTTAATTCAATTACAATTAAACCGAATGCTAAAATTCCTCCTTTTTCTTTTTATACAATAGGAGATTTAATAAGAATTGTAATTATAGTTTTAGAAGATGGAAAGGTAATTCCTCTGTTGTTTCCTATCCGTGATCCAGATAACTGTCAACAGTATGAAAGAATTATTGCCATAAACCCAGGTTCTTTGGGTTTTATTGCAGAGTTTTTAAGTCATATCCCATTTTTGAGAACTCATGGTCTTGATTTTACAATAAAACTTTATGATAATAAGGGTAATCTTGTAGAGTTTTGTGAATATTCATTGGATACACCATATACAACTGTTCAGAAAAATGACCCGAGAATGAGAGGAATAAGTGATTGGTTTTTAGGACCTCCAAGTCCAGGAGAATTGAATGCATGTTTTCAGCCATGGATAGGTGGAGAGTTTGGTAAGGCAAATTGGCTCGCAGTATGGCCTTCCAGTTTTTATGTAAAAAACAATCAATTTTCAACAGTTGGAGAACTTTCTTTTATCCATAAAATGGAACACTGGAAAACTTTAAATTTCTGGAAGGGCGAGGACAGGAAAATTATAGATTATTTTACATGTTATAAAAAGGTTGATGATAATATATATGGGAGAATAAATATAAATACTGCATCAAAAGAAGTTCTTGAATGTTTGCCAATGGTTGATGAATCACTATCAGAAAAAATTATACTTTCAAGACCATTTAAAGAAATTTCTGAAATTCTTGGTATTTATAATGGAGAGGGAGAAAAAGGAAAACTTAATGAAGAAATGACAAAATATGGATTTGATTTGAAGGATAATGATATGGATTTTTTTATTGATATAGAGAAAGAAAAAGAGATGATTTTTTCAAAAATTATAAATCTTGTAACAACAAAGAGCAATGTATTTAAAATTATTTCTCTTGGGCAAAAAGTGCAGGATAAAAATAATAATGGTAAAATAGAAGATGATGAGGTAAAAGGTGAGAAAAAAATTATTGTATGGTATGATAGAAATAAGAAAAAGATAATTTATAAAAGGGAATTATGATGATTAAAAAGATAAAATTGAAATTTTTCTTGAGAAAGTGGAAGGGAGTTATAGGTTTTTCAATTTTGGTTATTCTTATTGTAGGTGGTGTTATTTTCTCAATAATAAAAGAAAGAAAAAAGACAGTTGCTATTGTTAATGGATACAGAATAACAATAGATGAGTTAAAGGAAAAAATTTCCTCCTCTCCTGAATTTTATAAAGAATATGCTGTTTTTGACCTTAAAAGTGTGGTTGAGGATTATATAAACCAGATTTTACTTTATCAACATGCTAAAAAATATGAAAGAAAACTGAGAAAGAAAGTAGAACCTAAAATGAAAAATTACTATATGGAAATCTTAACATATGAATTTGTTGAAAACATTCTTAAAGATAAGATTAAAATATCTGATGAAGAAATTTCAAATTATTATAATACACATCTTCAGGAGTTTATTGTTCCTGAAAAGGTTCAACTTTCTGAAATTGTGGTGGATACAAAGGAAAAAGCAGATGGAATACTGGATAGATTAAAGATGGGCGAATCCTTTGAAAAAATTGCAGAAACAGAATCAATATCTCCAACAAGAGAAAAAAGAGGAGGAATTGGATGGATTGAAATTGAAAAGTTGGATCCACAAATTGCTTCTCTGGTTTCAGAGATGAAACCAGGAGAAATACTTGCAAATATAATAAAAACTGAAATGGGATATCACATAATAAAACTTACAGGGAAAACAGAAAAGAGAATTTTAACCCTTGATGAGGCGACTCCTTTAATAAAAGACCTGCTCATTTCTCAAAAAAAGAAGGCAGAAGTTGAAAACTTGATGAAAAAACTTAAAGAAAAAAGTAAAATTAAAATATATTCTGATATGATAGAGAAATTAAAGGAAAAAATTAAATGAAGAAAATTTTTATAATTTTCAGTTTATTTTCTATATTCCTATTTAGTCAAGATAAAATAGTTGCTATTGTTGGGAATAAACCAATATTTGAAACTGATGTGATTAAAAAATCAAAAATTGATAACCTGCCTTATTCTATTTCTTTAAAACAACTGATAGAAGAAAAGTTGCTTCTTTGTCAGGCAGAAAAAAAAGGGATAGAGATAAAAAATGAAGAAATAAAAAGTGAGATTGAAAAATTTAAAAAGAATTTCCCATCCTTAAAAGATTTTTATGCATATCTCAAAAAAATTGATATGCCAATTACTCAACTTGAAAATGAGATTGCGAAGAGTTTAAAAATAAGAAAGTTAATAAAAACCGAAATTATAGATAAAATTGAAATATCACCTGTAGAAATTGCTAATGAGTTTGAAAAAATTAAAGGAGAGATGAGCGAATATGAATTTTATTTTAAATGGTTTGATAATAAAGAAGAATGTGAAAAGTTTATAGAAAACTTTAATCAGGAAGAATTGAATAAGATGGAATATGCGAAACTTAAGAGTACAGAAATTATAGAAGAAATTTTAAGCGAAATTACAAAAACCAAAAAGGGAAATTTAACAGGACCAATTGAGATTAATAAAAAATGGGTAGTTGTATATCTAAAGGATAAAAATCAGATAGAGATGGATAAATATGAAAAATATAGAGAAGTAAAGGATAGAATTTTCAAAACAAAATATTCTATTCTTTATAAAAATTATATTGAAGAAATTAAAAAATCAATTCCTGTTGAACTCTTCTGATGAAAAAGATTATAGGGATAACTATTGGAGACCCTGCTGGCATAGGACCTGAAATTTTATTGAAGGGATATGAAAAAATAAAAAAAATAAAGGGGTTTTTCCCTTTTATAATAGGAGATATTCCTGTCATTGAAAGAAATCTTAAACTTCTTAAATTAAAACTGAAGATAAAAAAAGTTGAAAAAAGAGAAGAAATAGAAGATGGATTTTTAAATGTCTTTTCTCCTGATATTATAAAAGATAGGAATTTTCCTATAGGATATGAAAATGAAATATGCGGGAATGCTTCTTTTAATTATGTAATTTCAGGCATAAATTTGTGGAAAAATAATGTTATAGATGGGCTTGTAACTCTTCCTATTTCTAAAAAAGCATGGGTTCTTGCTGGATATAATTATTCAGGACATACAGAACTACTTGCTGAAAAACTTAACGAAAAAAAATATGCTATGGTTATGATTGCAGGGAAATACAGAGTTTTACTTATTACCACTCATATACCTTTAAAAGATATTGTGAAAAATCTTAATAAAGATTTAATTGTTGAAAAAGTTGAAATTGGTTATGAATTTTTAAAAAGATTAAAAATAAGAGACCCATTAATTGGAATTTGTGGTTTAAACCCTCATTCTGGAGAAAATGGAGTTTTGGGAAGGGAAGAGATTGAAATAATTAAACCAGCAATAGAAGAGATAAAAAAAAGAGGCATAAAAATAGAAGGGCCATTTCCTGCAGATTCAATTTACAGAAAGGATTTTGATATGATAATAGCAATTTACCACGACCAGGGACTTATTCCTCTGAAGACCTTTTATTTTGAAAAACTGGTTAATTTTACTGCAGGAATTAAAATTATAAGGGCAAGTCCTGGTCATGGAACTGCTTTTGATATTTCTTATAAAAATAAAGGTAATCCAGAAAGTTTTATATGTGCCTATAAATTGGTAACAAAACTTCTTCAATAAAATGAGATTTTTTACATTAAGAGAGATAAGAGAACTTATAAAAAAGGGTGAAATTGATATTAAAAAATATTTTGGACAGCATTTTCTTATTGACAGAAATGCAAGAGATAAAATCCTTTCTTTTGCAGAATTAAATAAAAAAGATATAGTTGTGGAGATAGGACCTGGATTGGGTTCCTTAACAGAAGGAATTGTAGGGAAGGTAAAGGAATATTATGGATTTGAAATAGACCGCGATTTTTGTAATATTTTAAAAAAAAGTTTTTCAAATTGTGAAAATGTTCACATACTGGAAAAGGATTTTCTTCAAACTGATGAGAAATTTTGGAATTCTCTTAAAGGCAGAGTAAAGATTATTGGAAATACTCCCTATTATTTAAGCACACCTATTTTATTCCATATTCTAAAATTTTACAAAAAGATAAAACTTGCTTTGTTGACTGTTCAAAAAGAGGTTGGAGAAAAGTATGTTGGAAAACAAGGGACAAAGCAATATGGTTCTATTTCTGTTCTTTTATATATTTACACAGATACAAAGATATGTTATTCTTTAAACAAAAATGTGTTCTATCCGAGACCAAAAGTTGATTCAGTTGTTGTTAAAATATTGCCATTGAAAAAACCGAGATTTAAAATAGAAAATGAGAAAAAATTTTTGAATTTTTTGCCACTTGTTTTTAGTTATAGAAGGAAAAAGTTGACAAATGTGATAAAAAGAGTTTTTAAAATTGAAAAAATACAAATTCAGGAAAGTTTAAAAAAGCATGGTCTTTCATCAGAAAAGAGAGTTGAAGAACTTGCACCTGAGGAAATATATACTCTTTTTAAAATTGTTGAAAATTTGAAAGGAGGAGGGAAAAATGGCGATGTGGATAGGAATAAATAGAAAAGCAAGAGTATGTTATAGTTTTGATGATATTTCTCTTGTTCCAGGGGATATTACTTTAAATCCAGAAGAAGTTGATATTTCTACTGAAATAGGGGGGTATAAACTTAGTATACCTATTTTTGCTGCTGCAATGGATGGAGTTGTGGACCCTAAATTTGCAGTTCTTTTCGGGAAAATGGGTGGAATTGCAGTTTTAAACCTTATGGGAATTTATACAAGATATAAAAACCCGTATGAGATTATAGATAAAATAATTTCTTCAAAGGTTGAAGAATCCACTCAGATTATTCAGAGTATTTATAAAGAACCTGTAAAGGAAGAATTGATAGAGGAAAGAATATGTGAAATAAAGAATGAGAATGTTATCTGTGCTGTAAGTTGTATCCCTCAATATGCAGAAAGATATCTTGAAATTGCCCAGAGCAGTAACGTAGATATATTTGTAGTTCAGTCCACAGTAACAACAGTAAAACATATTTCTTCAACATATAAACCACTTGATTTATACTCTTTCTGTAAAAAAGCAAAAGTTCCAGTAATAATTGGAAATTGTGTAACATTTGAAGTTGCTTACCAACTTATGGATACAGGTGCTTCTGGTATACTTGTAGGGATTGGACCTGGCGCTGCATGTACAACGAGAGAGGTTCTTGGGATTGGAGTGCCGCAGGTTACAGCAACTTGTGATTGTGCTGCTGCCAGGGATTTTTATTTTAAAAAAACTGGAAGATATGTGCCAATAATAACAGATGGAGGGATGGTAACAAGTGGTGACATCTGTAAAGCATTTGCCTGTGGAGCAGATGCTGTTATGATTGGTTCTGCATTTGTTAAAGCAGTTGAATCCCCGGGGAAAGGATATCACTGGGGAATGGCAACAAGTGATGAGAATCTTCCAAGAGGAACAAGGATAAAGGTAGGGACTTTTGGAACACTTAAAGAAATTCTATTTGGTCCTGCAAGAGTGGATGATGGAAGTCAGAATTTAATAGGTGCTTTAAAACTATCCATGGCATCTCTTGGAGCAAAAAATATTAGAGAGATGCAACTTGTTGAAATTGCAATTGCTCCTGGTATTAAAACAGAGGGTAAAATATATCAATCTGTGAAGAAAATACAGAAAGAAAAATGAAAAAATTTATTCATCTACATTTACATACTGAATACAGTCTTCTTGATGGAATGTGCAGGATTGAGCAGGTTATTCCTCTTGCCCACAGGATGGGAATGAAATCACTTGCTATTACAGACCATGGGACTATGGCTGGAGTAATAAAATTTTATACTACATGTATTGAAAATGGAGTTAAACCCATAATTGGAAATGAAATGTATATCGCTCCAAAGTCAAGATTTGATAAAAAAACAGAAGGAGAAAAACGTTCTCCTTTTCATTTAACAATACTTGTTAAAGATAGGGATGGATATAAAAATTTAATGAAACTTTCTTCCATTTCATATCTTGAAGGTATTTATTATAAACCAAGAATAGATAAGGAAGTCCTATCTCAGTATTCAAAAGGATTGATTGGGCTTTCCGGTTGTCTTCAGGGAGAAATTGGATGGTATTTAAAAAATGATGATTTTAATAAAGCAGTTGAAGTTGCAGGAACATATTCAGAAATTTTTGGGAAAGATAACTTTTATTTAGAAATTATGATTTTAAATCTTCAGGAAGAAAAAAAAGTTATACCCATGTTGCTTGAATTAAGCAAAAAAACAGGAATAAAACTTGTTGCTACAAATGATTGTCATTATATTCAAAAGGAAGATAAACTTGCTCATGAAGTCTTATTATGTATTCAGACACAGAATAAACTTGATGACCCTGAAAGGTTTAGATTCCAAACTGACCAGATTTATTTCAAAAAACCAGAAGAGATGGTTGAGACATTTAAAGATATTCCAGAAGCAATAGACGCTACTATTGAAATAAGTGAAAAATGTAATTTAAAAATCGATTTTGATAAATACTTCCTTCCTAAATTTACTCCTCCTTCGGATAAAACAGTTGATGAATATTTTGAAGAACTTGTGAAAAATGCATTGAAGGAAAAATTTAAAATTGAAATAAATGAATTTGATGAAAAAAGTGAAAATGAAATTATAAAAAGGGTCTCTTACGAAATCAGAGTTATAAAACAAATGGGTTTTTCAGGATATTTCTTAATAATACAGGATTTTGTTAATGAAGCAAAAAGAAGGGGAATAAGAGTAGGACCTGGAAGGGGTTCTGCAGCCGGGAGTTTAGTTGCATATTTGCTTGATATTACTCAGATAAATCCTCTTTCCTATAATCTTATATTTGAAAGATTTTTAAATCCTGAAAGAGTTTCTCTCCCTGATATAGATATTGATTTCTGTGATAGAAGAAGAGACGAGGTAATAGAATATATAAAAGAAAAATATGGAGAAAAAAATGTTTGTCAGATAGGAACTTATGGAACAATGCAGGCAAGAGCAGTTGTTAGAGATGTTGGGAGAGCCCTTGGATTTACTTATAGTGAGGTTGATAGAATAGCAAAACTTATAACTCATGAACAAGGAGTTACTCTTAAAGAAGAAGTAATTTCAAATTCTGATATAAAAGAGTTAATAGAAAGTGATGAAAGAATAAAACAATTATTTGATATTTCTTTAAAACTTGAAGGACTTGCAAGACACTCTTCCATTCATCCTGCAGGTATTGTAATAACTGAAAATTCAGTGGATGAATATGTTCCTTTATTTAAAGGTCCAAATGGAGAAATCGCAACACAGTATGAGTTTGAATGTATTGAAAAAATTGGGCTTTTGAAGATAGATATACTTGGACTTAAAACCCTTTCTGTAATTGAGGATACATTAAATCTTATAAAAGAAAGGAAAAATGTAGAAATTAAAGAATTTCCTTTAGATGACGAAAAAACTTATCATTTATTATCAAAAGGAGAAACTATAGGTGTATTCCAACTTGAAAGTGATGGAATGAGAAATCTATTAAAGGACCTTCAACCACAGAAATTTGAAGATATTATTGCTGTTTTGGCTTTATATAGACCCGGACCGATGAAAAGTGGAATGATTAAGGAATATATTGAAAGAAAAAAAGACCCATCAAAAATTAAATATGACCATCCAATGCTTGAACCAATTTTAAAATCAACTTATGGAGTAATTTTATATCAGGAACAGGTAATGCAGATAGCAAATAAACTTGCAGGGTTTACTATGGGAGAGGCGGATGTTTTAAGAAAAGCAATGGGTAAAAAAATCCCTTCTGAAATGGAAAAAATGAGAGAAAAATTTGTTAAAGGATGTATTTCTAACGGGATAGAAAAGGGAATCGCAGAAAAAATATTTGAAAACATATCAAAATTTGCTGGATATGGATTTAATAAATCCCATAGTGCTGGTTATGCCTTACTCTCCTACCAAACAGCGTATCTAAAGGCGAATTATCCACTTGAATTTATGACATCTCTTTTAAACAGTGAAATTGGAAATACAGAAAAAGTTGCAGAATATATAGAAGAATGTGAAAGAATGAATATATGGATTTTGCCTCCAGATCTATGTGAAAGGGATGAAAAATTAAAAATTTTTGGTAATGATATAATTTTTGGACTATCAGCAATAAAAAATGTTGGTTCTGCTGCTATAAAATCAATTATTGAAAGTAGAAAAGAAGGTGATTTTGTTTCTCTTTATGACTTTTGTGAAAGAGTAAATTTAAGAAGTGTAAATAAAAAGGTAATAGAAAGTTTAGTTAAGGCAGGTACTTTTGATTATTTAGGACTTCCAAGATCTCAACTTTTTGCTATGATAGATGATGCTATTGAACATGGTTCAAAAATTCAAAAGATTAAAGATGGAAACCGTATTGAGATTTTTTCTTCAAGAGAGACAAAAAAATTGATTCCAAGTGTAAATAAAGAATCTATTACATCTCTTCCTGAATGGCCTCAAACAAAATTGCTTTCCTATGAAAAAGAAATGCTTGGAGTTTATCTTACAGGTCATCCTATTGAAAAATATGTAGCCCTAATAAAAATTTATTCAATGCCATTTTCTCAAATTGAAAAAATTAAAAATGGAGAAGAGATTATATGGGGTGGAATACTTGTTGATATTAAAAGAACAACAACAAGAAAAAAAGCAGAAAAGATGGCGATAGGAGAAATAGAAAATATGGATGGGAAGATAAAAGTTTTATTTTATCCAAATATTTACAGTGAATTTTCAACTATGATAAGGGTAAACAATTTAATTTTTGTAAAAGGGAAACTTAAAAAAGAAGCCGAAGAAATAAAAATTATAGTTGATGATGTGGCAAGTATAAATAATGTAAAGGAAAAGTTTTTGAAAAAGATTGAAATAGACATTAAATTACCTGTTGAAGAGAAAAAGTTAAAAGAAATTAAAGAGATTTTTTTTAAATTTAGTGGAAGTCATCCTTTATTCATAAATATTATTGGAGAAGGAAATAAAAAAGTGAAGATAAGACCAAAAAATTTAGGTATAGACCCGAATGAAGAATTTATAGAAGAAATAAGAAGAATTTTAGGGGAGGAATGTCTACATCCGGGCATTTAAAAATGAAAAAAATACCTGTAAAACCTTTCTGGTGGGATAGAGGATTATTTATAATAGACCAGACAGAGTTGCCTGAAAAAGAAATTGTGTTAAAACTTGATAAAGTAAAAAAGGTATATGAAGCGATTAAAAATTTAAAAATAAGAGGTGCTCCTTTAATTGGATGTATTGCTGCTTATGGAGTCGTTGTTTCTTTTATAGAAAATGAAAATTTACCTTTTTGTAAATTAAAAGATAAAATAAAAAAGGATATAGAAAAACTTAAAAGTTCAAGACCTACTGCTTATAATTTGTTTTATGCTCTCAGAAGGATGGAAAAAATTATTGACAATTTTGGTATTTCAAAAAAGAAATTGAAACAAAATTTATTAAAAGAAGCAGAGAAGATTTACAAAGAAGATTTAATAGCATGTTATAAAATTGGAGAATATGGAGAAAAAATTATAAAAGATGGGATGGGTATTTTAACTCATTGTAATGCAGGAGGACTTGCTACAAGTGGATTTGGAACTGCTCTTGCACCAATTTATGTAGCAAAACAGAAATGTAAGAAAATTCATGTATATGTGGATGAGACAAGGCCTGTATTGCAAGGGGCTCGTTTAACTTGCTGGGAACTTGAAAAAAATAGAATTCCTTATACTTTAATTTGTGATAATATGGCTGGATATTTAATGAGTAAAAAGGAAATAGATATTGTAATTGTTGGAGCAGATAGAATAGCAAAAAATGGTGATACAGCAAACAAAATTGGAACATATTCACTTGCAGTTTTGGCAAATTATCATAAAATCCCTTTTTATATAGCAGCACCTATCTCAACTTTTGATTTTAATATAGAAGATGGAAGTAAAATTCCAATTGAAGAAAGGGATGAAAATGAAGTTAAGAAAATAAATGGTAAATATATATCACCGGAAAATGCAGATGTTTTTAATCCTGCTTTTGATGTAACTCCTAATTACTTGATAACTGGATTTATAACTGAAAAAGGTATTATAAAGCCAGAAGAAATTGAAAAATTAAAAAATATGGGCGGTTAGCTCAGTGGTTAGAGCGCTTCCTTCACAAGGAAGAGGCCGCAGGTTCAAGTCCTGCACCGCCCACTG
>CAYNUP010000036.1:0-6782 GCA_964400565.1 uncultured bacterium | reverse complement strand
ATAACTGGATTTATAACTGAAAAAGGTATTATAAAGCCAGAAGAAATTGAAAAATTAAAAAATATGGGCGGTTAGCTCAGTGGTTAGAGCGCTTCCTTCACAAGGAAGAGGCCGCAGGTTCAAGTCCTGCACCGCCCACTGAGGCAAAATAAAGATGCTGAAGCAGGGAAGGTGAAGAGATATAGTGAGCGAATGCCCACCAGGACTTGAAAGGAGCCAGATTATAAATTGCGATGTTGCCAATGCGACGAGTAAGGAGCATTGTTTAGCAGGACTGGCGAGATGGTGAGCCAGTCGCACCACCCAAACTTCCTTTTAATTTCCATTATTTGAATCTTTATCTACTTTTTTGAAATCCTTAAATTTTATTTTCTTTTCTATCGCCTCTTCAAATTCTTTTTCCAATGTTTTGTTGTAGAATGGTAATCCTATCAGTTGAAAGTGTTCATTTTCAAATGTTAATTTTTTTTCCATTTCCGCGTTTTTTTCTATTTCAAGTAAAAATTTTTGTTTCCATCCTTCTTTTGAATTTTCAAATCTACCTTTCCCATCTTTAAATTGGTCTCCTTTTGCTTCTATAAAAATCTGATAAATATTGATAAGTTTATTTCTTTTTTTAAGAAACATTATAAAATCTGGTTCAAAAGGTCTGCCTTTGTCAAAATCAAAAATCTGCAAAAATTTTTCATTCCGCAACAGAGCAATGGCAATATCTGAATATTTTTTCATTAACTTTTCTATAAAACTATCAATAAAATTTATAAATTCTTGCTCTTCACTTGTTCCATAAAGGTCATTTTGGGCATACCAATTTTTCTCTTCTAACTTTATCTTTTCCATTCCTTTAGCACGTTCGTCATCACTATCTATTTTTAAAACCTTATCTTTAAAAATCTCTTTGAGCATTTTCACTTTAAATAATTTAGACCCTTTATACTCTGAAGTATTTGTTTTTGCCTGTTCTGCTATTTTTTTAACTATAGATAAGGCGATTTCTAATTTTTCAGTTGTTGTTAATTTTTCAACTTTTTCTTTTGGACCGAAAATTTCTATCTCAACATTTCCTAAATATTTATCTGATTGAATAAATTCACGGATAGATTTTAAATGAGGGAAATATTTTTTTAGATTATCAAATCTATAAAAATCAATTTTATCTATTGCAGTACGAATTATATTTTCTCCAAAATCAGTAAATTTACATTTTATTTTTGCTTTTGGAACTGTTGAAGATTTTGGAATTACTTTTTCATCTAAAATAATGTCTTCTTTTAATTCTCCTGTTTTTAATTCATAACAATAGTTATTTTCAATCTTTGCATCTTGTAAACTAAATATTTCGGTTCTTGGATTTTGAATACGGTCATTTATAAAAATTACTCCATTTTTCCAAAACTCAGTTTCTTTAAAAGATTCTTTAATAAATAAACTTCTTTCAACATATTTTTCAGGTAAAATTCCCATTTCTGTAAGAGTGCTTTTAATTTCATCAATATACTTTGGATTATGTGCACTATGATAATGTAATGTTTCTATTATTCTTAATTCATGCTCAATATTGTCATCAAACTTTCTTTTATACATATCATCGATAGGGCTTAATTGAAAAGGCCAATATCTTGCCCCTCTGCCAATAAGTTGTGCTTCGCCAATTGTAGTATTCCCAGGCTTATACTTACCGTGAACCCATTTTCCATCGCGCGTATCGTATAGCCGGACAATATCAAAAAGATTAAGCACGTCCCAACCTTCATTTAGCATATTTACCGCAAAAATTGCTCTAATCTCATTATCCTCGCTTTCTAAAGAATTAAGTTTTAATTGCTTTTCTTCATCAATATTTTCAGAATCTAAAAGCATAACTTTTTCTTTAGAGAAATCCTCTTGTAATTCTTTAATAAAATTATCAAAAGTTATATTCTCTTTTTGAAGATAATGAAAAACTTTTTCTAAAACCGTTCCCTTGGAGCGTGAATATATCTTTTGTATATCTTCAGATTTTAAATTTTTAATCTTTGCCAAAAAACTCTCATAATTCTCTTTTGATTCTTTTATACTTTTGGACTTAAAAAGGATTACCGGCTTCAGGTGCAATTTATATTTCTCAGCGATTTTTCTGCAGTACTGACTCAAAATAATCGCTTGCAAAGCTCTATCAATCGGCTCTAAATCTGCCTGTAAAACCTCTATTTCTTTTGAATATTTATCTAAACGAAATTGCCTCAAATCATACTGAAAAATGATTTTGTCTTCGTATTTTTGCCTGATATTTTGATTACCTAAATCAATTGTTGCTGTGAACTCTATCAAAATATTTTTAAGATTCCTTTCAAAGATTCCTCTAATAATCGTATACTCCCAACTTCTTTTTTCTTCTTCTTCGGTTTGAGTTAATTTTTCTTTTGTTAATGTCTGTAAATGATGCGCCTCGTCAGAGATAAGAACAACGTCTTTATTCTCAAACTCTTCGTAAGTTAAGGTGTTTTCTTTTGGATAATTTAAGCGAGTGTGTAGCCCTTGAATTGTCGTAAAAAGAATATTTATATCTTCAGGATTTACCGCCTCAAAATTCTGAACCTCTTTTATAAAAACTTCTTTTTCACCAAATTTAATTTTTGGAGCAAAAAGATATTTTTCAGACAATGGATTTAAAAAATTATCTCTTGTTTTCTCAATAATGTTTACACTATTTACAAAAAATATAAAATTGCGATATCCAAGTTTATAAAGTTGTAATATATTAGCAGCCATTATAAGAGTTTTACCGCTGCCAGTAGCCATATGAAAAAGCAAATGAGCAGGCCATTGCCTTTTTTGATAACCATTGAAATAAAAATCAAACCTACCCAAAGCTTCTTTCTGATACTCACGTAACTCAAATTTCGGATTAAGATTTTGAATTACATCATCACTAACACGAGATGTAAAATAATCCTGCCCATGCGCTTCTTTTAATGAATTAAAAGTTTCGTAAAGCATAGTTTACATCGCTAACCAAAAATTTAATGGTATTTTAATAATTTTATCGTTTACCAATTCTAAATTACCCTTACGGCTAACAATAATACCATAATCATAGCCGCCAATAGTTTTACCAGTATTTTCTATTTGTCTTATTCCTTCATCTTCTTTTCGAAATCCGACCTCAATAATAACTTTTTTTTCTTTCCCAATGCGTAAAACAAAATCTGCCCCGCCAGACGAAGAATCATGCATTATTTCAATGCTCCCGTATTTTTTCTCTTTTTTCCGAAAATCCTTCCAAAAAATCAGCACCAAATAATCTTCCAAAATTTTTCCTTTAATTTCAGGTGGCAAAATACCATTCAATATGCTAATCCGCAAAGACGGAGAAATAAATAAAAATTTAATTGGTTTTCTGACTCTGACAAATTTCTGCCCATAACTTTTTATTTCTACTAAAATTCCACTTTGAACCAATGCGTCTAAAACTGCCCTAACCGGCCTATAATCCAGTTTTAATGTATTGCATAACTTATCAATATCCGTACTATCAGAACTCGCTATTAAATAAAGCAGATCTTTTATTTTAGAAATTGTTTCTGAGCTAAACCTTCTCATTTCAAG
This sequence comes from uncultured bacterium, assembly GCA_964400565.1. Lineage (GTDB taxonomy): Bacteria > Ratteibacteria > UBA8468 > B48-G9 > JAFGKM01 > JAMWDI01. The sequence continues at coordinate 3,194 of CAYNUP010000036.1, read as the reverse complement.
TAAATCTTTGGTTATCAGTTTGTCTATTACTCCGGAGACCAACTCAAAGATAATTGATTTTTTATTTTTTAATCTTAAAACAAACGGGAATCCGCCAAAAAACAAATAATCCTGTTCCGCATCTGGCGGCAGTTTACTGAAATATCTAGAAATTTCATTTTGTTTATTCCTATAAAATTCAAACAACTCCTTAGCATCTTTGCTTACCAAAACTGCCTCAATAAGATTATCCGACAAACCTCTAACTGGATAAGCAACCTTTTTTAATGTGGACTCATATTTCAATATTGCATATTCATTAAACTTGAGAGGATATAATTCTTCTGAAATGGATCTTCGTGATAAGTCGGGATTTAATTTTATTCTCAATGTCGAAGAACCAGTAGCAATAACTAAAATGTTTTTATGATTCTTTGTCGCGTCAAAAATGTTTTTCAAAAATAATCCCCATTTTTCGTCGTAATGAACTTCGTCTAAAAGAATTAACAATTTTTTTCTTAAATCAACAAATCTAACATTATTTATTTCTTGATAGTAATTGAAAAACTCTGTTAGACTTATGCTTTCTGCGGCTAAACGGCTTACATCTAAATAAATCTTTTCATAATTTTGCGAGATTACATTTTTATAATTTAACCTTTTGGAAGATGGGATGAACTTAGGCGCATAGTAAAGTTGCGCCAAAACTGTAGTTTTCCCAACACCTCTTATGCCCGACAGCAGGTTTATTTTCTCTATTTCTTCCAATCTATTGCCAGCAAATTTTTCCAAAAGAGTCAGATAATAAGAAAAAATATATCTCGTAGGATTAGGTTTTCCCTCTTCATCGTAGATATAGCCGGAAAGTAGTTTATCTATTTCCGATATCCACAGCCGATAAAAGTTCTCTATTTTTTCTCTATTTACCATATAATTCAATTGTATTACTATCCAATCAAAATGTCAAGTTCAATTGTATTGTAATCCAATCAAAATTTTAATTGAATTAAAAGTTTCGCAAAGAATAATTAATCATTTATCTCTATTTCTCTTAATAAATGTTTATAATGCTTGGGATCTGTTTCCTCTATTAATTTAATTACTGCCAAACATACATCTTGTATCTCTCCTAGCAATCTTTCATCAAAATCAGTTGTACTATCCTGATACAAAGGATGGGATTGATCTTGACAATAAGATTCTAAACGAGTTTTTGTTTCTGGATCTATTTCAGTGTAATCTTCACATAACTTTTGGAACTTTTTATGAATACTTACTCCGCCAAGAGGTATTTTAAATGATAAATAATTTTCTAAAAATTTTCTTATCGCATTTGGAAAAATGTAATCTTTTTCTAAACTGCTATCTTGCTTTTGTGCTCTGTTATAAATCAATTTGAATAAATAAGTATATTCTGAATTATGTTCCTCTAATAATTTGTCTATTTTTTCTATAACAGAATAACGGTTACCGTTATTTATCTTAGATTTGATGATATAAAAAGAAAAATTATTTCTTTCATATTTCATCCAATCTCTAACAAGTCTGAAAAATTGAAAGTGGTGAGTAAAAATAAAAACCTGTTGTGGATTTAATTCTTTAATCTTCTCTTTTATAAACCCAAAAGCACCATATAGATATTGAGAATCAAAACTTGAAACTGGATCATCAATAATTATTATTCCATTTTGAACATCAAAATTTTCCTCTTTTAATTTGATTAAAAAATAAATAAGAGCTATTGCACCTCTTTCTCCTTCACTTAAGTTGTTTGCAATTCTTCCATTTCTCTTTATTATATATCCTTCATCTATAGTTTCTAAAACTATTTCATCTCTTCCGAGGAATGATTTCAATAACTTATTAAATTCTTCAGCTGCAAAATGGTGTTCCTTAAGTTTTTGTTCCAATTCTTTTTGCTGTGTTTCTAACTCTCCCTTTTCTTTATTCAACGAATCTACTTCTTCTTGGAGTGATTTTAAAGCATTTATTTTTTCATCATAGTTAGATTTATATTTACTAATAATAGCAAATTCTAATTTATGAGCAGATTCAGTGCGTTTTTCGTTAAACGAATTAGTTTTTTCATTATTCTTTTTAATTAGACTATTTATCTGAACGACAATATTTTCTAAGTCTTTTAAGGCCTCGTTACAAACACTAAAATCGAAAGTGATTGTTTTTGAAGGATGAGTTTTCTTTTTCGTTAATTCCTTTTTGATTTTATCTAATTCTTGCCTAATTATATTCAGTTGATGGTTAAATTTATCGCTTAAATCTAAAAATTCATTTTGAAATTCGCTGTAAAAATATTCTTTTTGTACTGATAATATAGGAAGATTAACCGAAGAAATATTTTCCATAGTTTGTTCGATTTTTTTAATTAAATTTCTTAAAACATCGCTAAAATATTCTCCAAGTTCCAACATTCTTTTCTCTGAAATCTTGTTTTTACAAAATTCGCATTCAACAGGATGATGTTTGTCTCTATGGATTTCATAACCAATTCTTAGCCATTCTTTCAATTTTTCGTCGACTTTCTTTAAATCCATTAATAACTTTACATCCTCTTCTGATACAACCATTTCGAATATATTTTGTGTTTCCTCTAAAATATTGTGGATGGGTGACCAATCAATTTTTATTTCATCAAAAGACTTTTTCGCTTCTCTTTCTTTTAAAGAATTTTTAAGTTGCGAGATCTCATTTTCTTCAAATGACAAAAATTCTCCACTTTTTAATATATTCTCAACATCTGTAACGGTATAGTTTATATAATCTCTTGCCCGCCCACTCTTGGGCGTAATATCATCAATTCCCCTAAAATTCTTTTTTATTTCATCTCTTACCTTTTCTAGAATTTTTTCTTTTTCTTTTTTATTGTTTTCTTCTTTTATTTTTGTTTTTTCAAGGTTAGTCTTTACTGTTTCCAATTTTTTAATTGTTTCCTCAAGTTCTTCTTTCTGTTTTATTAGTTCTTTACCAATTATCAATATGGGAGATGCTTTCCCTTTTTTCCAATCAAGATTTTCATTTATGAAATCTTCGTTAAAAACTCTTATTTTGTTGTTTAGTAAATCTTCAATAGAGCTATTTTTTGACAACTTTAATTTACCATTATCTGTCTCGATAATACAATTTGAATCGTCCTCTAATTCAAGATTTCCTAATTCACATTTTTCAAAAACAGAAAAAAGCCTTGTAATTGTAGTTTT
>CAYNUP010000035.1:0-11463 GCA_964400565.1 uncultured bacterium | reverse complement strand
CTCTTATATCAATAATAGGAAAACCATACATTCCAACTTCAAGACACTCCTTAATTCCTTCTTCTATTGCTGGAATAAATTCAAAAGGTAATTTTGTTTTATCAATCAGATTAAAAAATTTAAATTTCTCACCTTTACCAGCAGGTTCTAATTTCAAAACTACATATCCATAATTTAATTTATCTCCCACAACTCCTGAAAATTCCCCAGTCCCTTCACAAATTTGAGTTATGGTTTCTCTATATGCAACCTCAGGTTTTCCAACTCTTACAGGTATTTTATATTCTCTTTTCAATCTTTCAACAATCACTTCTATATGAAGTTCTCCCATGCCCATTAAAATCATCTGACCTGTTTCTTCATCAATTTTTAACTTTAAAGTAGGGTCTTCTTCCAGTATTTTTTCTAATGCTTCATAAACTCTTTGATAATCACCTTTAATTTTTGGCTCAATTGCTGAATAAATAACTGGTTCTGGAAAATCTATTGATTCATAAATAATAGGTGAGTTTTCTTCACTTAATGTATCTCCAGTATATGTATTTTTCAATCCTATAATCCCAACAATATCTCCTGCTATTCCTTTATCTCTGTTAAAATACTTATTTGCATGAACTTCAAGAATTTTTAAAACTTTTTCTTTTCTATCACGGGATGAGTTTAAAACTGTATCTCCTTTTTTAATTTCTCCTGAATAAATTCTTGTATATAAGATTTTTCCAAAATGAATATCATTATAAATTTTAAATATGAGACCTGAAAATTTTTCACTGGGCAGTGGTTTTCTAACTTCTTTTTTTCCAGTAACAGGATTTATACCTGAAATTTCTCCTCTATCAAGAGGAGATGGTAAATAATTACAAATAGCATCAAGGAGCAACAGTGTACCTTTGTTCTTTAAAGATGAACCACAAAATGCCGGAAAAAATTTTCTGGAAAGAGTACCCTTCCTTATTGCATTCTTTAAAATATCTTTTGAAATTTCTTCTCCATTTAAATATTTTTCCATAATACTTTCATCTACTTCTGCAAGTTGTTCAATCATAATCCCTCTATATTTTTCAAAAATATCTCTGAATTCCTCTCCTATTTCTCCTATTTCTGCTTCTGTTTCAAGTTCAGAATTATATCTAATTACTTTTTCCTCTACAATATCTATTAAACCTTCAAATTTATCCTCTTCTCCTATAGGTAAAACCATAACCAATGGATTAGAACCAAGTTTTTTCCTAATATCATCCAGAACTCTGAAAAAATTACTACCTATCCTATCCATTTTATTTACATAAATAATTCTCGGCACATTATATTTCTCACTCTGACGCCAGACTGTCTCTGATTGAGGTTGAACACCTGCTACTCCACAAAAAATTCCAATTGCTCCATCAAGAACTCTCAAAGATCTCTCAACTTCCACAGTAAAATCAACATGCCCTGGTGTGTCTATAATATTTATTTTATAACCCTTCCAGTAACATGTTGTCGCTGCTGCTGTTATTGTTATTCCTCTCTCCTTTTCCTGGTCCATCCAATCCATTACAGCTGTTCCTTCATCTACATTCCCAATTTTATGGGTTTTCCCAGTATAAAAAAGAAATCTCTCTGTTGTAGTGGTTTTTCCAGCATCAATATGTGCAATAATCCCTATATTTCTAACTTTTTCAATCATAAAATAAACCCTTTTATAAATTTTTTTTAAAACTTTTTAAAAAGTAAAGGAATTACCACCTATAATGAGCAAAAGCCCTGTTAGATTCTGCCATTTTATGTGTATCCTCTTTCTTTTTAACACTTGGACCCTGACCCTGCGCTGCTTCAAGAATTTCATCTACAAGTCTTAAAGCCATTGGTTTCCCTTTTCTTGCTCTTGCTGACTCAATAATCCATCTTATTGTAAGAGATAAACTTCTATGAGGAGGGACTTCCATAGGTATCTGATATGTAGCTCCACCAACTCTTCTCGGTCTTACTTCAAGTCTTGGTTTTACATTATTTAAAGCTTTTTTAAATACAACAAGTGGGTCTTCCTTTGTTCTTTCTTTAATTATATCCATGGCTGTATAAAATATTTTATATGCAATAGATTTTTTCCCATCCCACATTAACTTATTTATAAATTTGGCAACTTCATAATCGTTATATTTTGGATCTCCCGGTATTTCTCTTTTTTCTGCTCTTTTCCTCCTCGGCATTTTTCAACCCTCCTTTTTTTCCTCTTTTGGTCTTTTTGCACCATATCTTGACCTTGATTTCTTTCTATTTTCTACCCCGGATGCATCAAAAACTCCTCTTACTATATGATACTTTACTCCTGGTAAATCTTTAACTCTGCCTCCTCTTACAAGCACTATTGAATGCTCTTGAAGATTATGACCTATTCCTGGAATATAAGCAATAACTTCTTTACCATTGGTAAGACGCACCTTTGCTATTTTTCTCAATGCTGAATTTGGCTTTTTAGGTGTCATTGTTTTAACATAAAGACATACTCCTTTTTTAAAAGGATTTTTTTCAAGAGCAGTAGATTTTGTTTTCTTCTTTTTTGGCTTTCTCTTTTTTCTCAATAACTGATTTATTGTTGGCATATTTTACTCCTTTTTATATACATATTCTTCAACAATTTCTTTTTTCTTTTCAAAAGGAAATCCTGTACCTGCTGGAATTAATCTTCCTAAGATTACATTTTCCTTTAATCCTTCAAGAGGGTCTTCAGCTCCAAGAATAGCAGCATCAGTTAAAACTCTCATTGTTTCCTGGAATGAAGCAGCAGATATAAAACTATCACTACTTAAAGCAACCCTTGTAATACCAAGAACAAGTGGCTTGAAAGTTGCAGGTTTTTTACCTTTTGGCAAAGATTCATTTATTTTTTCAATCTCATATCTATCTTTCTCTTCTCCTTCAAGTAAATATGTATCTCCAGGGTCTTCTACCTTAACTTTAGAAAGCATTTGTCTTATTATTATTTCAATATGTTTATCACTTATTTTAACCCCTTCCACTCTATAAACTTTTTGGATTTCATTTAAAAGATATTCCATTACTTTCTTTTCTCCCTGAATTCTTAATATATCACTTAAAACTTTAAACCCATCTGTTAATTCTGTCCCTGCAAGAACATAATCTCCATCACTTACAATAAGTGTTTTACCATAAGGTATTATATATTCTTTTTCTGTCTCTGTCTCAGGATTATAAACTTTAACTTTTCTTTCTCCTCTCTCTGCTTCTATTTTAACAAACCCATCTATTTCTGTTAATATAGCAGGATTTTTGGGAGTTCTTGCCTCAAATAAATCTGAAACCCTTGGTAAACCTCCTGTAATATCCTGAACTCTTCTAACCGTCCTTGGAGTTTTAGCAACTATATCTCCAGGCAAAACTTTATCATTTTCGTTTACAATAATATTAGCCCCTATTGGCAGATGATAAATACCAACCTTTTCTCCTTTTTCATTAACAAGAATAATCTGTGGTTCCATTTCTTCCTTATGAGGTATTATAGATAATCTTTTTATCTTTGTAGATGGATCTATTTCTTCCTTTGCTGTTTTCCCAACTTCAATATCTTTAAATTTAACAATCCCGCCTTTATCTACAATAACAGGAATTACATATGGGTCCCATTCTGCAATTATCTGTCCTTTTTTAACCTTATCTCCATTTTCAACATTTATTATAGAACCCACTCTCAATGTATATCTTTCAAATTCTCTTTCCCTCTCATCTAAAATAACAATACTGCCTTCTCTCTGACAGACAATATTTTTACCATCCCTATTTCTCACAACTTTTAAATCCTCAAGATATCTTACAATTCCATCTGATTTACTTCTTATTGAAGATGGACCAACTCCTCTGGAAGCCGCCCCTCCTGTATGGAATGTTCTTAAAGTCAATTGAGTTCCTGGTTCTCCTATTGATTGTGCTGCGATAATACCAACTGCTTCTCCAATATTTACAAGTTTCTTCCTTGATAAATCCCATCCATAACATTTAGCACATACTCCCTTTTTAGATTTACAAGTTAAAACTGACCTTATCTGTATCCTATCAGTTAATAAAAGTCCTTCCTCTTTTGCCTTTATTATTCTTTCAGCTTTTTCTTCATCTATCACTTCACCACTTTTCACTATTACATCTCCTATAATATTTGTTATATCATCAAAGGCTACTCTTCCAATAATTCTTTCCTTCAAAGGAATTATCTCTTCCTCTCCCTCTATTAAAGGACTTCATAAATACCTTCAAGTGTTCCACAGTCTTCTTCCGTAATTATGACAGAATGGGCTACATCTACAAGACGTCTGCTTAAATATCCTGCATCAGATGTTTTTAAAGCAGTATCAACAAGTCCTTTTCTCCCTCCATGAACTGAAATAAAATATTCTAAAACAGATAACCCTTCTTTAAAGTTTGAAATTACAGGATTTTCTATAATTTCTCCAATTCCTCCTGTTAATTTCTTTGTAGGTCTTATCATTAAACCCCTCATTCCCATTAACTGCGCTACCTGAGTTTTGTTTCCTCTCGCTCCTGAAGAAAGCATTAAATATATAGGATTAATCCTGAATGGGTTTGTTCCTGTATCATTCTTTATTGCATTCATAACCTGTTCTGTTAATTCATTTGTTACAGATGTCCATATATCAATTTTTCTATTATATCTCTCCCCTTCAGAGATTATTCCTTTTTTATAATTTTTCTCTATTTTTTCAACTTCCTTTTTTGCTTCATTCACCATCTCCCACTTTATCTCTGGAACAAGCAAATCATCAATACCTATGGTAATTCCGCTTATAGTAGAGTAATAAAATCCAATTTCTTTACAATTGTCAAGAAATTCAACTGTTTTCTCATATCCACATTTTGTAAACATTTCCTCTATAAGTTTCTCAAGACCATTGGATTCAAACAATTCATTTTTAAATGGTATCTCTGGCGGGATAATTTCGTTAAAGATTATTCTTCCACATGTGGTAGTTATTATTTTACCATATTCATCTTTAACTTTAATAGGTCTGTGAAGTTCAATTTCTCCTATGTAATTCAGGTATTTTGCCTCATCAAAACTTGAAATAACTTTTGGATATTCTTTTTCATCACTTATATATGTAAGATATGCACAACCCATAACTATATCTCTTGTTGGAGTAACAATAGGTCTTCCATTTGCAGGTGAAAGAATATGTGTTGTTGCCTTCATTAAAAGTTCTGATTCAAGAATTGCTTCAGGAGTAAGTGGAACATGAATACTCATAGTATCTCCATCAAAATCAGCGTTATAAGCAGGACATACAAGTGGATGAATTGCTATTACATTTCCTTCTATTAATCTTGGTTCAAATGCCTGAATACTCAACCTATGCAAAGTTGGCTGTCTGTTTAAAAGCACTGGGTGATCTTTAATAACTTTTTCAAGAATTTCCCAAACCTCTGGTCTATTTTCTCTTATTGCTTTTTTTGCACTACCAAGTGTATGGAAATATTCCCTTTTTCTAAATTCTCTTAAAACAAATGGACTGAAAAGTTCAAGAGCCATCTCTTTTGGTATACCACACTCACTTAATTTCAACTCCGGTCCAACAACAATAACTGCTCTTCCAGAGTAATCAACTCTTTTACCGAGTAAATTCTGCCTGAACCTCCCTTGTTTTCCTCTTAATGCATATGCAAGGGATTTTAAAGGTCTTTTCCCTTTTCCAAGAACTGGCATCCCATGTCTTCCATTATCCATTAAAGCATCAACTGCTTCCTGAAGTAGCCTTTTTTCATTTCTTACAATTATATCAGGAGTTTGAAGTTTAATAAGTTTTTTAAGACGATTATTCCTGTTTATAACTCTCTGATATAAATCATTTAAATCAGAAGCAACAAATCTTCCTCCATCAAGAGGCAGAAGCGGTCTTAAATCAGGAGGAATTACAGGAATTATATTTGTAACAAGATATTCTGGTTTTACCTGAGTTTTTATTAATCCCTGCACCATTCTTAATTTCTTTATAAGTTGCCCTCTCTTTTCATAATTTTTCTTCTTTTTCTTTAACTCTTTTTTTATTTCCTCCTCCATCTTAAGAAGGTCTATCCTTTTAAGAAGTTCCTGAATTCCCTCTGCTCCTATTCCAACTTTAAATTTATTCCCATATTTTTCCTTATATTCCTGATATTCTTTTTCAGAAAGCAACATCTTTTCCTTTAGGTCAGGAATATCACCCGGGTCAATCACTATATATCTTTCATAATAAAGAACCATTTCAAGTTCTGCCTGGGAAAGATCTAAAAGTAATCCCATCCAGTTAGAAGTGCTTTTAAATAACCAAATATATGATACAGGAGTGGCAAGTTCTATATGTCCCATCCTTTCTCTTCTTACTCTCCTTGTTGTCACTTCAACTCCGCATCTATCACATATTATTCCTTTATATCTTAACTTTTTATATTTCCCGCATGCACATTCATAATCTTTCTCAGGGCCAAAAATTCTTTCACAGAAAAGTCCGTCTCTTTCTGGCTTTAAAGTCCTATAATTTAATGTCTCTGCTTTTTTAACCTCCCCATATGACCATGAACGAATGGTGGTTGGAGTAGCAATCCTTATAGTAACTATACTTCTTTCTTCTTCTCCAATTTTTCTTTTTTCTACCTCTTTTAAATCAAAACCAAGTCCCTGAAGTTCCTTCTTCAATACTTTAAATGACTCTGGAATATTTTCTCCTTTAAAATCAAGCCCTTTCGCAATAGAATCGTACATCTGTTTTCTACCTTCTGTATCATCACTTTTTACAGTAAGCATCTCTCTCAATGTATAGGCAGCACCATATCCTTCAAGAGCCCAGACTTCCATCTCTCCAAACCTCTGACCCCCAAACTGTGCCCTACCACCAAGTGGCTGCTGTGTAATTAAGGAATATGAACCAGTACATCTTGCATGAATTTTTTCATCTCCAAGATGTATTAATTTCATCATATACATATAACCCACTGTAACAGGTTGAGAAAAAGGTTCTCCTGTTTGTCCATCATAAAGAATTGTTTTACCCGATTCTGGTAAACCCGCCTCTTTCAGAAGAGATTTTATTTCAAGTTCTTTCAACCCTTGAAATACAGGAACTTCTAAACTATAACCAAGTGTTTTCAATGCCCAGCCAAGATGTGTTTCAAGAATCTGTCCAACATTCATCCTTGACGGAACTCCAAGTGGATTTAAAACAATATCTACAGTTGTCCCATCTTCAAGAAAAGGCATATTTTCTTCAGGTAAAATTTTTGCAATAACTCCTTTGTTTCCATGTCTACCACTCATTTTATCTCCAACAGATATCTTTTTCTTTATTGCTATTTCTACAACAACTTTCATTCTTACATCAGGGTCAAGTTCATATCCTTTCCTTATTTTTGATTCTTCTTCTAATAATTGATTTTTTATTTTTTCAAGTTCTTTTTCACCTATTTCAATTATTTTAGTTAATGTTTCCCTTAATCTATCCGGAACCTTGTTTATCAAATCTCTCCAGCCACTTACACTTAGAGGAACTTTCAATTTTATTTTATGAGTTTTAAGAAATTTCTCTATTTCTCCTTTTATAATTTTTTTGATTATTTCTTCTTTTTTAATGAAATTTTTCTTAAGAGATTGAATTTCCTTTTTTATCTCCTCTTCAGGAATATCGTCCCGTCTTTTGTACTTTCTCACATTTATAACTACACCTTTTATGCCTGGTGGAACCCTTTCAGAGGTATTCAAAACATTCTTTGATTTCTCCCCAAAAATTACCCTTAATAATTTTTCTTCTGGAGTCAACTCTACTTCTCCTCTCGGAGTTATTTTACCCACCAAAATGTCATCAGGTTCTACTTCTGTTCCTATTTTTACAATTCCATCTTTGTCAAGATTTACAAGTTGTTCTTCTGGAATATCCGGGATATCTGCTGTTATCTCTTCTGGACCAAGTTCTGTATCCCTTGCCTCAACTTCAAACTCTTTTATATGTATTGATGTAAAAACATCATCTTTAACAAGCCTTTCACTTATTAAAATTGCATCTTCGTAATTATATCCATGCCATGGCATAAAAGCAACAAGTAAATTGCTTCCAAGAGCAAGTTCCCCTTCTTTTGAAACAGCAGGACCATCTGTAAGAATTTGATTTTTCTCTACTCTATCCCCTACATTTACAAGTGGTCTTTGATGAAAACAAGTATCCTGATTTGTTTTTACAAATTTCTTTAAATAGTAAATATCTTTTTCCTCCCAGGGAAATAAACCAGGCTCTTCCCTTTTAACAATAATTTTTTCAGCATCAACATACTCAACAACACCAGGATTTTTTGCTTTAATAACAACACCTGCATCTCTTACTACATACTTTTCCATTCCTGTTTTTACAATTGGAGATTCTGGCTTAATGAGAGGAACTGCCTGCCTTTGCATATTTGAACCCATTAATGCTCTATTTGAATCGTCATGTTCAAGAAATGGAATTAAGGAAGCACTTACACTTACTGTCTGTATAGGAGATATCCCTATGTAATTTATTTCTTCTCTTTTAACTTCTATAAAATCTCCACCTTTACCCCGCACAACAACCTTTTCAGGAATTATCTGTTTTGTTTCTTTATCATAAGGGATGTCAGAAGGTGCAATATAGTACTTTTCTTCTTCGTCTGCACTTAAGTATTCCACTTTATCCGTATTTACATAACCATTCTCTACTTTGTAATAAGGAGACCTCAAAAATCCCAATTCATCAACATAAGCATAAACTGTTAAAGAATTTATCAATCCTATATTGGCTCCTTCAGGAGTTTCAATTGGACAAATTTTACCAAAATGGGTATAATGAACATCTCTTACTTCAAAACCAGCCCTTTTTCTCTCTTTAACTCCTCCTTCTCCAACTGCTGTAACTCTTCTTTTATGTGTAATTTCTGCCAGTGGATTTGTTTTATCAAGAAATTGAGAAAGTTGGTTCCTTGCAAAAAAATCATTTACAACATTTGTGAAAAATCTAAAGTTTATTAATTCTTGAGGAGATATAGTTTCTATTTTAGTTTTATCTACAAGGGCCATTTTTTCTTTACAATATCTAACCACTCGGACAAGTCCTTCATAAACATGTTCTTTAATAATCTCTGCAGATGTTCTTACTCTTTTATTTTCAAGATGGTCTATATCATCAACTTCTCCTTCTTTCTTTTCGTAAAGATTAAGAAGATATTTTACTGTCTTCACAATATCAAGAGGTGTAAGATGCCTTTCTTTTATGTCAATTCCCAGTTTTTTATTGATTTGAACTCTTCCTGCTTCTGATAAGTCATATATTTCACTGGTAAAAAATAATGATTTTAAGAATTTCTCCGCCTCTTTTAAAATAGGAGGATATCCTGGCCTTAATTCTGTGTAAATATATTTCATCGCTTCTTCTCTATCCTTTGTTGTATCCTTGGCAAGTGTTATTCCAACTGGAGAATTTTGTGGTATATTTTTAATATCTCCATACATCTCTTTTATTAATTCTTCCTCCCCTCCAATTGCCTTCAAAAATGTAGTAAGTAAAATTTTCTTTTTTCCAATCAGAACCCATAATGTTTCATGCTGATCAATATATATTTCCATCCATAACCCTCTTGCAGGATATATTTTGGCTGAGTACAATGTCTTTTGAGATATCACCTCTTCTTCTTTAAAATAAACTCCGGGAGACCTTAAAAGTTGATTTACTACTGCCCTTTCAATCCCATTTATTATAAAACTTCCGCTTTCTGTCATTAAAGGAATACCACCCAAATAAACTTCTTGTTCTTTTATACCAATATTTTCCAGTTTTCCATCTTTATTCCTATTTATTAAAAGGCGAAGTTTAACTTTAAGTTTTGCTTCATAAGTAAGACCTTCTTCTATACATTCTTCAATAGTCCTTATAGGATCTTCCAGATGATAGGAAATATATTCAAGTTTTAATAAACCATCCTCACTTTCAACTGGAAAAACTTTTCTGAATATTTCTTCAAGACCTTTTCTTTCTCTTTTTTCAGGAGGAATATCTTTCTGCAAAAAATCCTCATATGACTTTTTTTGAATATATAACAAATCAGGTATAGGCACAGACACTTCAACCTTTTTCATTTTTTTAACTCCTTTTTAAGATATACAAAAAGAAATACATCTTTCAATAAAAACACCCCTTTTCAAAAATCTTAAAATTTTAATAGAGAGTCATTTTATTTCTACTTCTGCTCCAATTGCTACAAGTTTTTTCTTAATTTCTTCTGCTTCTTCTTTACTTACTTTCTCCTTAATTGGTTTTGGTAAAGATTCAACCAATTCCTTGGCTTCTTTCAGACCAAGATTTGTAATCGCCCTGACTTCTTTTATTGTTTGTATTTTATTTGAACCTGCACTTTTAAGTATAACATCAAATGTTGTTTTCTCCTCAGCAGGTGCAGAAGTAGAACTTCCAGAGGGTCCTGTTTGAGCAATCATTCCTACAGGAGCAACCATTCCACTCACACCAAATTTTTCTTCAAGTTTTTTTGCAAGTTCTGCCACTTCAACAATTGAAAGTTTTTCAATTTTTTCAACTATTTCATCAATAACATTTTTTACCTCTTTTTCCATTTCAATTCTCCTTTTTTGTTTGATATTTTAAAACATTTAATACTCTTATTATTGGACTATTAATAGAATTTAGTAATCTCAATAAAGGCGCCTTCATTAAATAAACAACCCTTCCATATAATTCCTTCCGCCCTGGTAAATTCCCTATCTCTTCTATTTTTCTTTTTTCAATTATTTCATCATTTAAAAAACCACCTTTAATTTCAATCTTTCCTGTATCTTTTTTAAAATTTAACACAGATTTTATTATCTCTATTTCGTTTTCTTTATTACTCCATATAACAAAAGTTGGTCCACTTATAAATTTAGGAATTGCTTCATCTTTACTCAAATTTTTAAACACAATTTCAAGAAGATTATTCTTTACCACCATAATATTTCCACCTATTTCCTTAATTGCACTTCTCATTTTTTCCATTTCACCCACACTTAAATTTGAAAAACTCCCTAAAATAATTATTATACTATTTTTAATTTCTTCTGTCAACATATTAACAACTTCTTTTTTCTTTTCTTTTGTCCACTTTTTATCCATATTACACTCCCTTTAAATCCTGTAAAATCTTCTGGGCATTAAGTTTTACAGAAGGTGACATTGTAAGGGAAAGATGTATTGATTTAATATAGGTTCCTCTTACTCCAGAAGGCTTCACACTTAAAACAGTTGAAATTGCAGATTTTATATTCTCAATAAGTTTTTCTTTTGGAAATGATATTTTCCCACATGGGATATGAATATTACCATCTTTATCCATTTTAAAATCAACTTTCCCTTTTTTTGCTTCTTTCACAGTTTTCTCTACATTATCTGTAATTGTTCCTGCTTTTGGATTTGGCATTAATCC
>CAYNUP010000034.1:0-2000 GCA_964400565.1 uncultured bacterium | reverse complement strand
GAGATATAATAATAGAGGACTTTCAACCGAGGAAAAAATAAATAAACTACTTGGTTTATTAAAAAAATTTGACAAATTTGAAAAATGTGCTTATAATCTTAAAAGAAATAAATTTGGTGGCTAAAAACAGACATAACCCTTATTTAAAAAAGGAGGAGATATGATTTGGGGATATTTAATCCATCTTGGTTATAATATGTGGGAGGACCATGGACCTGAACATAGAGTTCATCCTGATGAGAGAATTGATTACCCTCCAAGAACAAGATTAAGATGTAAAGAGGAAGTATGGGATTTTTTAATAGAAAAACTTCCGGATTATGGAATAAATCTACTTGTAATAGATATAGGAGAAGGGATTAAATATGAAAGTCACCCAGAACTTGCGATAGAAGGTTCATGGAGTGTAGAAAAATTCAAAAATAAATTGAAAAGAATAAGGGAACTCGGTATTGAACCAATTCCCAAATTGAACTTCTCCACTGCTCATGATGTATGGCTTGGAAAGTATTCAAGGATGGTTTCAACAGATATTTATTATAATGTATGCAGTGATTTAATTGGTGAAGTTATTGACATTTTTGATAAACCAAGATTTTTCCATCTTGGAATGGATGAAGAAACATATGCTCATCAACAGTACCTTCTGTATGCTGTTGTTAGACATTCTGATTTATGGTGGCATGATTTATACTTTTTTGTAAATGAGGTTGAAAAGAGAGGTGTAAAAGCATGGGTATGGAGTGATTATATATGGCATCATAAAGAAGAGTTTTTAAGTAAAATGCCGAGAACAGTTATACAAAGTAACTGGTATTATGGAATTGATTTTGATTTAAGTAATGAAAAAATATCAAGATATATAAGCGCATATATAGAACTTGAAGAAGGAGGCTTTAAACAGATACCAACAGGAAGCAATCATTCATATTTTGAAAATTTTGAGAAAACAGTTGAATTTTGTAAGAAAAATATTTCCTCTGAGAATTTACTTGGATTTTTGCAAACAATCTGGAGACCAACAGTTAAAGAATGGCTTGAAAATCATATCAAAGGTATGGAAGCAGTAAAATTAGCCAGAGAGAAGTATTATAAATATTAAAATAGATTATAGATTTTTCCTAAAATTTATGGAGAAATAATTAAGTTATCAATTAATCGGATATTTCCTATTTTTATTGCTCCAAGAACTATTATATTTTTATCTATCCTTTCAACAGGTTTTAAATCATTAATATTTACTATTTCAAGATATTGAAGTTCTACATCTGGATATTTTTGAATAATTTTTTTACCTTCCTCTATTAAAGTTTTGGAATCATAAATTTTGTTTTCCTTTATCATTTCCTCAATCTTTTTAAGTGCTTTATACAGACATAATGCCTTTTCTCTTTCCTCTTTTTTTAAATATACATTCCTTGAACTTGCTGCAAGTCCATCTTCTTCTCTAATTGTGGGGCATCCAATAATTTCAACTGGAATATTTAAATCATTAACCATCTTTTTTATAATTATTAACTGCTGGGCATCCTTCCATCCAAAATATGCCTTATCAGGCTGAACAATATTGAATAATTTTAAAACTACAGTGCATACTCCTTTAAAATGACCTGGTCTGAATTTACCTTCAAGAATATCTGAAAGTTCATCAACCATAACCCATGTTTTAAAATTTTCTTTATACATCTCTTCTATTTCAGGATTAAAAACTAAATCAACTTTTTCTTTTTCAAGTATTTTCCTATCCCTTTCTATATCTCTTGGATATCTTTCAAAATCTTCACCAGGTCCAAATTGAGTTGGATTTACAAATATACTGACAACTACATAATCACATTCTTCTTTTGCTTTTCTTATTAATGAAATATGTCCACTATGTAAATATCCCATAGTGGGAACAAAACCGATTATTTTATTCTCTCTTTTTATTTTTTTAATTTCGCATTTCATTTCTTCAATCTTTTTTAATATTTTCATTTTTAAACTCCTTGTATATATCC
>CAYNUP010000033.1:0-2397 GCA_964400565.1 uncultured bacterium | reverse complement strand
AAACTCATATCTACAATTTTTACATCTTAATTTCCCTCTTCTTACTTTCCAGAATTTTTTTCCGAGACATCTTGGACACTTTACTTTATCCATAGCCACATTTTAACATTTTTAAGTGGCTATTTTCAAACATAACCCTATATTATGTTATGGTTTTAGTTTTTTAACTTCAGGTGGTGGAGTTAATGATGAACATACCCTTAATTATGGATATACATCTGTTTTAAGAACTGCTGATTATGCCTGGAATATTAAAAATGACCCAGGGTTTCCTGTTGAAGAGTTTGAGAGGGCAAGAGGTAAAAATGTATGTGCAATAAACTCAGTAAAACCAAATTCATATGGTTCTGAAAAATTTAAAATTTTATCATTAAAAAAATATGTTAACTCAAATCTTAAAGATATTATAGGTATGGAACTAAAAATACCTTTTGGTAAAAATGATTTTGGATTTGTTCCAATGGAAATATTAAAACCAGATGAGAATGAAAATAAATTTTTAATAGCATTAGGAGTTAAAGAAAAATCAGTGGAAATTAACTTAGAAGATAACTTTTCTTCCATTTATTTTCTCCATGGTTGTTATATTCCGCAGAAAGAGAGAGAAAAGTTTCTTTCAAGAAGAGTAGATTTTATATTTGGAATACCTATCGCCATTTATACAATTACTTATGAGGATAATACACAGGAAAAAATAGAGGCAAGATTTGGGTTAAATATTCTTGATATATCTCCTCCAAATCCCCGTTCAAGATATATGTCAGAAATTAGATATTTCTGGGAAGGAAGGACTGATAAAGAAGAAGTTGCATTTTTATACCAGTATGAATGGATAAATCCCAATCCTTATAAAAAAATAAAAAATATAACTTTACAAACAACATTTACAGAAGCAATACCTTTAATTTTTGCAATAACAACCCGCGGCATTAAATAAAAGGGACGATATATTACAATTCTTCACTGTAAAATAATAGAAAACTAAAATTTGAAAAGATAATATTCAATAGTTTTTTTAAGGCCTTCTTCAAGTAAAATTTTGGGTTCCCATGAGAGTAATTTTCTGGCAAGAGATATATCTGGTTTTCTTATTTTGGGGTCATCCGGTAGAGGGGGTAAATATTCAATACTTAATTTTTTGCCAAATATTTTTTCAATTTTTTCAACAAGTTCTAATATTGTAAATTCTTCGGGATTTCCAAGATTAACAGGTAAATTATAATTAACTTCAAGAACTTTTATAATCCCTTTTATTAAATCGTCAACATAACAGAAACTTCTTGTCTGTTTTCCATCTCCATAAATTGGTAGTGGTTTATTATTTAAAGCACAGTATATAAAGTTCGGTATAACCCTACCATCATTAAGTCGCATTCTTGGTCCATATGTATTAAAAATTCTTATTATCCTTATGTTTAATTTATGTTTTCTATGATATGCCATTGTTATTGCCTCTCCATATCTTTTACCTTCATCATATACACTTCTTACTCCTACCGGATTTACATTTCCCCAGTAATTTTCATTTTGGACAGGTATAAGTGGGTCCCCATAAACTTCAGAAGTTGAGGCGAAAAGGAAAACAGAATTTGATTTTAAAGCAATATTTAACATCTTCTCGGTTCCTATAGAATTTACTTTTAATGTTTCTATTGGATACTTCATATAATCCACAGGAGAGGCAGGACTTGCAAAATGTAAAACATAATCAAAACTTTCATTTAATTCATTTTCATCAAATTCTATAAGGTCTTTCTCAATTAAAACAAAATTTTTATTTTCAACAAGATGCTGAATATTTTTTCTGTCAGAGGTTATAAAATTATCAATACACCATACAATATCACCATTATTTATAAAAAAATCGCATAGATAACTTCCTATAAAACCTGCTCCTCCACTTATAAGGACTTTTTTATTCAATTCTTCTCCCTATCCCTCTATAAATAAAACCAAGATTTTTTAGATATTTATAATCAAGAAAGTTTCTTCCATCAATTATGTAAGGCATTTTCATAGTTTCTTTTATTTTATGGTAATCCAATTTTTTAAAAATTTCCCATTCAGTTAAAAATATTAAAAGATGGCAGTCCTTTGAAACTTCATAAGGGTCTTCTGAATAAAATAAATCAGGGAAAATCTTTTTCATATTTTCAATTGCTTTTGGGTCATAACATTTTAAATTTACTTTTTCTTTTTTAAGAATTTCTATAATTTCAATAGAGGGTGCTTCTCTAATATCATCTGTTTCTGGTTTAAAAGAAAGTCCAAATATTCCAATTGTTTTCCCTTTTAAATTCCATAACAATTCTTTTGCTTTTTTTATAACCAGATATCTTTGTTGCTGATTTATTTTCTGGACTTCTTTTAAAAGATTAAAAGGATATCCAATTTCTT
>CAYNUP010000032.1:0-25574 GCA_964400565.1 uncultured bacterium | reverse complement strand
CAGGTTAATTCTTGTTTATGATGCTGCTTATAGTGAAATATTTTTTGAAGAAAGACCTATTAATATTTTTTCAATAGATGGAGCAAAAGATGTGGCAATTGAATTTAATTCACTTTCAAAAACATATAATATGACAGGATGGAGAGTAGGGTGGGCATGTGGTAATTCCTTTTTAATTTCCGCTCTTGCAAAAATTAAAGAAAATATTGATTCAGGAACATTTGAGGCAATTCAATTTGCAGGCATTGAAGCGCTTACAGGTTCTCAAGAAAAAGTAGAAGAAATGAGGGAAATTTATAAAAAAAGGAGGGATATTTTCGCTTCTGGTTTAAAAGAAATTGGATTTAATTTTAAATTACCAAATGGAACATTTTATTTCTGGGTGAAAATTAAAGAAAGTTCTATAAATTTTGTTGACTTTTTACTTGAAAAGGGTAAAATAGTAGCAACTCCAGGAGTTGGATTTGGTCCCTCTGGAGAGGGTTTTGTCAGATTTTCCTTAACAATAGACGAAGAAAAAATAAAAAGAGCAATTGAAAGGATGAAAAAAATATGGCAAAAGTAGGAATTATAGTTGATAATGAAGAAGATTTAAAATATATTGAAGAAGCAAAAAAAATTTTAGATGAGTTTGAGATTTGTTATACAGTTAGGGTTATTTCTGGACTGGACTCTTTGGAACCAGTGAATAATTTTCTGGAAGAAGCAGAAAGAGAAAATATAGATGTGATAATTGTTTGCAGCGGTATTTTTGTTAATCTGGCAGGAATTATTGCCTCCCAAACTATTATCCCGGTAATAGGAGTCCCTTTACCTACAAGTAATATACAAACTAATGAATTGATTTTTTCAGCAGTTCAAATGCCTGAGGGAGTTCCTGTTGCCTGTATGGCTATTGGAAAATCTGGAGTAAAAAACGCAGTGATTTTAACTCTGGAAATAATTTCCCTGAAAGAAGAAAATTTAAAGGAGAAATTAAAAGAATTTAAGTCACAATATATTTAAAAAAGGAGGGAAATATGGCTTATGCAAGGTATAAAGATGGTTTAGAAGTAAGTGAAGGCATTTTTAAAGTTCTTGCAAAATTTGCTCCTGATGGAGTTATGGATGTTTTTGCTTCTGATCAGCACAGTTCTTACATTAAACTTACAAATGCATTTTTAAAACATATAGGAGAAAATAGGGAAGCAAATGATGAAGATGTTAAAGAAGTCTGTAAAAGATTTGCAAAACATTTAAGAGGTGAAGTTACTGCTGCATTATTTAACCATCTTGCTATTTTAACAACCGGATTTAAAGAAGCACTTGGTTCAGAAATTCTACTTATTGGTCGTCTTGAACATACAAAACCTATAGAACTTGATGGAGGACTTGGTAAAGTGGCTCGTTTAGCAATTGAACCAGAAGAGATTGCTGATAAAGTAGATGCTTTTAAGACACTTGTGTATTTAAATCCAGACCATAAAGAAAGTTGGGAAAAAAATAAAGAATGGCTTGCAAATATCTTTGAAAAATGCAAAAAACTTGAAAAACCCTTATATAATGAAACATTACTTGCTGATCTTCCAGGAGAATCAAAACTTCAAAAAGCAAAAAAACTTCCAGATGCTTTAATAAAAATGGCAGAAGATTTTTCTCCTTTTGGTCATTTTTATAAAACACAGGTCCCAGTTTTATGGGTAGAAGAAGATGGAAAGGTAGTTAAAGTTTGTTCTCCAGAAGTTGTAAGGGATGTTACCATTGAAATGGAAAAAATATCACCAAGACCTTTACTTTTATTAAGTGCTGCTGTTGATTTTGAACAGTATGCAATCCAATATGGAAGCGTCTGTGATATTGTTTCTGGTCCTATGTGCGGAAGAGCATATTTTAAAGAAGCATTTACAGACCCTGATACAAAGGATTGGGATACACTTGAAAAATCATTTGTAAAAATTGCAATTCCAAGAATAAGGCAGATAAGAACAATAACAAAAATTATGTCAAGACCATGGTGGTATAAATTTGAATGGATTAGTGAAGAAGGGAAAAAATTGATAAAAGAAGCAAGAGAGATAAAACCAGGTTTAAAAGCAGACTTCGGCTATTAAAAATATGAAAAAAATAGGGGTTATAACAACAGGTGGAGATGCTCCTGGAATGAATTGTACTATAAGAAGTGTGGTAAGAACTGCAATTTATAATGGAATTAAAGTTATTGGTATTTATGAGGGATTTAAGGGATTATATGAAAAAAAATTTGAAAAACTTAATTCAAGAAGTGTAAGTGGAATAATAAATCAGGGTGGGACAATATTAAAAACAAAAAGATTTCCAGAATTTAAAAATAAAGAAATCAGAAAAGATTGTTTTAAAAATTTGGTAGAAGCCAAAATTGAAGGTCTTGTTATAATTGGAGGAGATGGTTCTGCAAAAGGTGCTTATCTTTTATATTCTGAATTCAATTTCCCTGTTGTTCATATTCCTGCTTCAATAGATAATGATGTTTATGGAACTGACTACACAATTGGATTTGATACAGCAGTAAATACAGCAATTGATGCAATAGATAAAATAAGAGATACTGCAACAAGCCATGAAAGAACATTTATAATAGAAGTTATGGGAAGGGAATCCGGAAATCTTGCACTTGAAGTAGGAATTGTATGCGGTGCAGAAATAGTTATTATACCCGAGGTTAAATTTGAAATTGATAAAATAGTTGAAGAAATTAAAGAAGAAGAAAAAAAGGGAAAGAAAAGTTGTATAATTGTTCTTGCTGAGGGAGCAGGAAAAGCAGAAGATTTAGCAAAAATTTTAAATGAAAAACTTCCTGATAGAGAAATAAGATATACAGTTTTAGGATATATACAGAGAGGTGGTAGACCTACTTATTTAACAAGAAAACTTGCTACAATTTTTGGAAATAAAGCAGTTGAACTTTTAATAGATGGTAAATATGGGTGTATGGTTGGTATAAGAGGTGAAGAAGTTGTTTATGTATCTCTTTTGGATGTGGTAAGTAAAATTAAAACTCCCCAAATTGAATATCTTGATATTATACAAAAAATGTCAATATAAGGTATAATATTAATATGGCCTGGTAGCCAAGCGGGAAGGCAGCGGTCTGCAAAACCGCTATTCGCCGGTTCAAATCCGGCCCAGGCCTTTTTTTATCACATAAAATTAGTGAAAATGAGCGTGAATTTCTTTTTTAGAAACAAATAAAAGAGGAAAAATGATATCACTTGTACAGCATGGGATAATAACAGCAAGAACCATATAAATTAAAATACTTCCAATCTGATGGGTCCATTCAGTTAATCCAAAACTTATCAGGTAAAAAATTGAAGCAGTGGCACTTATAAAAACATGAAGGGAATGAGAAAATATAACACCTTCTGTTTTTTCAAGTGTTTTTGGAGCAACATATCCCATAAAAACACCGAGAAATAAAAATGGCAAAACAATTTGAGGATGGTGAATTATACATATATGTAATTTCATCCTTTCTCCAAGTAGAAAACCAGAAAAATATGGCATAAAAATATCACTTATTCCACATATTCCTGCAGAACCCACAATCCCAATTATAAATGCCTTCAAAAATTTTTTTTCATTTTTCCAAAACATGGCAGTAGTTGCAAGAGCAGAAAAAAGCATATGTGTAGGATGGAAAAGATGAAAAAGTTCTTCAAAATACTCTGAAGGATTCTCAATACCTAAAATTTCTGTAAAAAATGTCAAAATTCCAGCAAAAATAAGTCCAATTGTGACAGACAATACTGAAAATGGAAGATGGTGAGAAAGAGAATCCATAATAAATCTAAGTTTTTTCATAGATAACCTCCTTTTTACATTTTTTACACTTTCCTTTTAGAAAAAAATGATGTTCTTTAATTTCAAATCCTGTCTGTTTTTCTATTTTGTCCCTTAAATTTTCAAAATTACATATGTCAAAATCAACAACTTTATGGCAGGATGTACAAACAATGTGATGATGATGAACCCTATCCTTCATTTTACAAATTCCATAATAAACTCTATCTGTCCCTCCTTCTATTTTTGTTAAAATCCCTATTTTTTCAAATTCTTCAAGATTTCTATAAATAGTAGGTAATCCCAATTTTTTAAAATTCTTTTTTAAATGGACCCAGACATCAAAAGGAGTAAGATATTTCCCTTTCTTTAAAAAATAATTTATAATAGCAACTCTTTTAGGAGTAATTTTTAAACCTCTTTCCTTCAGAATTTTCTTATATCTTGTCATTTTTTTCTCTATCTAAATAGAAATCATTTCTATTTATAAATTTTACAAAAAATTTTAAAAAAGTCAATATATTCCATAAAAAAGGGGGGAACCTCTCCTGAGGGGGAACAGGAGAGGTTGGGGGGTTAAAAAAGATAAATTAAATTTATATATTATACCTCAATTTAAAATTTTGTAAACTGTCTATATAAAATTAATATAAATAAGGGTCTGAAGGTGGATTTATTTTTTCTATTCCCTCAGCATATATTTTAACTTTCCCTTCTTCTATTTTCACTTTTCCTTTTACCTTTACCCAGTCCTCATTTTTAAATTTTTCTCTCTTTTCCTGCGGAATTTCTTCTGGGATTTCCCATTCTTGAACTTCTTCTATTTCAGGTTCCTGATATTCAACTTCAATTCCTAAAGGTGTTGCATCAGCAGCACAGCAAGTTATTAAAAATCTCACAAGAGTAAATTTCCCTTTTTCTCCACTTTTATAAACCACACCTTCAACTGCTATATCTTTTCCATCTATTTCTTCTGGTTTTGATTTTAAAAATGCGAGTATCTGCTTAATTGTCAGTTTTTTATATTTACCCTCTGTCTCTATCTTCTCATGAAGTGATTTCAAAATATCCTCTGATAGAAATTCTGTTTGTATTCCTCTCTTTAAAGCAGCATAGATAGGCAATGTAGTTGGTTTTACAATTAAAAAAAGAAGGAGGGGGAAAAGAAAAATTATAAATGAAAGAATATCAAAAATATTAACTTCTTTAAATTGCTTCAATTTTTTAATTTCTACAATCAAAAGGAATGTTAAAATCAAAAGTCCTATTATAATGTATGGGAAGTAAAATTTCTTCACAAATATTTTAAAATTGCCTGTTAAAGAAATGGAAAGAAAAAATAGAAAATAAAAGCAGCAGACAAAAACTCTATAAAATTGTTTATTTTTAAAAATTTTCATACCTTATCCTCCTACTATGAAACTTCCAACAATTCCAAGAATAAAAAGAGTTAAAAATACACTGACAAGGAGTTTTTTAACAAATTTTTCTTTAAAAGCAGCAAAATAAATAATTATTAAAGAAATGCTCATCATAGGTCCACTTATCATAAATATAATTTTAGAAATAGATGGTAAATAAGTAAATGAACTTGCAACAAAGGCATCCGCATAGGAACATAAGGAAAGAACTATTGATAAAATCTGCATTGATAAAATTGAAAAAACTTTATTTCTACCAATTAAAATAAAAACATCCCTTGGAATAAATGTTGAAAATAAAGAAGCAAAAGTAGCACCAATAATTAAATATTTCCCCATAATTAAAAAATCATTTCCAGAGTGAATAAAAATTTCTTCAAACTTTGTTATGTTTTCCTCATGTTCATGTTTTTCTTCATATTCTTTCAAAATTTCATTTTTATCAGAAGGAGAAATTAAAATGCCAACAAAAACACTGCATATAAAAGCAATAAGAAATCTTCCTAAAACAATTTTAAATGATGAAAATGCAAGATAAGTAGAAAAAAGAGTAATTGGATTAATTATGGCAGTTGCGAGTAAATATGAAATCCCACCAGAAGGAGGTATTCCCTTTTTTATCAATCTTCTTGAAACAGGGATTTCTCCACATGAACAAACTGGAAATAAAAAACCAAAAAAAGAACCAATAATTGCAGATAATAATCTATTTTTGGGAAAAACTTTTTGAAATTTTTCTTCTGGAATTAAAACTTCAATAGAACCAGAAATCAAAGAACCAATCAGAATGAAAGGAAAACTTTCTATTAGAATAGCAAGAAGAACAATTGTAAATGCCTGCAATTTAGGATTTTGAACTATTTTATTTAATTCAGATATTTCTCCTGAATACCATAAATTGAATACTATAAGGACAAATAAAATCCCTATCGCCATTAAAAATTTTCTAATACGAGTTTCTATAATTTTTTCTTTTTGAACCTTCTCCATAATTTCAAAAAATTTTATAAACAAATCCTAAAAATGTCAAAATTTCGCTTAATTTTAACCTGTAATTTCTTTAAAATAATTGTTTTTAAAAAATATGAAAAGATTTATGAAGAAGATTGACTTTTTTTATTCAACTCTTCCTCAAGTTCTTTAATTCTCTTTTTAAGCATCTCTTTTTCGCCCTTTTTCCCAAGAATTATGGTTCTAAATCCAAGTCCTATACATATAAGAGTAATTGCCAATCCCAGTGGTTTTACCAAATTCTGAGTAATTATAAAATTACTTCCAAAAAGCATAAAAATCCCCATTATTAACACTATAAATATCCATACTACCATATTTCCCCCCTTTTGCATAAATTTTAAATAAATTTAAACAAAATGTCAAATTTTGGTTGTAAAATAAAAAATTTTATGCTAAAATAAAAAATTAAAAGGGAGGAGAATATGGAATTGAAGAAGGATTATAAGTATGCATTAATTGTTCCCACAAGTATGGGAGTTAGAATTACTCCATTTAATATGCAACCCGTTCATACAAGTAATCTATATATTATGCATGCAACAAGTGCTGAAACAAATGTCGCAAGTGTAAGTTCTTATCTTGGGTTACCGGTAAAAGTTCTTACTGCTTTTGTAAAAGGAAGTCCAGTAGCAAAATTTATTAAAGAAAGTTTAAGGGGCAGAGGTATGGATGTAGAAGCAAAAGAAGTTCCTCAAGGAGGTCCATGGGGATACAGGCATCAATTTAATATTGCAGATACTGGTTATGGAGTTAGAGCACCAAGAGTATGGAATGATAGAACAGGAGAGGTGGGAAGGACTTTAAAACCAGATGACTTTGACCTTGAAAGAATTTTTGGTAAAGAAGGAGTTTGTATAGTTCATATGTCTGGACTTTTTGCTGCACTTTCTGAAGAAACTGGAAATTTCTGTCTTGAAATATCAAAAATTGCTAAAAAATATGAAACAAAAATTTCATTTGATTTAAATTATAGAGCATCTTTCTGGAAAAATAGAGAAAAACAATTAAGAGAAATATTTACTGAAATTGCAAAATCATCTGATATTCTTGTTGGAAATGAAGAAGATTTTCAACTATGTCTTGGGATAGAAGGACCTGCACCTGGAGGTAAAAATATAAGTCAGCAGATTGATAATTTTAAAGGAATGATAGAAAAAGCAAAAAAACAATTTCCAAATGTAAGTGTTTTTGCAACAACATTAAGAGAAGTAATAAGTGCTCAAAAACATTTATGGGGAGCAATTATGTCAGTTGGTGAAAAATGGTATGTTATTGAACCAAGAGAAATTTTTGTTCTTGATAGGATTGGTGGAGGAGATGCATTTGTTGGAGGACTTTTATATGGAATTTTAAAGGGATGGGAAGAAGAAAAATGGATTCAATTTGGATGGGCATGTGGTGCTTATGTTGTAACACTTTTAACTGATTATGCACAGATACTTGAAGAAGAAGAAATATGGAGTGTATGGGAAGGAAATGTAAGAGTCAAAAGATAACTTTTTAATTAAAAATACATATTTTCAGCAAGAAGAAAATCAAAATTTTTTTCCATCTCATTTGTTTTTATATGAATTACTTTTTCTGCTATTTCTTCCGCAAGTCTTCTTTTTTGTGAGCATAACAAAACTTCTCTTGCTCCTTCAAGTGAACCATTTCCTATTTTTATAATTTTTTCTCTTTCAATATCTGGAATTAGACCAATATTTATAGCACTTTCAATATTTATAAAATTACCAAATCCACCTGAAATATAAATTTTTTCAATATCTTTTATTTCAATAGGATAAATTTTTGAGAGAATTTGCCATGAAGTTTTTATTGCTGCTTTTGAAGTTATAAGTTGAAAAATATCCTGCTGATTTATCTTTATATCTCCTGTTATATAAAATTCATTATTTTTAAGCCGTGCTTTCTCATCCATAATTTTATTTCTCAACAATTCACTTAAAAGGTCTATTAAACCAGAACCGCATATTCCAACAGGATACTTATTTCCAATAGTAGAATAATAAATTTTCTCATCCAAAATTTTTATTTCTTTTATTGCCCCTTCCACCGCTCCAACTCCACAACTTATATTAACTCCTTCAAAAGCACCTCCTGCTGCAGCAGAAGTTGCATATAATTTCTCTTTATTCCCTATTACGATTTCTCCATTTGTTCCTATATCAATCAACATGCATATTTTTTCTTCATTATAAATTTCTGAAGCGATAATATCAGCAACTATATCTGCTCCAACATGCCCACCAATCAAAGGAAGTCCATAAACTTCTCCATTTTTATTTATTTCAAGTCCAATCTGGTCTGGTTTTTTTATTAATGCATTTGGATTTAAAGGTTCATAAGGGATTTTCCCAAGTGTAGATATATCTATAAGAAAAAATATATTCCTCATTGTAGAATTTCCAGCAACAACTACTTCATAGATTGATTCATTTATATTACTGTTAAATTCCTTTACTGCATCATTTATCATTTCAACAACTATTTTCTGTAATTCAAGTAATTTTTTATATCTTTCATCTTTTTCAAGAAATCTTTTTTCTTTTTTATCAACCATTACATATTCTATTCTTGAAATAACATCATTTCCATAAATAATCTGTGGATTTGTTTTTGCAACTGTTCCAATAATATCTCCGTTTTCAAGATTGACTATATCAAAAACAATTGTTGTTGTCCCTATATCTATTGCAAGACCAAAAATTCCTTCTCTATAAATATCTATTTCTTTCCCATTTTTATAAACTTTCCCATTCTTTTTAATGTAAGATGAACATATTTCAACCTCTCTTTCCATTCCATATTTTAAAATTTCATATTCACCAAAATCTTTTATGTAAACAACAATATCTGAAACATCTCTTACAATTCTTGCCTGACATGCCAGCCGATGTTTTTCAGAAAGATTAAATTTTTTTTCTGATGAGGTTAATTGATTTAAATTTTCTTCTCCTTTTTCAATTCTTACAATACATTTTCCACACTTTCCAACTCCACCACATTCAGCATTTATTTTTATCTGTAATTTCTGAGCAAAATCAAGTATTGTTAAACCAGGATGAATTTTTAAACCTTCTTTTCCTTTTTTAAATTGAGGAAAATATATTTTCATTTTTACTCAGAATCTCCTTTAGAAAATGCTTTCTCCCATAATTTTAAAAAATATCCTCCTGTTAAACGAACTGCAATCTCATCAGGAAGTTGATTTATCCTTTTATTAAATGGTTCAGGAGTTACAGGTCCAGCATACCCAATTTCATTAAGCGCCTTAAGAAATCCCACCAGATCTATTACTCCTGTTTCTCCCGGCAAAAATCTTTCATCATCCTTTAAATTTTCTTTTGGAATAGGTGGAGCATCATTTACATGAACACAAACTATTTTTTCTCCTTTTAATTTTTTAATATCATCTATTCTACCTTCAGAAGCATAAAGATGCCAACTATCAAGAAGAATTCCAACATTTTCCATCTTTAACTCTTCAATAAATTCCATCATTTGTTGAAGATTCCATATAAATTCATATTTATGGTTTTTTCTTAATGATTCTGTCCCTACAAATTCAATCCCCAGTTTAAAACCATACTCATCCATTATTTCACATATTTTTCTTGTTCTTTCTTTATGCAGTTGAAAATTCTCTTTAAAAGATAGTTCATCTGAAAAAGGATAAAACCATGTATAAACTCTAAAAGCAGAAAGTTCTTTAGCAGTTTTTAAACAATCCTGAAGTTTTTCAAATCCTTCGCTAAATTTTTCTTCTTTATCTCCAATATTAAAAGGTAAAGCCCATCCACCTATTTTAACATCAAAACTTTCAAATAAACTTTTGATTTTCCAGATTTTTTCATTTTTAGAAAACTCTAAACACTCAAAAATTGAAATATCCATACCTTCAAAATTTCCAATTTTTGCAAGTCGCAATTTTTCAATAAGTATTCTGTTTATATTTATTGCTTCAGGTGATAGATTTCTAAACATTTTTCCCCTCTTTAATTATAATTTCAGGATTTTTCATCAAACCACATGGAACAATTTGATAGTCATCAATCCATTGTTCTCCTTCTGAAATAAATTGTGCTGGACCAGTCCAAACTGGCCATTTTTCAAAATAATGTAAAGGTCCATGTGAATTCCTTCTATGACCTAAAACCTCAACAATTAAAATATTTTTATCTTTAACATAATCTGTAATATCAATCTCATAAGGATGCCATGCAATTATTCCTACTTCTTTTCCATTTATTAAAATTCTTATACCTATACCACAAAATTCTGGAATTCTTAAAAAGACCCTCTCATTTTCTTTCCTTTCAATCCTTTCAACTTCACAAATATATGATAAATTTCCAGAATAAAATAATAACCCTTGAGATGTCCAGTCCCCTATTTTAATCTTTTCTGGCATTTCTGTTATTATAATTTTCCTATCGTCTATTTTAACCCCAAAATTTCCAACAAGATAAACTATTTCAAATCCTGGATGATTTTCATTATATTCTGTCTCTAAAATTATTTCATTTTTACCAATTTTTAAAACTGATGAGTCAAACCTAATTGTTTCAAGCGATTTATCAACCCACCAACCATCAACCATTTCTGTATAAATTTTAAATCCATTTATGTAAATTTTATATAATTGTGGTTTTTCAATAGCAATTTTTATTTCATTCGGCAATTTTTCTATATAAAACTCATATTTTAAATATACCTTTACACTTTTAGGATTTCTGACTTTCTTTCTTGCCCATGGCTGTTTCATTGCTCCGCCTCTGAATGGGATACCAAGATGTTTTCTTACTTCTCTATCAACTTTCAATATTTCTTTTCTTTCATTCCATTGATTTTGACCAATTTTAAAATAAGGCATATCAAGCACTAAAACATTTGGTTCTGTCAACAAAAAATCCCATTCTTCTTTTTTTATTTCTATTTTCTTTATTTCTCTGTAATATTCTTTTGATTTCACACTCAAATTTAATTCTCTTTTGGGAATCATATAAAGACGACTGCCAACCGGAGGAAAATCTGTTTTAATCTTATATCCATCTTCTATCTCAATTGTTTCTGGATAAAATATTTCTCCTTTTGATGGGTCAAGTTCAATTGGTTTATATTTCCAAAAAGGATACCCAGTTATTATTACATTTTCAAAACTCAAATTTCTTTCAACAACTCTCAAATCTTTCTTATCAGTCCTATGGATATTTTTCCACTCCATTGCTGTATTGCATAGAAATAAATAATAAAAATTTTTGTCTTCTCTTAATAAATAAAGTATAGGTTTAATTTCATTTCCATTTTCATCAGTTATACTTATCTTTCTTGTTTTTCCTTCCACTCTTTTAATCACTTCATTTATATCAGAAACAACTTCAAATTTCTTTTTAAAATCATAATCTGTTTTCTCACATTCAATATATTCAGGAAATTTTTCAAGAAATACCACAAGACCACCTTTTTCTTTAAACTCTTCAAGTAATTTTATGGTGCTTTTCCTTATTGTGTATAAAGGCGGAACTAAAATTGCTTTATATTTCCCTTTATTTACTTTAAATATTGTTTCTCCCTTAATTTTCTCAATTTTTCCATATCTTGACATTAACTCTTCATCTCCATAATCAAAATCAATATGGCTGGATAAAATTTCATCACATAATTTTGAAAACATTTCATCATATTTTAAAACATCTTCAGAATATTCAATATCTCCCTTTATTAAATCCTTTCTTCTAAAAATTGCCCACATACTTTCAATAGGATGAATTATAAGTAAATCTCTAATTTCTTCTCCTTTTGTCATTATATAATTTATCCTTGCGAAATAATCCTCAACATATTTATAAAAATTCCACCAAGGGGACTGATAAAAAATACTTGCTGGATAATCCCTCTTTGCCTCTCCAAGCATTGTATACCAGGAAAGATGCTGACATCTTAAGTTTATACCAAGAGCAACCTGCCAGTCACCAAGTGCTTTATGTCCTATAAAAGGGAAATCCCATCCAGTGCATCCATATGTTTCTGTCAATCTAAATTTTCTTCCAAATTGTCTTGCAATTGAACTTACTTGTTTTGCAGTATTAAATATTCTCCAGTGTTCAGTCAATAAATCCATACCAGGTGCCTGCATGTATTCATAAAACCTCATACAACTTCCAACAACAAAAGTCTGAGAAGTAAGTGAGTCCTCTGCAAGAATATGACCTGTAAATAAAATTTTATTTTTTTCACACCATGTTCCTATCCGTTTTGCAAAAGAATCCACAAAAAGGTATGTTATACAATCAAAATAATGATATCTTGTTTTTGAAATCTTCTCATCTTTAAAATTAAAATAAATTTCAGGAAGTTTTTCACAAATATCATATCCATACCTTTTTTTAAACAATTGAGGAAATTTTTCAGTCCAACTTATTCCAATCTCATTATCTAAAATAAAAAACTGACTTCCATAATTTGGCTCATCAGTAAAAATTCCAGGAATTACTGAACCAAAATATTTACCAGAATGTTTTTTATATCCTTCATAAGTCATTTCTATAAATTTTTTAACTGCTTCTGGATTTAATGTGTCAAGATATGTATAACCATTATACCAATCACTTTCTTTCTGAATTTTTACGCTGAATATAAGTATTTTTTCATTCTCAGATAATTTAATTTTTTCTCTCTTTTTTATTTTTCTATACCACTTTAAATATCCATCCTCAAACTCTGCAACAAATACTCTTAAAACATTTTTCTCTTTTTTTATATCATCTTTATTTTCTGTTATCTTCATAAACATGTGTTTCATTCTGTATTCTTCATTTTTTGTAACAAGCCCTCCAGCAGAACCAGAAGGCCATCTATCTTCATCATAAAGATAAGCCAACATATTTAATTTTTTTGCTTCCTCACAGCACACATTTATACATTCAAACCATTCCTCTGAAAGATATGGTGTCTCAAGTCCAACTCTTGAATGCATAAAAAAACCACCAAGTCCCATTTCCTTCATAATTCTTATCTGTCTTCTTAATTCATCTTTATCCAGTTTTCCATTCCATGCCCAGAAAGGAGCCCCTCTATATAAACTGCCTGGATTTTTAAATTCTTCAAAAAATTTTTCCATTTTATTCTCCCTCTGGTAAGAAATAAAGTTTATATCAAAAAATAAAAAATGTAAAATAATTTTATGGCAGATACATTTCATATTCAATGGCATATAACTGATAATTGTAATTTAAGGTGTAAACACTGCTATCAAGATTATTTTTCTTCTGTTAAAGACCTTCCAATAGAAAAACTTGCAAAAATTTTTTTAAACATATGCGAATTTTTAAAAATTAAAAATAAGAAACTTGTAATTGACATTACAGGAGGAGAGCCATTTTTACATAAAAACTTCTGGGAATTAATGAACCAAATTTTAAATTCTGATTTAGTTGAAGAGATAGGCATAATAACAAATGGATTTTTCTTAAATAATGAAATTATGTCCAAAATTGAAAAAAACAAAATAAAATTGAAAATATCTACAGAAGGAGTGGACAAAGAAATATACGAATTCTTTAGAGGAAAAAATTTTGAAAAATTCTTAAAAATTTGTGAAAAATTGAAAGAAACAAAAACTGAAAAATTTATTATGTTTACATTGCTTGAAAAAAACTGGGATCAGATTTATAAAATTTTTGATTTTGCAGAAAAATATGAATTTAACGGGGTGATAATTGAAAGATTTATACCATATGGAATTGGCAAAAAAATTAAGAAAGAAATTATTTCTTTTGAAAAATGGCTTTTTATTACTCAATTCTTACACAAAATCTGTAAAATTGATTTTGATATATCAGATATTGTAGAATTCAGAGGTTTTATGGTTAAATTGAGAAAAGGAAATTATGAACTTTATGGAAGTGAATGTATAGTGGCGAAAGATGGGATTGCTATAATGCCAGATGGAGAAGTTTATCCATGTAGAAGATTTCCATTATCAATTGGGAATCTTCTGGATGAGAAACTTATTGATATATGGGAAAATTCAAAAATACTTAATATTCTGAAAGATAGAAATTTCTTGAAAGGAAGATGTAAAAATTGTATAATAGAAAATTGTAAAGGATGTAGAGCACTAACATACAGTTTATATAATGATTTTTTGGAAGAAGACCCTTTGTGTTATTTGAATTTTAAAAATAATGGAGGGATAAAATGAATCTTATAGAAAAAATTTTTTCTTTAAAAGGGAAAGTTGCAGTTATAACAGGTGGAGGTGGAGTGTTAGGTTCTGAAATTGCAAAAGGGTTAGGACTTTCTGGAGCAATGGTAATAATAGGAGATATAAAAAACTATAAAGAAACCACAGAAGATTTAAAAAAAGTTGGAATTGAAAGCGAGGGAGAATATATTGATGTTTTTGATAAAAACAGAATAGAAGAAGTAGCAGAAAAAATTGTAAAGAAATATGGGAAAATTGATATTCTTGTAAATGCAGCAGGTGGAAATATCAAAGAAGCAACAACATCTCCTGAAATGTCATTTTTTGAATTACCACTTTCTGCCCTTGAAAAAGTTGTAGCACTCAATCTTTTTGGAGGAGCAATTTTACCCTGTCAGGTATTTGGAAAATATATGGTTAAAAATGAAAATGGTGGTTCAATCATTAATATTTCTTCAATGAATGCTTTTAGACCATTAACAAGAATTCCTGGTTATTCAGCAGCAAAAGCAGCGGTAAGTAATTTTACCCAGTGGCTTGCAGTTCATTTTGCTATGGAATATAATAAAAAATTGAGGGTAAATGCAATTGCACCTGGATTTTTCCTTACTCATCAAAACAGATATTTATTAATAGATGAAAATGGAAATTTGACAGAAAGAGGAAAATCCATAATTTCTCATACACCAATGGGAAGATTTGGAAATCCAGAAGAACTTATAGGAATTTGTGTATTTCTCTCTTCAGATGCATCAAGTTTTATTACAGGAACTGTTATTCCTGTTGATGGTGGATTTAATGCATATTCAGGAGTTTAAAAATGAAAATATCAGAATATTCAAAAATTGTGAAAAAAGAGGAATTGAAAGAACTAATAAAAAGATATATTGAAAAAAATGGAGACGATGAGGTAATTTTAATCAGAGTTCCTGCAAGAATAAATTTACTTGGAACTCATGTTGAACATAGAGGAGGTTTTATAAATACAATTTCTATTGATAAAAATTTATGGTGTTTTGCTGGTAAGAGAAAGGATAATAAAGTTTATATTTATGATCTAGAGGAAAAAAAATATCCTGAAAATATATTCAACATAGAGGAAATCCTCCCGGAACCAGAAATAAAATGGGTAGATTTTATAAGAAAAGTAAAAGTTACCCCTGGAGATTGGACTAACTATATTAAAGCAGGTTTTTTATATCTCCAGAATAAATTCCCTGAAAAAAAAATTTCAGGACTTAATCTTTTTTTCTATGGAGATATACCGACAGGCGCGGGTTTAAGTTCTTCCTCTGCGATGGTTGTAGCAACAATGGTAAGTATTATAAATTTCAATAATTTACCTATAAAAAAAGAAGATTTACCTGAAATGTGTGGAGAAGCAGAATGGTTCGTGGGAACAAGAGGAGGAAGTGGAGACCATGCTTCAATGATTCTTGGAAAAGAAGGATTTATTACTCATATAAGATTTTTCCCATTCATTATTGAATATATCCCCTTCCCGAAAAATTATAAAGTTATATGTTGTAATTCTCTAATTGAAGCAAAAAAATCAGCAAATGCAAAAGATATCTTTAATGAAAGAGTCGCTACATATGAAATTGGGTTAAGATTAATTAGGAAAAAATACCCTCAATTAAAGGAGAAACTGAATTATATAAGGGATATAAATAAAGAAAATCTTGGTGGCAATAAAATTATTTATGAAATTTTACTCAATCTTCCAGAAAAACTAACAAGAAGAGAAATTTACCATCTTTTGCCAGATGAAGATGTTGATAGGTTTTTTGAGACACACAGAGAACCTGAAAATGGATATTTTATAAGAAATGTTATGCTTTATGGAATAAGTGAATGCAGTCGTTCTGATATTTGTGGAGAATTATTAAAATCAGATAAAATAAATGAGTTTGGTAAATTAATGTATATTTCCCACGACGGAGATAGAGTAGTAAAATTTTTTAAAAATGGCAGAAAAATAAAATGGAATTTTACAGTCAGTGATGAATATCTTGAAAAACTTATAAAATATTCAGAAAGTAAAAATTTAAAAGAAAGAAAAAAAGCAGAAATTTATTATCAACCTGGTGGCTATAGATGCAGTACAGAAGAAGTTGACTTTATCGTAGATTTGGTTAAAAATATAAAAGGAGTTATTGGAGCAAAAATTACAGGAGCAGGGCTGGGTGGCTGTGTGGTAATACTTGTAGAAGAAGATCAAATAGATAAAGTTTTAGAAATTTTGGATGAAAAATATTATAAACCAAGAAATCTAAAATTTTCTTCTTTTGTTTGTAATTCAATAAATGGTGTAGAAATAATTTAAAAAGGAGTAAAAATGGAAGTAAAAAAATTTGTTAAAAGATTAAAGGAAACAGAATCAAAGGAAGAACTTTTAAAACTACTTGAAACTTATGAAGATTTTTCAATTTCAAAAAAAGAAAAAATAAAAAATTTACTTTTAAAAGAAAAAAATGGTGATTGGTATATAGAATTTCTTTCATATGAAAAAGAAGATTTGTTAAAAAAGAAAAAAATTTCTGCATGGCTTCTGGCAAGGAAGACATTTGGTATTTCATATGATAGAAAGAGGGTAAAAAAGATAATTGAAACAGAAAAAGACCTTGAACAATTGAGAAATAGAATATATGAGGTGATAAATGAAACATATGACGATAATCAGGATAAAGAATGTGCCTATAAAATAAGTTTGAGAGCAAGTAATGAAAATAGAAGGATAGTTTGTGGAAGATTTAGTAGAGCATTTTATATAGATGCTCTTCTTTTAGCAAATTCTCAACTTATTGAAACAAAAAATTTCCATGACAGTTTTAATAAAATTTTAAATAAAGTTGAAAAATTAAAATTTATGCCATCTTACCTTTATACAGAAATAAATGAGATGGATTATTTATTAAAAGAAAAAGAAGTGGCAAAATCTCAAATTCTTGGTGCTTTAAGAAAATTTGAAAAAGATATTATAGATTATGAACTAAAACTGATACAAAAATTTAATGAAGGGAAGTTGAAAGAACCAATATATAAGGAAGATAGAGAAATAATAGATTTTTTGAGAAAAGAAGTGCTTAAATTAAAAGAAAAAATTGAAAAAGAAAAGGGCAGACCTCCCATTTATATGATTTTTTTCCAGAGAATTTTCCCGATAGATGCTATTTTTATGGGAGTTTTAAATGAATTGATGGATCCGTTTTTTGGTGAAGACCCTCATATAGACCAACTTCTAAGTGAAGGTGGAGAAAATATATATGTTACTGCTGGAATGAAAAACTGGTTAAAAATTTGTGATGACTGGATTGAGGCTCTTCCTGCATATGCTTCATATGAAATTATTCCTGAAGATGGTTCTTATAAATTCAAGCCATTTGTTCAGAGAAATATTCTTGAAGAAATGTACAGAGCAAATGCTGAAAACTGGGCTGAAAATATAAATGATGTAATGATGACAGAACACATTCAACTTGCAAGAGAATTCATTGCATCTCTTTTGAATATAAAATTTAAAGATGAAGATGATTTGATAGAAAAAATAAATAGAAAAAATTTAAAAGAAGAGGTAGCCATCTGTGGGTCTCTAATTGAAAAGATTTACGAAGATTCTGTTGAGAAAATCGGGAGAATCTGCGAAAAAGAAAATATATTAAGGTATGATGCATTAAAAAAACTTATAGAAGAGGAAGAAGGAATAATAGGAGAAATAAGTAATAGTTATCATAAGAAGAAACTGCTTCTGAAAAAGATTTTGAAAGAATTTGTAGATAAATATAATCTTGAAGAAAGAGTAAAGGAATATTATAAGAATGTTGAAAGAAAAAGAAGAAAATTGCCTTCAGTCCATGTTTTAACTACTCTTGGTCCAGGAGAAACAGAATTTAATGTTAAAAATTGGCTTGAGGAGGGAATGTTACTTTATAACTTTTTAAAAAGAAATAATTTACTGGAAAAAGTTGAAAATAGAAGAAAGATATGGAGAGAAAATATAACAAAAATAGGTGAGAAAATTGTAAAAGAAAATAATCTTGAAAGTGAAGTTTATAAACTGGATGAAAAGAATTTTAAAGAAGGCATAATAAAAGTTCTTTTTGCATATCCTGAAATTGGAAAAGAAGTTGCTAAACTTGCAATTCTCCTTATAAATGAGGGAGAAAATATAAATGATGAAAACTTTTCTGTAAAGGAACCAGAAGAAATTATTAAGGAATTATCGCCTGAAATTGCTGAAAAATTAAATACTAATAAACTTTCAGAAGAAGAGGCAGAATATTTAAAAAATTTAAGACAGAAATTAATTGAAAAATACAATCTTGAAAAAAATGTTTATACATTTTTAAAGGATTATCTTCATCCTATATATTCAAAACTTAATGCGCAAAGGCAGATTATTGTAGAAGAAGGACTTCTGGAGAAATTAAATGAGCCTATTTACAGGTATGAAGCAAAAGGTCCTTATAAAAAATATAATCTTCTTTATACTCCAAGTAGGGTTGACCTTGGAGCAAAAGAGGTTTATTCTGTGAGGGATATACCAAAATGGGTCGGAGGAATTGATAACCATTCAGCATTAGCAGGTAAATCTTTATATTCTTTATATAATATTGCAGGTCCAACTGTAATTCCTTCAACCAGAACTGCAGAATTTTTAAAAGTTGGAGAAAATTTCTTTTCAAGAGGAGGAGTATTTTATCTTTCCCTAACCGCAGGGATTAATCTTGATGTTTTAAGATTTGGCGAATTTGAATTTTTCAGAAATCAGTGGAATATGAGAGGAGATAGAATTGTATTACCTTCAGGTGAAACATATGGAGGATTCTGTGTGCCAAAAGAATTTAGTTTACTTTATGCAATTATAATTGCTGCAGTAGATAAGGAAACATCTGGAAAAATTTTAAGTTCTTTTGGAATCCCTGAAAAACTTCAAAGTGTGGTTATTGAAGATATGAGAAAAATTCTTTCCTGGAGAATGGATTACCAACTTGAAATAGATTGGGAAGGTAAAGCATTATCATATTTATATTCCAGATATCCTGAATATTTTAAAATCTCTGGCAGTCCTTCATATCTTTCAAGATTACCACAAATTGCTTTAACTCTTGAAAAAATGGGGATTGTAATTCCAGAAGGAGAAGAAGAAAGAACAAATGAATTTCAACTTACCTACTGGGTTAATAAAAAAGCACAGGGATTGGAAGAAATAAACA
This sequence comes from uncultured bacterium, assembly GCA_964400565.1. Lineage (GTDB taxonomy): Bacteria > Ratteibacteria > UBA8468 > B48-G9 > JAFGKM01 > JAMWDI01. The sequence continues at coordinate 5,916 of CAYNUP010000032.1, read as the reverse complement.
GAATTGGACCATTTAGAAAAGTTAAACTTATTTATGACCTTGTTAAAAAAGCAAGAGAAAAAAATCCTTTTGTAGTTGGGGATGAAGATTTAATAGGAGTTATGGATGTAAGTTATAAAGAAAGTGAAATAGAAGAAGGGAGATTAATTCCTGTATCAGATGTAAGATTCAGTGCGGGATGCAGAAAACTTGAAATTTACAGTTTGGTCGCTGAAAAACACATTCTTCTTGATATAGACCCTGAAGGAAGAAAGATAATAAAAGAAATGTTCAAAAATTTTGTTCCACCAGCAGACATAAGGATTGTTGGTAAATGTACAGGTTCAGATATTCTTAATCATGTACCCAATTCAGGACTGGAAGAAATAAAAAATAAGGTCTATGAATATCTTTACAAAATTGGTTTTGATGAAAACTTAATAAAAACAAATTGTATAATTTATGGAGGGGACATTAAAAAATGGGTTGGTATAAGAGAAAGGAGTTATGAGGAAATAAATAAAATATATAACGATTTAAAGGGCAAAATTCATCTACTTGTAATAGACAAAAGAGGGCCATTCTCATCATATAGATTTGCTGTAAGAGGAGTAGATTTTGTTGATCTTGGAATTCCAGACCCTGAACTTCTTCAACTTATAGACAATTTACCCGAATTTTTATATTTAATTAAAAAAGATAGACCTTTCAGTGCACTCGTTTTTGCAGATGGAACTTCAGGTGCAAGAAGACCATCATTTGCATATAATAATCCAAATTGTAGAAGGAAAGTTAAGGAACTTTTTGCGATTGAAGAAAAAGCAATATATGGATGTCTTGGAATTGGAAGAGAAACAATAGAAAATTGGAAAAAAGAGATGGAAAAAGAAAGAGGTTTAAGCGAAGAACTTCTAAATAGTTTAATGAATGAAAGCAAACAGGGATTAATAGATGCATTGCTGAAAATAAGAAAATATATTATTGATGAAAATAAAGTGGACCAGGCTTTATCTGAAGAACAGCAGTCAAAAAGAATAAATACATGGGGTTTAAAGGACAAATTTTATACTGAAACATTTATTGCTCTTTCAAAAGAAGATAGTTGGAAATATTTTGATTTTGGAAAATGGCTTATATTTGGTGGAATGTTCTTATTAAATGGGAAATATACAAAAAGAGAGATGGAAGATTTAAGAGTTCAATTTGAGAAAAAATTGAAAAAAGTTTTAGGAGACAAAAATAGAAATTGTTTTGAAAAGAAAGATATTGATTTTATTGTTGAAAATTATTTCAGACCTATATATATTCCTGAATTAAAAACAAAATATGAAGAAATAAGTACAGGTCTTGCGGGTTCATTAAAAGCAGCAGAAATTCAAACTCAGGCACTTGCAAGATGGCAGGAGAGAAAGAGAGAATTTGAAAAAATAAAAAATATTCAGAGAAAAAGAGAAAGTTATAAAAGTTTTGATATATCCACATTTAAAAATTTATCTTCTGAAGAAATATATAAAGAAGCAAAAAATATACTTGGTAACCCTGAACAACCTATTTCACCTGAAAATTTCGGTAAATTTCTTGCGATTTCTAAACTTTATATAGAAAAACTTGTTCAGAATATAAATATTGAAGAAAAAATTTCAAATCAAATAGAAAGTTTTTTTGAATCTGCAGAAATAAAAGAAGAAGATTATATCAGTTTTGCCACAACTCTGGCCAATCTTCCTGAATTTAAAGAAAATGACCTTCAATTCTATGAAAAAGTATGTATGGCTCTTGAATTGATTGACATTGTATTTTTACTTGAACTTACTTTAAATTGTTTTAATGAAAATGAATATAATGCCTCTATTGCAAAATTTCTTGATAGAACAGTAAACAGTCATATCTTTGATTATTTACCATACCATTATCACAGAGAAAGGTCCCCATATTTTGAAAAACTTCCAAGAGAAATTAAGTTTAAATTTGCATATAAGTTTCATAAATTCCTTTATTCTCATTTGAGATACCTTGTATGTGAGAAGACATCTCTTAAAAATTATCCTGAAGAATATAAGGATTTGTATGTTGGAGATATACTAAATAATAAACCTGCTATTGGAGTAAAAGGAGATACTCCAGAAGAAATATTCTGGTTCCATTATGCAAGAATAAGAGATGTAGTTGTTTTGAAATATGAGGGATTTGGATATCCTGAAATATTCACTGATATTGAACCAGACGATTTAAAAACAGATAAAAGAATAAATGTAGCGATTATTTATCCTTATGGGAATACAACAGTCCCTGTTGCTCTGGAACAGGGACCTAAATTTGCTCAAAATTCTATTAACCTATTTATTTCAGCATTTCCTACAATAAAAGAAATAAATAAAAATAAAGTTCTAATGATAACAGAAGGAATGATATATCCAGATTTAGATGAACTTGAACAATTAAGAAAAAAATATGGGAAACTTTCAGAAATCCAGTCTAATTTTATTTTTGTTACATTTAAAAAACCTGTTCTCATTTATGCAATATTTTTCCATTTCACGCATCCACTAAGACCTTATATTGACCATCTTAAAATACCAATAATACAACCATTAATCTGGGAAGCAGCAACACATCTAAAATGTGAACTACCCAAAATGCTTAAGGGCTCAGGTGTTAAAGTTCCAGAACAGATAAACTGGTATATGGAGGATACAAAAAGATTAAAAGAAAAAGCAAAAGAAAAGATAAGGGAAAAAATAAAAACACTTGCAAAGGAATATAACACAATAATTGTTAAATGTGAAAAAGAATCTGGCGGAAGAAAATCAATGATTCTTCCTGTGAGAGAAGATGGGAAATATATAGAAGATAACATAAATAAACTTACAGACCTTGTATATGAAATTTCTTTAACTGATAATGCGGTAATTCAGGAAGTAATTCCTTCAAGAGTCAGACAACTTTATACAAGGGAATTTCTTGAAAATGTTGTTGAAAGATTTGCAAAAATTGGTATACCTGTTTTAATTGATAAAGAACCCCAGACACCTCTATATTCTTATTTCAGACAGATTGTAGTATTGGGTAAAGACGGATATAAAATTTCACATCATATAACAGTTATAAGCACAAGAGGTATTGCAAATGTTGGTCAAGGTGGGCTTTTATATGAATATACAGATGATATTATTAATCCTAAATACAGAAAAACTTTAAGAGAACAGATAACAAGGGCAGTTTATAAAAGTTTGGAATATCAACAAAAATATCTTGAAAAAAACTGGAAATTTGTACTTGAAGAATACCTGAAAATACATCCAGAATTTAAAGACAAAGTTAAATACGAAGATATATTTTCAGATTTTACAGGATTTCCAATAACAGGAATTCCATATGAAATGGGTGATTATATGCCTGTATTTTTAATAGATGAATTTGAAAATCTTAAATATGTTTATGACGAAAAAGAAGGAAAACTTATACCTCTTTATGATAAAAATGGATTTCCCACAGATATTAAAATATATGATGAAAATGGGAAAGAAATACCAAGGATTGATAAAAATAAAAAACCTGTTTTAATTCCTTATTTTGACGAAAATGGAAATCCAAGAAAAATATATGATGAAAATGGGAAAGAAATACCAAGTTTGGTAATATGTAAAATTGAACCAAATCCAGGTGCAGGACTATGGAGACCGCATAATGACAGATTGCCTCCAGAGAGAAAAGGGGAGGGTGTATTCATAATATTCAGTTGTTTAGCAGAAAGAGGAAAAATTTATAAAGAGAAAATTGAAAAAATTTTATAATTCTTTGTATATCAATGTTTTTAACATCTTAACAAATTTTTTTGTAAAGGGTATAATAAACATGCTAAAGGAGGAGAATAGAAAATGAGTTATAAAGTAAGTGTGGTTATTGAAAAAGATGAAAACGGATATTATGCATATTCTCCAGAATTAGAGGGCTGTCAATCTCAAGGAGATACCTTTGAAGAAGTTTTAAAAAACATAAAAGAGGCAATTGAGTTATATTTAGAAACACTTTCAGAAGAAGAAAAAAAATATCTTCTGAGTAAAGAAATTCTTACTACTTTGTTAGAGGTATAAATTGGCGAAAATTCCAAGATTGACATCTGAAGAAGCAGAAAAGATATTGTTCCAGCATGGTTTTCGCTTAATAAGAACAAAAGGAAGCCATAGAATATATATGAAAGAAAATAAAAGAATAGTTGTTCCTTTTCATAAAGGTAAAATACTTCATCCTAAAATTGTGAAACAGATATTGAGAAATTTACAAAATTGAAAAACTTATTAATAATTTATGAAATTGATCAAGATTATATAGAAAGAGTATTATCATTTTTTAAAGTATTTTGTGCAAAAGAAAACATTCCTTTAAATTTTTACGCAAGTAAATGGCTTGGAAATAGAATTGAAAGTTTATATTTAGGAATTAATGAAAATTTTGAAATTTCTAAAAAAATTTTTTCTTCATTAAATTTCTTCTCCAATTCCATCATTCTATCCTTAAATCCCTTGTATGAAAAACAAAATCACCAAAAAATATCTGAATATCTTAAAAGGAATAAAATATATCAACTAAATCCATTTTCAGTTTCAAATTTTGCTTCAGATAAATATAAAACAATTAAAAAATTAAAAAAATATGGTATAAATGTTCCTGATTCAATTTTAATTACATTTAAAGAGAGAAAAAAAATCAGAGAAAAAATAAAAAAATTTGTTTTAGAAAAAGAAACAGAAGGTTTTTATATTCAACCCAATTTTGAAACAGAGGGAAAACAAACATATTTTTTTACAAAAAAGAAAATAATTGAACACTTTGATTTTTTAATTGAAACTGTTAATACAATTCTACCAGAACAACCTGTAATTATAAAAGAAAAAAGAGGAAATGTGTACTATTTCAATCCAGAAGAAAAAAAATATGGTTATAGAGATATTGTTTTTAGATTTTTTATTTTTCAGTGGGTAAGGAGAATATATTGTGATTGGGGTTTTGTTGAAGTTAGCAGTTCTTCAAATCTACCAATAAGTTCTCCATTGAAGGGTGGAAAAATTATGGATTTTAAGTATGTAGAAAATAATTTATTTTTTAAAGAAGATGGAATTTTTGAAAGATTTATTTTAACAGAAGAACATAAAAAACAGATTATTTCAGAAGTTAATAGAATTTTCAAATTATTTAACAAAGGGATGAAGGAAAAACTTAAAATTGGTGGTATGGATATTCTAATTGAAACTGATGGTAAAGAAATTAAAGTAGTATTTCTTGAATTTAACCCCCGTCCTTCAGGTCTTGATAAACTTTCTCCTTTTTAAGTGACCCTGACTTTTCAAACAGGATTTTCATCTTTCTTTTTCTATAGTTTCCAATAATACCTCTACATTTTCAACTGGGGTATCAGGAAGAATGCTATTTGAAACACCAACTATTATTCCACCATATTTTTTCGCAGTCTCTAAACATGACAAAACTTCTTTCTTAACATCTTCTTTACTCCCTCTGCTTAAAGTCCAGGAACTTATATCCCCCAATAAAGTTAAGTTTGGATATAAATTCCTCAATTTTTCCATATCCATCCCTGCTTTTCTATCAATTTCATAATAACCATCTATTAAACCCTCTTTAAAAATAATATCACTAACAGGCCAAAGATTTCCATCGCTTGCAAAAAGATGATAACAATTAAACTTATGACAAATTTCTGATACTTTTTTTAATCCGGGGAGAATTAATTCTTTAAAAAGTTTAGGAGAAAACATAGGTCCTTTTTCAGAACAAAAATCTGCTCCTCCAAAAAAATATTTAAAACCATAATGAGTAAGAAATTCAATATTCTTTCTTGCTATTTCAACTTGCTGACTTATAAGAGATTTTACTATTCCAGGGTCAAGTAACATAATTTCAAACCATATATTTGCTTCT
>CAYNUP010000031.1:0-15928 GCA_964400565.1 uncultured bacterium | reverse complement strand
AGAAAAGGAAAAGGAAATTATTAACTCAAAAAAAATTATAGAGGATAAAATAGGAAAAGAAGTTAAATTTTTTTGTTATCCATATGGATTTTATGATAAAAAAGTAATAGAGGTTGTTGAAAAAGCAGGATACAAAGGAGCGGTGGTAAACAGAAGAAGAAATATGGAAATAACAAGATATTCAATGCCAAGAGTAGGAATTTATGGACACAATAATTTCTTTACTTTTAAGATTAAAATATGGAGAGAGTACATAAGAGAAAAATTTTGATTTTATTTTTTTTAGCCCTTTTCATAAGAATTATCTTTATTCTGACATTAAAAAATCAATTTTATTTTGATGATGAATATGAATATTTTAAAATGGTTGAGAATTTCTTATCAGGAAAAGGACTTATAGTTTCTGAAAATTTAAAAGCATTTAGACCTCCTTTATATCCTCTTGTGCTTTCTATCTTATATTTTCTGAAATTTAATCTTATGTGGATTAGAATTTTTCAAGCAGTTTTATCATCTCTAACAGTGGTTTTTGTTTATCTTCTGGGTAAAGAGGTTTTTGACGAGAAAACAGGTTTTTTTTCTTCTTTAATATCAACATTTTATCCCTTTTTCATTTTTTACACTGGTTTTTTACTTACAGAAACATTATTCGTTTTTCTTATTGTCTTAACATTTTTTTATCTTACAAGAATTGTTGAAAAAAATGAAAAATTATCTTTTAAAGGCGGTATTCTTTTAGGACTTTCTGGTCTAACAAGGCCAAATATACAATTATTTTTTCCAATTTCAATATTTCATATTTTGTTTTTAAAAGATAAATGGAAAAAAATATTAATGTTTTCTACTGGATTTTGTCTTATATTAATACCCTGGATTATAAGAAATTACAAGATTTTTCATAAGTTTATTCCCGGTACTACTATGGGTGGTTGGGTTTTTTGGGAAGGGAATAATCCATATTCAGAAGGAGGTCCATGTTCTTATTTTCCTCTTGAAGTTATTCAAATGGACGAGATTAGAAGAGATAGAATTCTTTATAAGATGACATTTGAGGAAATAAAGAAAAATCCAAAAAGATTTTTATATTTACTTAAAAATAAATTTAAAAGATTCTGGAATGTTGTTCCGAATGCTCCAGAATTTGAAAAAAAGATTTTATATAGAGTTATTAGTGTTTTTTCTTTTGGTATTATGATGCCATTTTTTATAATAGGATTCTTATTTTCACTTAAAAATAAAAAAGCACAATTTTTTCACAGTTTAATTATTTTGTTTACATTTTTTCATATGATTTTTCTTGCTTCAATAAGATATAGATTACCACTCGAGCCTTTTTACATAATTATTTCAGTCCATGCTTTCTTTGTTTTATACAATAAAATTATTGAATACTTTTAAAAGGGAGAAAAAATGAAGTTATCTGTGATAATGCCTGTATATAATGAAAAACAGACAGTTTTGAAAATAATAGAAAAAGTTAAAAAAGTTCCTGTAGAAAAAGAGATTATAATTGTGGATGACGGGAGCAATGATGGAACAAAGGAAATTTTAAAACAGATCAAAGAAGAAAAAATAAAGATTATTTTTAAAGAGAAAAATGAAGGTAAAGGATCTGCGATAAGAGAGGGTTTAAAATATGTCACAGGAAATGTTATTGTAATTCAGGACGCTGATTTGGAATATGACCCTAATGACTGGATTAAAATGCTTGAAGTAATGAAAGAAAAAAATGCAGATGTTGTTTATGGCTCAAGAATTCTTGGTAAAAGTAAAAAATCTTCTCTTTTTTTCTATTTTGGAGGAAGAATTTTATCTTTTTTTGCCAATATTCTTTACAACGCAAATATTACAGATGAACCCACATGTTATAAGATGTTTAAAAAGGAAGTCATAGATTCAATAAATTTAAAATGCAAAGGGTTTGAATTCTGTCCTGAATTTACTGCTAAGGTAATAAAAAAGGGGTATAAAATTTATGAGGTTCCGATTCATTACAATCCAAGAAGTATAAAAGAAGGAAAAAAAATTCGCTTTAAAGATGGATTGATAGCAATATGGACTTTGTTGAAATACAGGTTTGTTGATTAAAATGGTTAAGTGTATCTTATGTAATGGAGATGCAAGTTTGAGATTAAAAGTTAGAGGATTTGAAATATATAAATGCAAAAATTGCAAAGTTTCTTTTCTTTATCCTGTATGCGAAAATCAAGAAAAATTATATAACAATAACTATTTTGAGAAATGGTATATTCCAGTATATAAAAAAAGGAAAGAGTATTTTAAAAATATTTTAAAAAATTTTGAAAAGTTAATTCCTCCAAATGGTAAAGTATTAGATGTAGGATGTGGAATTGGAATATTTATGGAATTGATGAAAGAAAAGGGATATGAGGTTTCAGGTCAGGATATATCTTTGTTTGCTGTAAATTTTTGCAGGAAAAAGGGATTCAAAATATATAATACATTAACAGAGATTAAAGAGGAAGATAAATTTGACATTATAACTATGATGGATGTAATTGCCCATCTGATAAATCCAGTGGAGTATCTGAGAAAATGTAAGGAATTGTTAAAACCAAAAGGAATTTTAATAATAAAAACTCCTTTACACAGCAATTATTTATTTTTAATGGTAAAATTACTTTCATTTGCCAGAAAAAGCAAATCAATTTTGCATCTTCCAGCACAGATTTATCATTTTGACAAATATTCTATTTTAAATCTTGTGGAGAGATGTGGGTTTAAAATAAGAAAAATTATAATTATGAGAGAATTTATGGATAAAAAAATTTCTTTTTTGAATTTGTGGAAATTTTTGATGGAAAGAAGTATGATTGTAATTTTAAAAAATGAATAAAAAGAAAATTTTTTATTTAATTTTATTTGTCGGGATATTTTTAAGAATTTTAAATCTTGGGAAACATTCTTTCTGGTGTGATGAATTACTTGCTATTTCGATTGGAAAACATTCTATTAAATGGATAATTGATTATATTACTTTTAATGATGCCCATCCACCTCTTTTTTATATTCTTATACATTTCTGGTTGAAATTTGGAGAAAATGAATTTATATTGAGAGTCCCATCCATGATATTTGGGATTTTATGTATTCCTGCAGGTTATTTTCTTGGGGGAAAATTTAAAAACGAAAAAACAGGTATTTTACTCTCTTTATTTATTGCCTTGAGTCCAGCATTAATATTGTGGTCTCAACTGGTTAAATCCTATACATTTTTTACTTTTTTAACAATATTTTCTTTTTATGCTTTTTTGAATGTTATAGAGGGAAAAGATAAAAAATGGTTTGTAATTTTTGTAATTCTTAATACTTTAATTTTATATACACACAATTTAGGTTTTATTGTAATCTTAATTCAAATTTTCACTTTAGTCGCTTTGAAAAAATTAAATTTGAAGTTTTTTTATTCTTTTTTAGTAATTTTTCTCTTTTATATTCCATGGTTGGTAAGAATTCCATACCAGATAATATTTACTCTTGGTGTGAGAAGACCAATACCTTTATTTTTAAGATTACTTTATACTCTTTCTTATTTTTTCCTTGGTGAAACAGTAAATCCGTTTAATTTTAAAATTTTAATTCCAATAGTAATTATTTACATTATACTCTTGCCAGAATGTTTTAGAAATCTTTTTTCTTTTGATAAAGAAAAAAAATATTTTTTAATAATTTCTCTTATTTTACCTTTATTTTTTGTATCCTTTCCCTCAACTGTGCCACAAAATTTAATACCTTTTTCCATTTTCTGGTTTTTGTTTTATGGACTTGGAATTGAAAAATTGAGTTATAAAAATCCTTCTTTTTATTTTGTTTTTTTATCTCTATTTCCATCACTTATTTTTTATTATACAGATAATACTTCTCAATATCAGGATACAAGTAAGTTGATCCCTTTCAAGGAAATTTACCATAAGATAGAAAAATTGGAGAAAGAAGGGGATTTGATTTTTACAACAGAGAGAATTAGTGAAGATATTTTTTCCTCTATTCAGTGGTATTATAAAGGTAAAAATAGAGTAATTGAAATAAAAAGTGAAGATGATTTATCAAAATTGTTTACGGTTACAAAGAACAAAAGACAGTTTTTTCTTATTCTTGATTTTATAAATAGACCTGAAATTTCAGAAAAAGCAAAAAAAATTTTTGAAAAATCTTTTGAAAAGATTTTTGAAGAGAAATATGTGTATAATGAAAAATTAATAAGCAGACTTAAAGGACGAAAAGAGTATTACTGGTTGATTGAAGTTTATATTTTTAAAGAAAAAACTTAAAAATGTTATAATTATTTTTCTTATGGAAAAAAAATATCTTTTGGGTAATGAAGCAATTGCGCAGGGCTTATATGAAGGTGGGGTTATGGCTTCTTTTGCATATCCAGGAACACCATCTTCAGAAATAACAGAATATCTTCTTTCTATTGCAGAGGATGAAGTTTATATAGAATGGAGTATAAATGAAAAAGTTGCTTTTGAAAATGCTTATGGAGTAAGTTTAACAGGAAGACGAAGTTGTGTAATTATGAAACATGTAGGGCTTAATGTGGCTTCTGATTCTTTACTTACTTCTGCTTATACCGGGATTGTGGGCGGATTTGTTATTGTTGTTGCGGATGACCCTTTTGCTCACTCTTCACAGAATGAGCAGGATTCAAGAAGATATGCTCATTTTGCCAGAATAGTTTGTTTTGAACCTTCTAATATTCAGGAAGCAAAAGACATAGCAATTTTTTCTTTTGAATTTTCTGAAAAATATAGAATTCCTGTTATGCTTAGAAGTGTTACAAGGTTATCACATGGAAAATCAGAAGTTTTAATTGGGAAGAGAAAAAAGTTAGATATTTCAATAGGATTTATAAAAAATCCATCTCAATTCGTGATGGTTCCTTCCAATGCGAGAAAGGCAATTAAAAATTTGAATGAAAAACAGGAAATGATAAAAAAAGAAATGGAAAAAATTGGTTTTAACAGAATTGATAGAGGAGAAGGAAAAACAGGGATTGTTGCTTGCGGGCTTACTTATATATATGTAAAAGAATTTCTTTCAATTAAAAACAAATCATATCCTATTTTTAAAATCGGTTCATATCCTGTTCCTGAAAGGAAACTTGGAGATTTTCTGAAAAAACTCAAAAAAGTTTATGTTTTTGAAGAAGGAGACCCTGTCGCAGAGGAGTTTATTTATATATGTGCTAAAAAATATAATCCTGATGTTAAAATTCTTGGGAAGATAAGTGGCGATGTAAAAAAAGAAGGAGAATTTTCAGTAGAAGAGATTGAAAAAACTTTAATCAAAAAGGGGAAAACAGAATATTTCTCCTTCCCATTACCTCAAAGAAATCCTTTCCTTTGTGCAGGATGTCCTCATTTAGGTTCTTTTTATATTTTAAAAAAAGTTTTTGGTAAAAATGCTATTTTCCCTGGAGATATAGGATGTTATACTTTGGGAATAAAACTTGGAACTATGGATACCTGTTTGTGTATGGGAGCAGGGGTTTCTGTAGGTACAGGAATTTCAAGGTTTGAAAAAAATTATGTTATTTCAATAATAGGAGATTCTACTTTTTTCCATGCAGGAATTCCAGGAATGATAAATGCTGTTTATAATAATTCAAATCAAATTATAGCAATACTTGATAATAGAACAACCGCAATGACAGGATATCAACCCCATCCAGGGACTGGAATCAATGCAAGAGGAGAAAAAACAGCAGAGATAGATTTAAGAAAACTTATAGAAGCATGTAGTGTGGAAAATGTTTTAGAGATTGACCCATACAGAATTAAAGATAGTATTGAAAAATTAAAAGAAATAAAAGAGAAAAAGGGAGTTAAAGTTATTATATTTAAAAGAGAATGTATTCACATTTCTAAAAAAGAAAAAATTAAATATTTTGTAGATAAAGATTCTTGTAAAAAGTGTAAAATGTGTTTAGAACTTGGATGTCCTGGAACAATTCAGGAAAATGGAGAGATTAAAATTGGCATCCTCTGTAATGGATGTGGAATGTGTGAAGAAATCTGTCCATTTAAAGCGATAAAAAGAAATGAAAAAATTTGATATTTTAATATGTGGAGTTGGTGGACAGGGAATTATTTTATGCTCTGATATTATAGGAAATGCAGGAGTTTTGGAAGGAGTACCTGTTAAAGGTTCTGAAATTCATGGTATGGCGCAGAGAGGTGGTTCTGTGGAGGCACATGTTAGATTAAACTGTAATTTTGGTCCTAAAATACCAACTGGATATGCAGATTTAATAATGGGCTTTGAACCACTTGAAACTGTAAGATGTTTAAATTTCTTAAATCCTAAAGGAATTGTAGTTGTAAATAGTAGTCCTATACACCTTTTAGGAGATAAGTATGATTATGAAGAAATTATAGGGATACTGAAATCAAATGTTAAAAATTTATATATAGAAAATTTTACTTCTATCGCACAGAATATCGGTTCTATAAAAGTATTGAACACTCTTATGCTTGGATTTTCTTTAAGATTTATTCCATTAAAAAAAGAAAGTATTTATGCATCTATGAAAAATTTAATCCCTGATAAGATTTTAGATGTAAATTTAAAGGCCTTTAATTATTTTCTGAAATAAAAGTCATCATAAATTTTAAATTTGACTTTATTTCTGAAGGGTTGTAAGATTATAGAGAATAAAAATGGAAAAATATAAAGTGAATGTGGATTATTTAAAAGCAAAATACAATCTTGATTTTTTAAATTTTACAACAACAGAAGAGGTTCCACCTCTTGAAGGAATTATTGGACAGGATAGAGCAAAAAGGGCTCTTGAATTTGGATTAAAAATAAAAAGTAAAGGATATAACATTTTTGTTTCCGGAGTTACTGGAAGCGGAAGAACAACTTCTGTGGAACAAGCTGTGAAAAAGATTGCAGAGGGAGGTAAAACTCCGGATGATTGGTGTTATGTTTATAATTTTACAAACCCAGACAATCCAAATATTTTAAGATTTCCCCCTGGTAAAGCAAATGAGTTTAAAAAGGATATGGAAAATCTTGTTAATGAATTAAAAATTGAACTTCCAAAGACATTTGAAAGCGAAATTTATGAAGAACATAAAAAACAGATTATAAAAGAATTTCAGAATAAAAGAGATGAACTTTTTAATCAAATAGAACGCTCTGCAAGAAATGCTGGATTTCAGATACAACAGACACCTGCAGGAGTAGTATTTAGACCTTTGATAGAAGGACAGCCATTGAAAGAAGAAGAAATGGAAAAGTTAACCGATGAAATGAGGAATGAAATAAGAGAAAAACAGGAAATGCTATATGAAGAACTGAATGAAATATTAAGGAAAGTCAGAGAATTTGAAAAAGAAGCAAAAGAGAAATTAAATAAACTGGAAAAGGAGACAGCAGAATTTACGATTTCTCCAAGAATAAAGGAATTAAAGGAGAAATATAAGTTTTCTAAAGATGTTTGTAAATATCTGGAAGAAGTAGAAAAGGATATGATAGAAAATGTAGATGATTTTAAAGAAAAAAAAGAGATTGAACTGTTACCTGGAGTGAAATTGCCTTTTGATAAGGAGTCTTCTTTGTATAGATATACTGTAAATGTTTTAATTGATAATTCTAAAACAAAGGGTGCTCCTGTTGTAAAGGAAACGAATCCCACTGCTTATAATCTCTGCGGGAGAATAGAATATAGACCACATTTCGGAGCAATGGTGACAGATTTCACAATGATAAAACCAGGTGCTTTACATAAGGCAAATGGAGGATATTTAATCTTGCAGATTCTGGATGTTTTAAAAAATTATTTTGCATGGGAAACTTTGAAGAGGGCTTTAAAAAATAACGAAATAATTATTGAAGATTTAAATGAACAGTATAGATTAATCAATACGCCAACTTTAAGACCTGCTCCAATTCCTCTTGATGTAAAGGTTATTTTAATAGGGCATCCAATTTTTTATTATCTTTTATATACCTATGATGAGGATTTTAAAAAACTTTTTAAAGTAAGGGCTGATTTTAGTTTAATGATGGATAAAGATGAAGAGGGATATAAAAACTATGCTTCTTTTATAAGCAAGATATGTAAGGAAGAAAATTTGAAACCCTTTGATAAATATGCTGTTGGTAAAATTATAGAATATGGTTCAAGAGTTGTTGAGGATAGAGAGAAATTAACCACAAGGTTTATTGAGATTGCAGACCTTGTCAGAGAATCAAATTTCTGGGCAGAAATGGATAATTCTGATATTGTGAAAGAAAAGCATGTGAAAAAAGCACTTGAAGAGAAAATTTACAGGTCAAATTTAATAGAAAAAAGAATTGAAGAATTAATAAAAGAAGGAACAATAATGGTTGATACTGAGGGAGAAAGAGTAGGGCAGATAAATGGATTATCTGTTATATCTCTCGGTGATTATAGTTTTGGTAAACCATCAAAAATTACATGTAATGTTTATGTTGGAAGAAGTGGTATTATAAATATTGATAGAGAAGTAAAACTTGCAGGTAGAATTCACAATAAAGGATTTCTTATTTTAAATACATATTTTAATGAAAAATATGGCGGGAAGAAAATAATTTCTTTTTCTGCAAGTATATGCTTTGAGCAATTATATGAAGAAATTGAAGGAGATAGTGCCTCATCAACTGAAATATATGTTTTACTTTCTGCTTTATCAAATGTCCCGATAAAACAAGGGATTGCTGTAACAGGTTCAGTAAATCAAAAAGGAGAAATCCAGCCAGTAGGTGGCATAAATGAAAAAATTGAAGGATTTTATTATACATGTAAAGCAAAAGGATTGACAGGAAGTCAAGGAGTTATTATACCTGAAAGGAATTTAAAACATCTTATTTTAAATGATGAAGTAATTGAAGCAGTAGAAAAAGGGCTTTTTCATATATGGGCTGTTAAAACAATAGATGAAGGTATAGAAATTTTAACAGGTATTCCTGCTGGAGAAAAAAGAGAAGATGGTAGTTATCCTGAAGGGACAATAAATTATCTTGTTGCGAAAAGAATTGATGAGTTAACAGAAAAGTATTTAAAAATAACAAAAAGAAAAAAAACAAGTAAAAATAAGGAGGAAAAATGAATCTATTATTTATTGCTCAGGCACCACCACCTTCTGTTTCACCATTTGGTGCTTTATTACCACTCATCTTAATATTTTTTGTCTTTTATTTTCTTTTAATCCTCCCGCAACAGAAAAAACAAAAACTCCATAAAAAAATGCTTGATGAATTAAAAGAAGGAGACAAGATTATTACAATAGGGGGTTTGGTAGGAGAAGTTGAAAAGATAAAAGAAGGGATAGTTACTGTAAGGTTTAAAGAAAATACAAGAATAGATATAGTGAAAAATGCTATATCTCAGGTGATAGAAAAGAAAAAAGAATGATGAGGGTTGGATACTTTGATGTTATAAATGGATGTGCAGGAGATATGCTTGTAGGTTCATTGATAGATGTAGGACTGGAGGTTGGACTTTTAAAAAAGGAACTTGAGAAACTCCCTCTTAAAAATTATAATCTTGAAATAAAAAAAGTTAAAAGAGAAACTCATTTTGGACATAAAATAGAAGGAACACAATTTATTGTTAAACCCATAGGAAAATGTGAAGATGAAATATCTTATAAGAAAATACTCCAGATAATAAAAAAGAGTTCCTTTTCCTCAGAAATCAAAGAAAGAATAATAAAGATATTTGAAATTCTTGCTGAAGCAGAAAGTGTAGTTCACAAAGAGCCCAAAGAAAAAATCCATTTTCATCAGATTGGACAGATAGATGCGATTGTGGAAATCACCAGTGTAGTTGTAGGTATTGAATTACTTAAAATAGAAAAAGTTTTTTCAAGTCCTGTAGGTGTTTCAAATTTAGCACCCGCAACAGCAGAAATTTTAAAAGGAGTGCCTGTAATTTTAAAAGATACGCCATTTGAAATTTCTACTCCTACAGGAGCATCAATTCTTAAAGGAATTGCTGAATTTTCTTCTGGATATTGCGATTTCTACATGGAAAAAATTGGGTATGGAGCAGGAACAAGAAAATATCCTTCTCCTAATATGGTTAAGTTTTTAATTGGAGATATAAAAACAGAGGATAAAGGGATAATAATTATAGAGACAAATATTGATGATATGAACCCTGTATTATTTGGTAATTTAATTGACAAAATTCTTAAAACAGGTGCACTTGATATTTCAATTTTTCAGGGAATTGGTAAAAAAAATAGACCTGTTTTTAAGATTGAAATTATTGTTCCTGAATATAAATTCAGGGAAATAAGTGAAATATTGTTTAAAGAGAGTACAACAATAGGATTTAGATATAGAAGAGAAAACAGGATTATTCTTGATAGAGAAATTAAAGAGATTGATACTGAATTTGGCAAAATTAGAGTAAAAGTTTCCTATTTAAATGGCAAGATAGTTAATATTTCACCTGAATATGAAGATTGCAAGAAAATTTCTGATAAAAAAAATATTCCTCTAAAAGAAGTTTATCAGATGGTATATAAAACGGTAGAAATTAAATAAAAATTATGTTAAAATAACTTTTCTATGTTTATAGGAGCTTTAAAATTTGAAGTAATTATACCCGGAAGTTTGAGTTTGAAAGATAAAAGGAAAGTAATTCAATCATTACAGGATAAAATTAAATCAAAATTTAATGTTTCTATCGCAGAAATTGATTATCAGGATAAGTGGCAAAGGGCTATAATTGGCTTATGTTTGGTAAATAGTTGCCAAAGAGAAATAGAAGAGATATGTGAGAAAATAAGGAAAATATTTTTTGAAAACGGAGATGTTTTTATTGTAGATGAATCTAAAGAAATTATTTATATGGGTGAAAAATGAAAGAAATAGAAACAAAATATAATCCAACAGAAATAGAGGATAGATTGTATAAGATGTGGGAAGAAAAAAAATATTTTTGTGTTGATGTAAATTCTAATAAAAAGAAATATGTGATAGTAATTCCTCCCCCTAATATTACAGGTTTTCTTCATATGGGTCATGCTTTGAACAATACAATTCAGGATATTTTAATCAGATGGAAAAGGATGGAAGGATTTAATGCATTATGGGTACCAGGGACAGACCATGCAGGAATTGCTACACAGAATGTTGTTGAAAAAGAATTGTTGAAAAAAGGGTTGACAAGAAAACAACTTGGAAGAGAAAAATTTATAGAAGAGATATGGAAGTGGAGAGAAAAATATGGTTCAAGGATTATATTTCAACTTAAAAAACTTGGTGCTTCATGTGATTGGACAAGAACAAGATTTACAATGGATGAAATGCTTTCTAATGCTGTAAAAGAATGTTTTATAAGGTTGTATAAAAAGGGATTAATTTACAAGGGTAAGAGGATTATAAATTGGTGTCCAAGATGTGAAACTGCTTTATCAGATGAAGAAGTAGAATACAGAGAAGAAGACAGTTTTCTATATTACATCAAATACCCACTTTTAAAAGGTGGATTTATTGAAGTTGCAACTACAAGACCAGAAACTATGCTTGGAGATACTGCTGTCGCAGTTAATCCTGCAGATAAAAGATATAAAGATTTAATAGGAGAAAAAGTTAAATTGCCATTTGTTGAAAGAATTATACCTATAATTGCTGATGAAAAAGTTGAGGTTGAATTTGGAACAGGAGCGGTAAAAGTAACACCAGCACATGACCTTAATGATTTTGAAATTGCCCAGAGGCATAATCTTGAGTTTATTTTAATAATGAATGAAGAAGGGATAATAAATGAAAATGGTGGTAAATTTAAAGGATATGAAAGGTTTGAGTGTAGAAAATTAATAATTGAAGAGTTGAGAAAACTTGGGCTTTTGTCCAGAATTGAAAATTATACAACAAGGATAGGACATTGTTATAGATGCGAAACAGTGGTTGAACCATATCTTTCTACTCAGTGGTTTGTTAAAATGAAACCACTGGCAGAACCTGCAATTAAAGTTGCAGAAGAAAATAAATTAAAGTTTTATCCTGAGAGATGGAAAAAAGTTTATCTTCACTGGCTTTATAATATTAAGGACTGGTGCATAAGTAGACAGATATGGTGGGGTCATAGAATTCCTGTCTGGTATTGTAAAAATAATTGTCCTCCAATAGTTGAAAAAGAAGAAGTTAAGGAATGTCCAAATTGTGGAAATAGAGAAGTTTATCAGGATGAAGATGTTTTAGATACATGGTTTTCCTCATGGCTATGGCCCTTTTCTGTTTTTGGATGGCCTGAGAAAACAAAAGATATTGAGGTATTTTATCCAACAGATACACTTGTAACTGCACAGGAAATTTTGTTTTTCTGGGTTGCAAGAATGGTGATGGCAGGGATTGAGTTCATGGGAGAGATTCCTTTTGAAAATGTATATATTCATGGAACAGTAAGAGATAAAACAGGTAAAAAAATGAGTAAGTCCTTTGGAAATGTTATAGACCCTGTTGAGATAATTGAAAAATATGGTGCAGATAGTTTAAGGTTCAGTTTAGTTTCATTGACATCTTTCGGTCAGGATGTTTTTCTTTCTCCTGACTTTCATATAAAAGGGAGGAATTTTACAAACAAAATATGGAATGCTTCAAGATATATAGTTAAAAGATGTGAAGATTTAAATATAAAAAAGATAGAATTTTTGAAAAATAGAGAAAATATTTATTTCCCTGAAAAATGGATTCTCTCAATTCTTGATAAAACAATCAAAAAAACTACTGATTCTCTTGAAAGATTTTATTTTAATGAAGCGCTGAATAATTTATATGATTTTTTCTGGCATGATTTCTGTGATTGGTATATAGAAATTTCAAAAGTTTATACAGATGCAGAGTATATAAAAAATGTGACTGTGCCTGTTCTTTTTGAGATTCTTGTGACATCTTTAAAACTTCTTCATCCATTTATACCCTTTATTACTGAACATATATGGCATAAAATAAGAGAATTTGCTGACCTTGAAACTGAAAGTATTACAATAAGTGAATGGCCACGGTCCAAAAATTATTATGATGAAAAAAGTATAGAAAAATTTGAGGAGATAAAAGACATAATAATTTCAATAAGGGATATGAAGACAAGATTTGGAATTCCAACAGAAAAAAATATTAAATGTTTTTACGAAAAAAATTTAACAGAAATTGACCAACTTATAATAAGAAAACTGGCGAGTGTAGAAAATATAGAAAAATTTGAAGAGGAAGTTTACGACAAGGACTTTTTTGTAAAACATCTTGTTTATGGTAGACTTGGTATCTCATTTAGAGGTATAATAAATATTTCAAAAGAAAAAGAAAGGAAGTTAAAAGAGATAGAAAAACTGAAAAAAATTTTTGAAAACATTAATAAAAGACTGGAAACTAAGGAATTTTTTGAAAAAGCACCGATGGAGGTAGTTGAAAAAGAAAAAAGGAAAAAAGAAGAAATAGAGGTAAAAATAAAAAATTTAGAAAGAGATATAGAATTTATTGAAAAAAGGAGCCAATAATGTATGCATTTATTGAAGTTAGTGGAAAACAGATTAAGGTTAAAGAAGGACTAAAATTTTCTGTATTTAGGATAAAGAATAAGAAAGTTGGAGATGAAATAGAATTTAGTCCTTTATGTGTGATTGATAATGGAAAAACAATAACAGATAAAAAAGAACTTAAAAATATAAAGGTAATTTGTGAGGTAGTGGAAGAGAAAAAAGGGGAAAAGATATATGTATTTAGAAAAACAGCAAAAACAGGATATAAAAGAGGAATAGGTCATAGAGATAGATTAACAGTATTAAAAGTGAAAAGTATAGTTAAAAAGTGAAAAAACTTATAGAAAATCTTCCAAATAGTTTTGTTGGTAAAAGAGGAATTTTAATAATATTCAAAGACAAACCATTCAATGAAATAGAAGAGGAGAATGAAGAACTTACATCTCTTGCAAAAACACTTGGAATTAAAATTATTGAGAGATTTTATGTGAATATTCCCCATATAAATCCAGCAACATATATTGGGAAAGGAAAATTATTTGAAATTAAAGAATTTGTGCAAAAGAATGATGTTTCTGTTTTGATATTTGAAAAAGACCTTTCCCCTGTGCAGCAAAGAAATATAGAGGAGACATTGAATATCAAAGTTATAGACAGGACAGAACTCATCCTTTATATTTTTGGAGAACATGCTAAATCTAAAGAAGGAAAAATTCAGGTAGAACTTGCTCAATTAACATATTTACTTCCAAGGTTGACAGGTCATGGAGTAGCACTTTCCAGACTTGGTGGAGGATTAGGAACAAGAGGTCCTGGAGAGATGAAACTTGAAGTTTATAGAAGAAGAATAAAAGAAAGAATATACTTATTGAAAGAAAAAGTAAGAGAAATTGAAAAACATAGAGATTTATTAAGAAAATCAAAAGAAATTTTCCCATCCGTTTCTATCTTAGGATATACAAATGTTGGAAAAAGTAGTTTACTTAATGCTTTAAGTTCTTCAAATCTTTATGTTGCTGATAAACTTTTTGCTACCCTTGATCCTGCAACAAGAGGGGTTTATCTTGGAGATGGTAAAATCTGTCTTGTTTCAGATACAGTTGGACTTATGAAAAATATTCCTCATCATTTAATTGAAGCATTTAAATCAACAATTGAAGAGGTAAAATATGCAGATTTAATTTTATGTGTTTATGATATTTCTAAATCAAACTTTGAAAAACAGAAAAATACAATTTTTGAAGTGTTGAAGATTCTTGAGATAGAAGAAAAACCAAGAATTGATGTATTTAACAAAATTGACCTCCTTTCCAAAGAAGAACTTGAAATAATGAAAAATCAGTATCCTGAAAATTTATTTGTTTCAGCAAAAACAAAAGAAGGAATAGATGAGTTAAAATTGATTTTGAAGGAGATTTTGTATGGCAGTAAAATTAAAAATTAAGGATAGAGAAAAAGTAGAAAAAATATCAGAGATATTGAAAAGTAAGAATTCATTTATTATAACCTCTCATGTAAATATTGATGGAGATGCTATAGGTAGTGAAATTGCCCTTTTTATTGCCCTTAAAAAAATAGGGAAAAAAGTTGAGATTATAAATCAGGACAAAATCCCTTCAATATTTAAATTTCTCCCATATTCCCGAGCAATAAAAGTTTTTAGAAAAAAAATAGAAATAAATAATTTTGAAGTGGGAATTGTGATTGATTGTGGGAGTTTAGATAGAACAGGCAAGATTAAGGAATTGATTAAGAATTTACCATTTATAATTAACATTGACCACCATTTAACAAACTCTGAATTTGGAGATATAAATTGGGGTAATCCATCTTTCTCTTCATCTGGAGAAATGATTTATTTTATATGTAAAAAACTCACAAAAATTAACAGGAATCAAGCAATCTGTCTATATACATCAATTCTTTATGATACATGCTGTTTTGTTCACCATTTAAGTGATTACACTCTTGATGTTATTAAAGATTTGATAAGTAAAAAAATTGAACCAGAAAAAATTGCACAGAAAATATTTTATGAAAAATCAATAAAATCTGTTAATCTTTTTAAATTTGCACTTGAAACTTTAAAATTTGATAAAAAAATTTGCAGTATGAAAATCACAAAAGAGATGTTTAAAAAAGTACATGCTAAAGAGGAACATACCGAAGGATTTGTAGAATTTTTGATTTCTATTAAAGGGGTTGAAGTTGGTATTTTATTTAAAGAGAAAGAAAATGGAGTTAAAGTAAGTATGAGAAGTAAGGGGAATATTGATGTAGAAAATATGGCCAAAAAATTTGGAGGAGGAGGTCATAGGGAAGCAGCAGGGTGTTTTTTTGAAAATAGAGAAATAGAAGAAGTTGAGCACCTTATAATGGAAGAATTAAGATGAATGGAATTTTGAATATTTATAAGCCCAGGGGAATAACATCTTATGATG
>CAYNUP010000030.1:0-6993 GCA_964400565.1 uncultured bacterium | reverse complement strand
CTTATATATTTCCTTGTCTTTAAAATCTGGTCTGTTATATCTTTTGAATCTATACCTGAAAAACCATCATTATTATCAGGAACAATTTCATTGTAAGGGTCATATTTTTCAGATAAAGCACATCTTTTAATTTTTTCTCCATCAAAATAAAAAAACCATCCGCATGCAACATTTGTATTTACAGATACAGTTTCTTCTCCTGAAAAATAACATATATCAGCATCACCTGTAGCATCAACAACCACCTTACATTCTATAAGTCCTTTACCTTCTTTATCTTCAATTATCAAAAATTTTATACTATCATTTTCCTTTATAACATCACAAACCTTTGTCCCATATCTTATTTCAATTCCTTCCTTTAAAACCAGTTCTTCAAGAGAAAGCATAAAAGAAACTGGATTAAATTCAACCCTGTATCTATATTTTTTTCTTTCTTCAATATCTCCTTTATCTTTCCAGCAATCAGGAATTTTACTATATCCATCTTTAATTGAAAGAAAAAGTAATTCTTCTGCAATTCCACTTATAACTTGATTCCCCATCCCATCACATAAAGGTAAATAAACATTAACATTTCCTAAAGTTGCAAGTCCTCCAAGAGAATAATTTTTTTCAATAAGACACACATTTACTCCATTCCTTTTTGCAGAAATAGAAGCAGAAACCCCTGCAATTCCACCACCAACTACAACAACATCATATTTCCCCTTTATTTTTTTCATTTTTCACCCTATATGGTAAAATCCATCTTTTCCTTTTTATAAAGTCACCATTTTTAAATTTCTGTTCAATTATATTATTTTTTTCAAGGTAATTAAAACAACTTCTCATACATCCTCTTGAACCACATATTCCAAAACTTCCTCCTTCTCCCCATTTTTGTATCATTGCATGCCCTTCAATTATATAACCTGATGGAAATTTTTTTGTTTTTCTCCATCTTCCTGTTGATAAAGTCCAGCAGAATTTATATGCAGTTTCTTCATCAAAGTCCTGTTTTCTTGAATCTATATTCCAGCCAGGAAAATCCTTATGAATGAAAGGAGAAACTCTTGAATCACCTCCATGATAACTTAATGTGCATTTTCCAAGATGTATATCTGCCCATTCATATTCATAATTTTCAATTTTAATCTTAATTTTTTTGTTTTCCTTTATATTAGGAATTGCATAAGAAGGACAACCCTTAACACATTCCATACATCTTTTACATATACTTCCTGGTTTTACAAGAGGGTCTGGTTCTAACTCTAAATCAGTTAAAATTGCATGTAATCTCTGTCTTGGTCCAAATTTTTTTGTTAAAAAAACCTTACTCCATCCAATTTCTCCAAGTCCTGCACAAATACCAGCAATTCTTATTGCAAGATGAACATCTGGTGAAGGGAATCCTTTTCTTAACGGCTTTGTTGGTGGCTGGGCTTCAGGACCTCCAGGATAATATGGAACTGCTTCATAACCATAATCTTCAATAAAACAGGCAAGTTGATAAAGTGGTTCAGGAATAAAAAATGTGTTTAAAAGTCCATGATAATCAAAGTAAGTATAAGAAATCCAGTTTGTTCCTTCTTCAATTCCTCGCCATCCACCTCTTAATATTCTTTTCCCAACAACAATCACTGTTTTTACTTCAGGGAATATACTTTTTGGATTCATATTTAAAGGCGCATCTTTAAATCTTTCTATATTGGCAAATCCAATTAAATCAAGCCCAAGTTTATACCCTGTCTCTCTTATAATTTCTTTTGTTAATTTTGTCATTTTTTTCTCCTATCCTTCTATTATTTCTCCTGTCTTATCAATTTTCCAGATATGTCTTTTTCTAAATTTTTCATTAAATACATTTTTAATTATTCTTTTATCTTCAAGATGACTTAAACATGTTCTTGAGCACAAAGCAGCAATTCTATCTGGTTTTGCATTTTCATAATACATATTTGGTAAAACTCCATTTTTACATTTTTTACATTTTTCATAATCAATTTCAGCAATTATCATTTTCTTTCCACATATCTCAATTTCTTTTCCATTTTCTTCTATTGCTCCAAGAGGACAGATTTTTAAACATTCCTTACATAAATCACATACATTTTCTTTTTTTATCGGGTCTGGTTCAATTTCTGCATCTGTAAGTATTATTTGAAATCTTTGCCTTGGTCCAAAGTCCTCTGTTAAAAATATTCCACAGTATCCAATCTCACCAATCCCTGCTCTAATTGCAGCATCTTCAATATCAATTAAAACATTTGGTGCTGGTTTTCCTTTTTTAACAGGTATTCCCATAACTGGAACTTCAATAGGTATATCAGGTAATGGAACTGCCTCATAACCATTATCTTCAAGAAATTCACATATTTTAAAAGTAGTTAAAGCAAGGATTCTATTGTTAAGCCAGTGATATCCGTAGATATTATACAATTGAAATTGTGTCCCTTCTTCAATCCCTCTTAAAGCACCTCTTGTTATTCTCTTTCCCACAACTATTACACTTTTTACCTCAGGAAATATACTTTTTGGATGGTTTTGAGGGTCAATGCCTTTAAATCTATCAATACCTGCAACTCCTATTAAATCTGCTTTTACTCCTTTAGCAAATTCTTTCAATTTTTCTTTATCCATTTTTTCTCCTTTTTACCATTCAACTTTCCATACTTTTCTTCTTCTAAATGGCTTTTCAAATTTATTTTTCAATACTCCCTTTTTTTCAAGATTTATCATACATGCTCTTATACAACCCCTTCCTCCACAGATTGCTTCACCAACATTATATAGTTTATGTGGTCTTTTATAAAAAGGTGTTATGTAATTTGGCTTTATTTTATAACCCCACCTCGGCTCACTATAATCAGGCAAAGAACCATCATCTTCTTCTGGTTTTACAGGTCTTCCTCCTGAAAAATATATTGCACATGCTTTACAATCAAGTTTTCCCCATTCAACTTCTTTCCCTGCAAGAACAACTCTCACACTTTCTGTTCTACTTATAGCATTCGCAGGACAATCTTTTACACAAGCAAAACATCTATCACATATACTTCCTGGTTCCATAATAGGGTCTGGTTCTAAAACTGCTTCTGTCAAAACAACCCCTAATCTCTGTCTTGGCCCAAATTCAGGGGTTAGAAAAATTTTGCTCCATCCAATTTCTCCAAGACCACAAAGATAAGCAGCAATCCTTAAATGAATCATTACATCAGGATGTGCTTTACCAGGAGCAACTGGTTTACTATAATTTGGCTTTAAATTTCCTTCATTATCTATTGCTCTCCAATCGCTTTGATGCCCAATAGGTATTGCCTCATATCCAAAATTTTCTATAAATTTACAGAGATTTATTACAACCATAGGAATATAAAGATAGGTAAGCCCTCCATAACCCATAGAAGAATAATTACTGAAAAAGGTCCCTTCTTCTATCCCTCTTAAACTCCCTCTCATTATTCTAAATCCCATTGCTATTATACTTTTTGCATTTGGCATAATCTGTTTTGGGTCCATTTGAATTGGTGCTCCTTCCCATCTTTCTATATTCCCAATTCCAACAACATCTGCTCCTAAACTTTTTGCTTTTTCCTTTACCATTTCTGCTGTCAGAAGCATTTCTTTCTCCTTTTTTAAAATTTTTTTACAAGAACTTTTTTAAAAATTTCTAAACAATAAGAACAATCTTTACAAAATTTATCACAAGATAAAATTTTTTCAAACCAGTTATAAGGAAATTTTGAATTTTCTATAACATAAGGATATAAAATTTTGCTGTGGGATGGCTCAAATAAATCAAGTAAATTGCCCTCATATTTTTCATTATAATATGCTTCAATTACTCTTTTAGGATGTGGATTTATTCTCGTTGCAAGTTTAACAACATCAAAATATTTTTCATAATAGTGTAAATCTTCTGGTCTTACCCAAGATGAATCTGTAATTAAATATTTCCAGTTTTCTTTATTTCTGTAAAAACTCCAGCAATTCCCAAAAATTTCCTCTGTAATATTTGCTTTTGTAAATAATTCTACCTCATGAGATATAACATTATCGTGAAAACTCTGGACTGAACAGAAATTTAAACATCCACTATTTACAAGAATACTCAATTTTTTACCATTTTTTTCACACCATCCTTTTAATTCCTCTATTTTTTTAAAATCTCTATTATATTCCCTTTGCATAACAAAACTGTCAAACAATTCCTTTACCTGCTCCATACCTCTAATAGTGCCTATTCTCATATTCACACTTGCTCTTATCTCAATTTTAGGAAAATTTTTTTTAATTATATGAGCAACCATTGGAGAGAAAGTTGTTACTGAATCAATCCCTATATTTTCCTGTAAATAATCAATAATTGAAATAACCATGTTTGCAAGATTAATAGATAGAGAATTTTCTCCCCAGCAGGAAGCATTTAAAAGTAAATTTAGTTTTATCCCATTTTTCTTAATCTTTTTAATCTCATATTCAAGTTGTTTCTGCGCTTGCCAGTTTATATATCCGGTTTTGTCAGCAATTGGACCTCTTCCACTTGGAAGATTTAACCATGGGAAATAAACCTCTTCTATTCTTTTCTTATATTTCTCAACTATATCACAAAAAATTTCTCCTTCTTCAATTAATTGATAACCAACAGAAAATTTTATTTTTCCCATTCTATATACCATGCCTTTCTTCTTCTAAAAGGCAATTCAAACTTATTTTTAATTTTCCCTTCTTTTTCAAGATGTATCATACACGCTCTTATACAACCTCTTGCTCCTTCAAGTGCTCTTGAATAGATAATTACAGGACTTGGCTCTCCTATAAATGGATTATATTTTTTATAAGGTTCTTTCCCCTGAAAACCTTTTGAACATTTTTCAATATCAAGTTTTCCCCATTCAATTTCTTTTCCTGCAATTTTTACCTTAACTTTCTCTTTTCCACTTATTGCACCTGCTGAACATTCCTTAACACATAACATACATCTATCACAAATTGGCGGTCCTTCATAAATAGGGTCTGGTTGGAGAGGTGCTTCTGTTAAAATACATGCAAATCTCTGTCTTGGTCCAAATTGAGGAGTTAATAGAAGTTTACTGTATCCAATTTCACCAAGTCCAGCAAGATAAGCAGCAATTCTAAAATGAATAAATACATCTGGCATTGGTTTTTCACAAGATACAGGTCTTGACCAGTTTCCTTTAATTTTTCCATTATGATATTCAATTGCAGGCCAGTTATAATAATCATTTGGAATTGGTGTTGCTTCATATCCATAATCTTCAATAAATCTTGTTAAATGGTAGAGAATAAAAGGCATATAAATAAGATTTATACTTCCATATGCCTGTGATGAGTATGAAAGGAAATATGTTCCTTCTTCAATCCCCCTTAATGCACCTCTTGGAATTCTCAATCCCAAAACAATCAATGCCTTTGCTTCAGGATTTATATATCTTGGGTCCATCTGTTTTGGGGCTCCATCAAATCTATCTAAAGATGCTATTCCAACTAAATCTGCTCCAAGTTTTTTTGCTACCTCTTTTATCTTTTTTGAGTTTAACATTTTCCCCTTCCATTTTATCTTTTTACTCTTATGTCATCTTCTCCTTGTTTTGTAGTAACAATAAATTCTGCATCCTTTGGCACTTCTCTTGGGCTTCCTTTTACATATGTTGGTGGTTCCTCTTTTAAATTTATCCCTTCATCAACAAGTTTATCCCTTAAATATTCAACATTTAATTTTCTTGGAACAACATTTTCTTTTATTGATAATGCGGTAGCAGTTCCCGCAGCATGACCCATTGTAATACATGTCATAATTAACCTTGTTCCTGCTTGTCCTTCAAAATCAGTTGAAATACATCTTCCAGCAACAAGTAAATTATCAATTTTAACAGGAATAAGACATCTGTAAGGAATTTCATAATATTGGCCTGGTTTTAAATATGCTCTGTATTTTCCTTTTGGATTATTTTTTACACAACAAATCCTTCCATCCTCTCTTTCACTATCTGTACAATAAGCAGGTTCTTTTGGCTCTTTTAAATGAGTATGTTTTATATGTGGCAGGTCTTCTACTGGATTATGAATATCAAAACCATGAGTATCTCTTGCTATTGCATCTTTAAATTTTTTTGCAAGAACAAGGTCTTCTCCTGTAAATTTATACTCACCAACAATCCTTCTTGACTCTCTAACACCTAAAATTGAAGCAGTATAACTTAACCAGGCATTTTCAAATCCAACAACATTTTCTTTATAAAATTCAACGAGTTTCTGTATCTGGTCTCTCTGTTCAATCACTATCCTTGTTAAATCCTCTGCATCTGTTGTTCTACATTTTCTACTGTGTGCTGTACAAACATAAACATCTCCTTTATCTTGTGGTCTATTTGGAAATGGCCCTAAATATCCTTTTTCAACAAGTCGTGGAAGTTTTCCCTTTTTTGCTGCCTCTTCTATTTTCATTTGAACTGTTGAATAAAAATCAGAAGAGGAGAATGAATTTAAATCAACATTAGACATAACAAAATCAAGAGATACTGCCTGATTATATCCATCCATTAATTCCCATCCAACTTCAACAGGAACTCCTGCAAAATATGAAACTTCAGCATCTCCTGTGCAATCAATTACCCTTTTTGCTAAAATTGCACCCCTTCCTGAAATATTCTGAAATACAACTCCTTTTATTACATTATTCTCAACTATTGAATCTATAACATATGTCCAGTAAAGAATTTTTACTCCACTTTCAATTGCCATCTGTTCCATTACATATTTTGCTTTTTCAGGGTCGCATATCCTTATTTTTTCTCCAAGCCCACCTTTTTCTTTTAATCTTTCAAGCAATTCTTTCCCTACACCTTCTGGATAACCTGCCATATAACATACAAGACCAAGAGTAACAAGCCCTCCAAGACATCCATATTTTTCAACAAGCATTGTTTTTGCTCCATTTCTTGAAGCACTTATCGCAGCACCAAATCCAGCAGAACCCCCTCCAACAAC
>CAYNUP010000029.1:0-5795 GCA_964400565.1 uncultured bacterium | reverse complement strand
GGCAAATATAATATCTGAAGGAATAAAGGAAGATGAAAAAAAAGAATCTCCTTGAAATTTTAGAAAAAGAAATAGATATCCATTTAAAACTTGTAAAAGAATTTTTTAATCCAGAATTATTAAGAAAATTGATAGATGTCTCCTGCTTTATAGTGAGATGTATTAAAAAGGGTAATAAAATTCTACTTTGTGGAAATGGAGGAAGTGCTGCTGATTGTCAGCATTTTGCAGGTGAAATGATAAATAGATTTAAAAAAGAAAGAAGTCCTTTGCCCTTTATTTCTCTAACAACAGATACTTCTGTTATTACAAGTATAGGGAATGATTATAATTTTGAAGATATATTTTCAAAACAGGTTGAAGCAATTGGAAAGAAAGGAGACATTTTAATCTGTTTTTCTACTTCAGGTAGATCCAAAAATGTTATAAGAGGTGCAAAAACAGCGAGAGAAAAAGGGATGACAATTATTTCTTTGACCGGAAAATCTCCAAATCCTCTTGAAAAAATTTCGCATTTTACAGTATCAGTTCCTTCAAAAGCAACTGAAAAAGTACAGGAAATTCATATTATAATTTATCATCTTCTTTCTCTTCTTATTGAATTAGAATTCTGATGAATAAATTTTAAAAATGGAAATTTTAAGGATAATTGATGCAAATTTTAACAGGATAAGAGAGGGACTTAGAGTAATTGAAGATTCTATAAGATTTATTTATGGTGATGAAAAAATTTTAAAGGAATTGAGAGATATAAAACACCAGATTTCAATAAAAACTTTACAATTTTTCCCTTCTGAAAAATTGAAAAGTTCAAGATTTGTAGAGGAAGATATAGGGAAAAAATTTGACAAAAAGAAAAAAATTAATCTTACCAAACTTATAGAAACAAATTTTTTAAGAGTTGAAGAGTCCTTACGGGTTCTTGAAGAATATTCAAAAATTTTAAATTTAAAAGCATTTTCATTTTTTCACAATATAAGATTTAAAATTTACAAATTGGAAAAGGATATTATTACACATCTTTCAAGAAAAAAGATAAAAGTTCCTTTAGTATATGTAATTTTAAATTTAAAAGAAGATGAAAGGGGTTTTTTAAATTTTGCAGAAGATGTTATAAAAGGAGAGCCGGATATAATTCAATTAAGATATAAAGGAGAAAATAGTCGCTTTTTTTTAAAAATTGGGAAAAAATTGAAAAAAACTATTCCTGATAAGATAATATATATAATCAACGATAGAGTGGATATAGGAATTTTATGTGAATGTGATGGAGTGCATATAGGAGAAAATGATATAGGAGTAGAAGATGTAAGAAAGTTGATACCATCAAAAATTTTAGGAGTTTCAGCAAACAGTGTAAGTAAGATAAAAAAATTAAAGGATAAAGATATTGATTATATTGCACTTGGAGCAATTTTTAAATCATATACAAAACCGGATAGGAAAGTTATAGGCACAGGTATTTTGAAGAAGATTAAGAGTATAATATCTATACCTGTTATAGGAATTGGAGGTATAAATATAGAGAATGCAAGGGAAGTTATAGAAGAAGGAGCAGATGGTATTGCAGTGATAAGTGCTGTTGAGAGTTCTAAAAAACCTTATGAAATTATAAAAAGATTAAGGGAGGAGGTCTATAAAGGATGGAGGAAAAGGGGAAAAACAATATGAATTTCATTAAAGGATTTATATGGCTGGTTATAACTCTTCTTTTTATTACGGCTCTTGTAAAATTTTCTGAATATGAGGGAAGAAAGATAAATTTAATTTACAGTGATTTTATAAAAGAAGTTAAAAGAGGGAATATTGATGGGGTCTTAACTATAAAAAAAGGAATTATTTACGGACAGTTGAAGGATGGAAGAAGGTTTTATTCATATATGGGAGAGGACCCTGATTTAAATAAAATTTTAATTGAGAATAATGTATCTTTTAAATATGAACCTGGTGGCTGGATAGTAGAAATTATCCCGTATCTTATACCTGCTTTAATTTTCTTTCTCCTTTTCTGGATGATTATAAAACAGGCAAATCTTGAAAGAAATAGAGTCATGTCTTTTACAAAAAGTTCTCCTATTATTCCGAATCCAAAAAACAGAATAACATTTGAAGATGTTGCTGGATGCGAAGAAGCAAAAGAAGAATTAAAGGAAATAATTGAATTTTTAAAAAATCCAAAAAGGTTTCAAAAACTGGGTGGTAAAATTCCAAAAGGAGTTCTCTTAATCGGACCCCCGGGAACAGGAAAAACGCTCCTTGCAAAAGCAGTAGCAGGAGAAGCAAATGTTCCATTTTTAGGTATGAGCGGTTCTGATTTTGTTGAGATGTTTGTAGGTGTAGGTGCCTCAAGAGTCCGCGACCTTTTCCGACAGGCAAAAAGATTAAGTCCATGTATTGTATTTATAGATGAGATTGATGCTGTGGGAAGACAGAGATTTGCGGGACTTGGTGGAGGACATGATGAAAGAGAACAGACATTAAATCAACTTCTTGTAGAAATGGATGGTTTCCAAACAGATGAGGGGATAATTGTAATGGCAGCAACAAATAGACCTGATGTTTTAGACCCTGCTTTAACAAGACCTGGAAGATTTGATAGAACAGTTGTTGTAACTCTTCCCGATGTTAAAGCAAGAGAAAAGATTTTAAAAGTTCATACAAAAAATAAACCACTTGATGACTCAGTTGATTTATCTTTAATTGCAAGAGCAACACCAGGACTTTCAGGAGCAGACCTTGCAAATATTGTTAATGAAGCAGCACTCCTTGCTGCAAGAAAAGGGAAAGAAAAAATAGATATGAGTGATTTTGAAGAAGCAAAGGATAAAGTTTTAATGGGTGTAGAAAGGAAAAGTTTATATGTTAGTGAAGAAGAAAAAAAGATTATTGCATATCATGAAGCAGGACATACACTTGTTCAGAAAAGTTTACCAGATGTTTATCCTGTTCATAAAGTTACCATAATTCCCAGGGGACAGGCACTTGGAATAACACATGTTCTTCCTGATAAAGATAGATTTCTTGAGAGTGATACTTACTATAAAAATTCACTGGCAGCACTTCTTGCAGGAAGAGCAACAGAAGAAATTGTTTTTGGGAAGAAATTTACAGGGAGTGAGAATGATTTAAAAGTCGCAACAGAGATTGCAAAAAAAATGGTATGTGAATGGGGAATGAGTGAAAGTTTAGGTCCTGTAAGTTTTGGCCACCGTGAAGCAGTTTTTCTTGGAAGAGACCTTATTCAACAAAGGGAATTCAGTGAAGAAACCTCCAGGGAAATAGATAGAGAAATAAAAAAGATTCTTGAAGAGGCGGAAGAAAGAGCAAAGGAGATAATAATGAAAAACAGGGATAAACTTGATATTCTTGCAAATGCACTTTTGGAAAAGGAGACATTAACATCAGAAGAAATAGACCAGATACTTGGATTTAAAAAAGGAGAAGGAAATGGATATAAAGAAAATAGAAAAGGGAATGGAGTTGATAATTGAAGGGCTTGGTGAGAAAGTTGATAGAAAGAAATTAAAAGAGACACCAAAAAGAGTGGCAAAAATGTATTCTGAAATTTTTAGCGGAATAGAGATAGAACCTGAAAGAGTCCTTGGCAAAGTTTTTAAAGAAAAATATAATGAACTTGTTCTTGTTAAAAATATAAGTTTTTACTCAATTTGCGAACATCATTTTTTACCATTTTTTGGAAAAGTTCATGTTGCATATTTACCTGATAGTAATAATGTTGTAGGTATAAGTAAAATAGCACGACTTGTAGATGTGCTATCAAAAAGACCTCAAATTCAGGAAAGAATGACAAATGAAATAGTTGATATAATAATGAAGGTTTTAACTCCACAGGGTGCAATGGCAATAATTGAAGCAGAACATATGTGTATGATTATGAGAGGTATAAAAAAGCCAGGAACAAAAATAGTAACATCTGCTATGAGAGGAATATTTTTAAGAGATTTGAGAACAAGAACAGAAGCACTTAGTTTGATTACTCAATCTACTTCCTTATAAATTTACTTTAAAAATGGAGAAAGCAAAAGAACGATTCCAGCAATCATCAAAATAATTCCAAAAACAGCAATTATATCAGATGTTGATTCTTTTTCATATGTAAGACGGGGTTTAAAAGTTAAAAAAATGCCTCCTATCAGAAGAACAAATCCCAAAATTATTAATGTTAGATTTATTACTCTCATTTTACTCTTCCTCGCTTTTTAATAGGAAAATAATATCAATCAATCTTGTTGCACTTTTTTCCATTTCAAGTATAAAAGTATTTACACGGGTAACAAAATAATTATAGGAAAGATATGCAGGTATTGCAACAATCAATCCTCCAACAGTTGTTACAAGTGCTTCCCATATGCCTCTTGCAAGTTCTCCTGGATGAACAAGTCCTTCCCTCATTTCTATAACCATAAATGCTTTTATCATGCCTGTAACTGTCCCAAGGAGACCTAAAAGTGGAGCAACTGTTGCTATTGTCGCAAGAATTCCAAGGTATTTTTCAAGTTCAGGAATTTGATGGTTTGCAGAATCATCTATTGCTTCTTTTATTTCTTCTCTTGTTCTGTCAAGTTTTACAAGACCTGCTTTTATAATATTAGGGACAGGTTTATTATGTTGGTCACATTTTTCTATTGCCTCCCTTATCTTTCTTTTTTTTAAAAGGTCTTCTATTTCTTCTATAAATTTCTCACTATCAATTTGAGAATTTTTTAAAGAAATTAATCTTTCAATAATTATTGCAAGGGTTAAAATTCCACATATAAGGATGGGTATCATTATATACCCACCCTTAATTACAAGAGCCCATAAACTCATTTTACACCTCTTTTGAAAAATGATATCATTAAAAACAAAAGGTGGCAATAATTTTTTAAAGTGGTAAAATTATTAAAAAGGGGAAAAATGGACAAAAATCTAAAAAAAGAAGATGTTTTGAAAATCTGTAAGGAGGGAGATGTTAAATTTATAAGATTGTTTTTTTCAGATATAACAGGACAGATGAAAGGTTTTTCTATAACCTTTGAAGAACTTGAAAGAGCACTTGAAGATGGTATGGGATTTGACGGTTCTTCAATAAAAGGATTTGCACGGATTGATGAGTCAGATATGATTGCACTTCCAGACCCATCTACTTTTATTATTCTTCCTTATATAAAAGAAAAAAAAGAAGCAGCAATGATATGTGATATTTTAAATCCAGATAGAACCCCATATGAAGGTGATTCAAGATATATCCTGAAGAAAAAACTTAATGAAGTTGGGAAAAAAGGATTTACATTTTATGTTGGTCCTGAACTTGAATTTTTTATATTTAAAGACGATAAGGCAACTCAAATTCTTGATGAAGGGGGATATTTTGATGTAACAACTCTTGATGCTGGAAATGAAGTTAGAAGAGAAATAATACTTACTCTTGAAGAGATAGGTATTAAGGTTGAATATTCACATCATGAAGTATCACCGAGTCAGCATGAAATTGATTTAAGATATACAGATGCATTAACTATGGCAGATATTATTATGTTTTATAGAATGATAGCAAAAGAAATTGCTTCAAAACATGGACTATACCTAACATTTATGCCAAAGCCAATATATGGAGTAAATGGAAGTGGAATGCATACACATCAATCATTATTTAAAGGAGAAAAAAATGCATTTTTTGATCCGAAAGATGAATTTTATTTAAGCGATATTGCAAAAAAATATATAGCAGGATTATTGCATCATTCAAAGGAAATAACACTTGTATGTAATCAGTGGGTAAATTCATATAAGCG
>CAYNUP010000028.1:0-1915 GCA_964400565.1 uncultured bacterium | reverse complement strand
GGAGGCGGAGGAGTTTTGAGAATAGGTCCCTTTTGATTTTTGTAAGGATTTCCTGATTAAAAATAGAGAAGAGATAGTTTGTAAGAAAGGAGAGGAGAGCTTTCAGAATCTGAATCCCAAAAATCGAAATAATTATAATATTCAGCAATTTAATATCTTTCTTTGGAATAACATCGTCGAATATGTATTTCATAAGATAAGGGGTTGGAAGAGCAAGGAGGGAGAGAAGGAGCATGAGTAGGAAAGCTAATTTTATCTTTCTAAAATAATTTTTAAAGTAATGGATAACATATTTAAAATTCATTATTAATTTTTAAATCCAATTTATTTTTGATAACCCCCGATTCCATATCTTTTATCTTAGCTACTTTAAATTTATTTTTCAGGACAAAATTCTTTATTTCTTTCAAAAATTCCTGTTCGCCTATTGAATCTTTTAATCTATCGAGAAATGTCAGATACTCTAAAAACAATTTGGATTTTCCTTTTGAACTTCTCTGCATTTCTAAGAGAGGTTTTATCAACGCTAAATTAAACTTTTTTTCTAAATAGAAGAGGCTAAAAAACTCTGCAAAACTTTCATTTAAAATTTCTTCTGAAGGTGAGCAAGGAATAAATAGATTGCCCCACCATTGATGTGCAATCTCATGAGCAATCAATTTATCTGATATGGCTTCCAAGTTTTTTGAATTTAGCATAATCAAAGAGGCATCAGAGTATCCTGCTTTATTTAAATTTGAAAGTTCTATAACGTTTAAATTTTTAAAAGGATATTTACAAAAAAGTTTATTGTAAAAAGACAAAATTTTGTAGATTCTTTTCTGAAAATCATCAATATATTTTATTTCTTTTTTCTTTTTTAAATAAAAAATCAAATTTGGATTTTTTATATGATTCTCTATTTTATGGTAATTGCCTATTATCAGAGAAAACCGGCTAATAGGCTTTCTTTCTATAAAGTGATAATATGCATTTTTTGAGTTATACTCTGATTTAAATAAAACACCATGGGTGATCGCTATATATTCCTTAGGAACTGATATAACGCATTCAAACTTAGAAAATTGGATTTCTTTCGGTGCAGGATACCAAAGTGAGTCATATCGCTTCCAGATGTCTTGGTGAAAATGATTAGTTTTTAGCAAATATTCAATAATAATTGAAAAATTCTTAGAAAGTTTATCACGATGTGAAAGGAAAATAGTTAATTTATTGTTTTTAAACAAATAATTTAAATTTTCAGAACAATAATTTTTGATCGAAATAATATTTGCATCTGAGTTCAATAATAAAACTAAATTTGTTAAACATCTATTTTTTTTAATATCAATCAATGCCTTAATTTCGAGTAATTTTCTTGCTGGTACAAATTTGATATCAAAAAAATAACTTTTCACATATATATTCATATTCTCAATATGATTCATTTATGTGATAGATATCTTTAATTTTAAATCTTTTTATGTGCGTTTTTAGTATTTCGTTTGTTAAAGGGGACAACTCATGTTGTATAGTGTATATGAAACCGTCTCTACTAAAATGAGGTAAAAAATCAAGCTCTAAACTATTAAAAATTATTCCGTTTAACAGTACATCATAAATGTATTTATGAGATTCCCTATCAGTTTTTCTCAGAATAAAAATATAATCTTCCATAGAAAAAATATTTATAACAGGAGGCTTTACTTTAGGAAAGTGTATTTGTTTTATAAATTCCTTTGGCACATGGCTAAAATATTCTTCTTTCAATTTCTTTTCTTCCTCCCTCGTAATCTTTTCAGGAGTGTGTTCTTTTTTTATTTTTTTTACAAGTTCACCTTTGCCATTGATGATATTAATTTCATATAAAGCCGAATAGCATATGTATACATTCCCTTTACCATCTGATGTCCATATAACCATAGGACTGTAAGGA
>CAYNUP010000027.1:0-1906 GCA_964400565.1 uncultured bacterium | reverse complement strand
CCATTAAATCCCATATCTTTTGCTATTTTTATATCATTTACTATTGCTTCTTGGTTTGGTGCTGTATATATTCCATCAGGATAATAACCTTGGTCAAGAACCATTCTCATAAAAATTGGTTTTCCATTTAAAAGAATTTTCTTACCTTTTATTTCAATTTTTCTAAAACCAAAATATGATTCAATTTCATCTTCAATTTTTCCATTTGAATAAAGATAAAATTTGACTTTATAAAGAATTGGATTTTCAATTGACCATGGAATAAAATTTTTTATTCTAAAATTCAAAAACACATTCCCTTTTCCATAAGTATTTTTTTCATCAATTTTCTCATCTTCTCCGTATATTTCAATTTTAACTTCTCCTTCACCTTCAACATTTAATAAAAACAAAACTTCTTCTGTATCAAAATTTGGATATATTTTGAAATTTTCAATATAATTTTTGCCTGTGGTTTCAAGATAAACTGTCTGCCATATTCCTGTTACCCTTGTATAATAACATCCATATGAATAATATTTTGTTGATTGTTTTCCACATGGCTGTAAAAGGGTTCTATTATCATCATAAGCATTTACAACAATAATATTTTCTCTTTCCAGGAAATCAGTAATATCAAACTTAAAAGGAGTATAACCACCAATATGGCTTCCAACATATTTCCCATTTATCCATAAATTTGTTAAAAAATCAACTGCTCCAAAATTCAAAAATATTCTCTTTCCTTTCCAATTTTCAGGAATTTCAATTTTTCTTTTATACCATACAGATACCATAAAATCTTTATTCTCAATACCTGACAATTTACTTTCTGGACAGAATGGAACAATTATTTTCTCTTTAAATTTTTTTGTAGGTAAATAATATCCTTTTTCAATTCCTGTATTTGATGTATCTATTTCAAAATCCCATTTGCCATTTAAATTTATCCAGCCATTCCTTTTAAAATCAGGTCTCGGATATTCTTTTCTCATTTTTCAATTTATCTTATAATTTTTAATTAAAGTATCTACCATAAACTTTTGCTGATTCATACATTGTTTTTATATTTTCAACAGGTGTTAAAGGAGCAAGATTATTCCCCTCCCTCATTATAAATCTTTTACCTTCCATTATCCCACTTTCACATATTCTCTTCACTTCATTTTCTATTTCTTCTTTTTTACCATCTTTAAGCAGAACAATATTAGGACCACCAATTATTTCAACATCTTCTCCAAGTTCCTTTCTAACTTTCCCAAAATCAATTGGAAAACCAGTATCAAATGAATAAACATTTAAATTTTCTTTCAAAAATTTGAAAAGATGAGATGCATCTCCACAGAGGTGCATATGAATTGGACTTCCATCAGAAAATTCCTCAACTATTCTTTTATGAAATGGAAATACAAAATACTTATATTTTTCTACTGATAAATTTGCTATAAGGTCATCAGCAAATCCAAAATTTTTTGTCTTGAAATTAATTTCTTCTTTACCTTCCCTTTTCCATCTCCACTTTCTAATTTCTTTCATTCTTCTTATTATATTTTCTGTAACAAAATCCATTAAATCAAAAAAATATTTCTCATCATCAACCATATCAAAAAATATTTCTGTTATACCTCTCAATTTCCCTGCCACTGTAAATGGCCCATCTGTTCCTTCTCCTGGTATTGTTGCTGGACCTTTAACAGATTTTCCTTCAAATTCTAAATTTTTGCATTTCTCATTTATGTATTCAAAAAATTCCATTGCTCTTCCAAGTAAGTTTCCATATAATGGGTCAGGTGGTTCTATTTCATATATTTTATATTTATTTTCTTTAAATATCGGTTCTGTATCAGGTGGAATGAAATCCCCGAGATAAACTAAATTACATCCAAACCATCCTGCCTCATAATTGTTCTGAAAATCTATATTTATC
>CAYNUP010000026.1:0-1763 GCA_964400565.1 uncultured bacterium | reverse complement strand
AAATAAATCAATACATATCATAACAACTTCTTCATCATACTTTATACCTCTATTATTATAAATTTCTTCAAGAGCCTTATCTATTTTAAGAGCAGGTCTATATGGTCTATGGTGCACCATTGCCTCAATAACATCTGCAACACTTAAAATTTTTGTTTCTTTCAGTATTTCATTCCCTTTAATTCCATTAGGATAACCACTACCATCAATCCTTTCATGATGCTGAAGGACTATATTTGCTATTTTTTCAAAAGCAGGTATTACTTTTAAGGTATTATAACCAACAATAGGATGTGTTTTTACTATATCAAACTCAATATGTGTAAGATTTCTTGGCAAAACAAGAATTTCAGAAGGGATTGCAATCTTTCCTATATCATGTAATAATGAAGCATATGTTATTTCTTTAATATCCCGGTCTTTCAGTCCAATTTCTCTTGATATTTTTTCAGAAAGGCGTGAAACATTCAATTGATGTCCTGCTGTATAAGGGTCTCTTGACTCAACTATTTTTGAAAGTGAATAAATTACTCCATTTAATGTATCTTCAACAAGTTTATGCTCTTCATTAAGTTTTTTTTCATATTCAATTCTGTCTGTTATATCAATAAGTGTGCCCATAATAACTTTTTTGTCCATATATCTTGCTACTCTTCCACTTGCATAGCAATATTTAATATCCCCATTTTTTGCTTTAAATCTTACATAATAATTTGCAATTTCAATTTCTCCAGAAAACCTTTTTCTTGCCATTTCCTTAACAAGTGGGATATCTTCCTCATAAACAATTTCATATACTTTCTTTTTCATCAGTTCTTCTTTTTTATATCCAAGAATTTTTGCTATAGAAGGATTTACATATAAAAAATTAAAATCTTCATCATAAATATAAATACCTGCAAGAGATTTTTCAGCCAGCAAAAGCCACTCTTTCAATAAACTTTCTTCTTCCTTAACTTTTGTTTTTAATATCCTTTCCTCAGTTATATCATGAATTATAAGAACAAATTTTTCTATTCCCTTTTCTATTTTTTCAAATTTAGTTATAACAGATTTTTTTTCTCCTTCTTTAGTAATAATTTCAAAAGTGAAATATTTATCCCTTTCCTTAAAAATTTTTTCTATCTTTTCTTTTGAAATAAATATTGGTAAATCAAATATATTTTTTCCTTTTATCTCCTCAATTTTATATCCAAAATCCTTAATTTTTTCATTAACATCTAAAATATTTTTATTTTTATCAAGAAGGAAAACAACACAGGGAACTGAATGGAAAATTTTCAAAAATTTTTCTGAATTCTTATCCAGTTTTTCAGGCAGGTTTTTTTTCATATTGAGAAAATTATACCTTAAAACAGGATTCTTGTAAATGTTAGGTCTCTTTCGGGTTAAGACATAGTATCCAGGTAGAGAAAGCATGGGGAAGTAATATATGGAAAAGAAGACATTTAGAAGTATTTATTCCGAAGAACGGCGGTTGTCAAAAATTTTGTGTCTGGCTCACCTCCTTTCCTGAATATCTTAGATTAAAAAGTTGTCTTATTTCATATTCACATCCTTTTAAATTTGGTATCGGTTTTCTCCATCTTCCATTCTCTAAATTCTCCCATAACAAGTAAAAATTCATATCTATCACTTCTGTTGATTGAAAATGTTCACCACTTTTTATTCTTCTGTCTTCTAATTGTCTGTTTATATTCTCACATGCATTTGTGGTATAAATATATCTCTGGAACTCTTTTGGGTATTTCTTAAATGTAAAG
>CAYNUP010000025.1:0-2555 GCA_964400565.1 uncultured bacterium | reverse complement strand
GTTAAATAATCAGCGGTCTTTTTTGATGGAGTAACAGCAAATATCGGATAAAGAGGATGAAAGCGAGAAAGATAAACAGCGGTTTTTCCTGTTTCTGTCAAAACTAAAAAGCCCAAAAACTTATCACCAATGTTACTTAAAGTTAAGGCAAAGCTATCAGCCGCATTGGTCAAAGAATAAACAATATCATTCTTTTTATTAAACTCAAATCTTGATTTATTTTCTAAACTTTTTTCAACTGCTTGAGCGATTTTTGCCATAAAAAAAACTGCCTCAAAAGGATAATTACCAGTTGCTGTCTCTGCCGAAAGCATTAAACAATCAGTCCCATCGTATATGGCATTGGCCACATCAGAGATCTCTGCTCTTGTTGGCACTGGATTTTTTACCATACTTTCAAGCATCTGGGTTGCAGTAATAACAAATTTACTTTTCTGATTACATTTTTTTATAATTATTTTCTGAATAATAGGGATTTCATATATAGGCAAAGAGACACCCATATCTCCTCTTGCAATCATTATACCATCAGAGACATTTATAATTTCATCAATATTTTTTATTCCTTCTCTATTTTCTATTTTTGCAATAATTTTACATTTTGAATTTGGTTTTAACAATTTTTTGACTTCAATAATATCCTTTTTATTCCTAACAAATGATTGAGCAATATAATCAAATTCATATTTTTCACAAAAATATATATCTTCTATATCTTTTTCACTTATTTTGCCAAATTCAAGTTTTGCATCAGGAATATTTACCCCTTTATGTTCTCTCAAAATACCACCTACTATTACTTTTGTTTTAAGTTTGTTTTTACTTTTCCCAATTACTTCAAGAGCAATATTTCCATCATCAATAAATATTTGATGCCCATTTTTAATACTTTTCAAAGAACCTTTATAATCAAAAGGAATAATATCATTTTCTCCAATTATATTTTCTTGAGTTAAATATATTATCTGATTTTTTTTAAGTAAAATTGGTTCTTTAAGACGACCTATTCTAATACGATGTCCCTGAAGGTCTCCAAGTATTTTTATTCTTCTACGATATTTTTTGTTTAAATGCCTAACAATTTCTATTATACCTACCAATTCTGATTGTTTACTATGAGAAAAATTTAATCTTACAACATCCATTCCAGCCAACATCATTTTTCT
Source organism: uncultured bacterium (assembly GCA_964400565.1). Classification (GTDB taxonomy): domain Bacteria; phylum Ratteibacteria; class UBA8468; order B48-G9; family JAFGKM01; genus JAMWDI01. The sequence continues at coordinate 1,389 of CAYNUP010000025.1, read as the reverse complement.
TATTATAGTTTTACTTGCTGATGCAGGACCAATAGTGCAAATTATTTTAGTTTTTACCATGAACTCTCCTTCCCACCTTAGAGGTGAGTTGATAGAATAATTGATTTTAAGTGGCAACTAAAAACGATTTTCCACTAATAATCATAGAATTAGGACAATAAATTCTTTAAACTTTATATCTCATATACATTTATAACTTCCTCTCCAAGCATATCAATAATTTTTACTGCAACTTTTGTTTTCTTTTTTGGAATTTCTATTTCATATTTGCCTTGAACTAAATCAGTTTTCTTTTGAGGAACATCAGAATAAATTATATGGAATGTATTACCATCATAATTAGTATCAATTAAAACACAATCAATCATTGCTCTGAAATCAGGAATTTTCACTTTAAATAATTTATTATCAATGTTTAACCTTTCAATTATTGTTGGCGAAATGAAATCTTCTATTTCTATAATTGCTTTATTTCCCTTTCTTTCTATTTTAATTTTTGCCTCTGCTGGTTTGTGAATTAGGAAACTCCCATATTTTTTATCTGTTTTTAATTCAATTATTTTGATTTTATTCACATGAAGTTTTTTATTCCATTCCTCAATCCAGGGGTCAACTTCAAGTTCTTTTCCGAGACAAACAATAGTAATATCTCGGTCTTCATCGGGTCTTTTCTTTAATTCATCCTGAAGTAGTTGTAAATCAAGTAAAGTTAATGGGTGATTAAAATCAATAATTTTAACCAGGGTTTTGCCTAATGTCCCATCAAAAAATCTATCAATTCTTGTCCTTTGAATCCCAATATGCTGAACTGCAAGTTCTATTGCTTCAGTTTGAAGAAGTTTTAAATCGTAGTTGTTGACTTTATAAAGAGCAAATGTAGGATATTTTGTCTCATTATTTTCAATTTGCTCTTTTATTATCTTCTGTAATCTTGAACTTGTAAGTTGAATTGCTACTTTGTTTATATCGCAGCCAATCCATCTTCTTCCAAGTTTTTGTGCAACAGCAGCAGTTGTCCCTGAACCAATGAAACAGTCAAGGACTATCCCATCTTCAGGACTTGACGCAGATATAAAAAGTTCAAGCAACAAACTCGGCTTTTGGGTTTCAAAACCAGTTTTTTCTGAAGAATCACCAACATTTGGATCAGGAATAAAATCTATAACGCTTCGTGTCAATAGAAGTTCTTGTATGTATTCTGTGTACTCGTCGATAGCTGCAATCCTTCCCTCAATTTTTTTCATCTTTTTTCTTTTTATCTGTTTACCTGTAGGTGCTAAAACTGAGTTAAAGAAATGATTGCCTTTAGATTTAGCATAATATAAAATTGAATCATGAATTTTAAAATATAATTTCTTTGTTTTATCGGGTATCTTATTATATCTATAC
>CAYNUP010000024.1:0-4072 GCA_964400565.1 uncultured bacterium | reverse complement strand
TATTTATTATACCCCCCAAAACAATTTGTCAAAAGATGTGAAAAGTGTTGATACTCAATAGATTTAAAAATTTTAAAATTCCTCTTGACAAATTTTAAAATTACATTTTTTTATTCAAAAATTAAAATTAGAGGCACTTTCTCCTTTTCTTTTATATCCTAACCATTCTGCTATCTTTTTTATCTCAAATATTCCAAAATACAGATATCCATAAATTACTACCCCATACAGGAAGGTCTAAAATCAAATGATGAAAAGAAATCTATCTGAAGTAAAAATGCAAATAATCCATCAAAATTACCAAGTCCCATCCTTTCTATTGTGTCAAAATCCTTATCCAAAAATTTCTCTTTTTCATATTAATTTAGTTCTACTCTAACAATATAATTTCAAGGAGAATTACGAATCGGGGCGCTCGGATTTGAACCGAGGACCTCTTGGTCCCAAACCAAGCGCGCTTAACCGGACTGCGCTACGCCCCGAATTTTCTTATTATACTTCAAAATTTTTAAGAAATCAATTATATATAAATTTAATCAAATTCTTATGCAAAAAATAGATTGTTATTAATTCTAAATTTTTCTGAAATCTTTTTCAGTTCATTTCTTCTTTTTTCTAAATATGTTTTTATTATTTTAATTATACCCAAAACTGTCAATAGGATAGTCAAACGTTTTTAGAACAAAATTTTTCATTTTAATGAAGAAAAAGGAATATCAAGAACTGGTTTGTTTTTATGTCCTTTATAATTAAAATGCCACCATTCTGTTTTTGAAGGAATAAAACCATATTTTTTCATGACTTTGTGAAGAATTTCACGATGTTTTATTGCAGAGGGAGGTAAATCCTTGTAATCTGAACTTGCTTTTTCTGTAAACTCATCATAATCAGTTGGCATTAAAATATCATTTCCATCAATATCAACTAAACTTACATCAACTGCATATCCTTTATTATGAACTGAACCAATTTTAGGGTCTGCAATATACATAGGATTTGGAAAATTTTCCCATAAAATTTTTTGAATAGATAAAGGTCTATATCCATCAAATATCTTAAGACGAAATCCCTGTTTTTTCAGTTCTTCATTAACTTTTTTTAATGCAATAGCAACTTCTTTTGCAACAAAACAATCATAAGAAGGATAAAGGACTTTTCCTGTAAAATTGTTTGCTGTCGCATACCTTATATCAAGAACAATATCAGGTATAATTTTTTTAATATCAACAAGTTCTGTTTGTTGAGATACCAAAAAAGAAGCAAAAGAAAAAAATAGAAATAAGATTTTCCAAAACCCTCTCATTTTTTCCTTTTAAATTTTCTATTTTGTTTACTTTTTTGTATAATATCATTATAATTTAAAAATATTGGAGAAAAAAATGAAAATAGAAACTTATGACACAACTTTAAGGGATGGAGCACAGGGTGAAAATGTATTTTTTACTTTAAACGATAAGATTAAAATTGCAGAAAAACTTGATGAGTTTGGAATTGATTTTATAGAATGTGGTTGGCCAGGTTCAAATCCAAAAGATATTGCTTTTTTTAAAAAAATAAAAAACAAAAAATTTAAAAACAGTAAAATTGTTGCTTTTGGAAGCACAAGAAGAAAAAATTATCCTGTAGAAAAAGACCCATTTGTAAAAAAACTTCTTGAAAGTGAAACTGAATATATAACAATTTTTGGGAAATCATGGGAATTACATGTTAGAGATGTTTTAAAAATTTCACTTGATGAAAATTTAAAATTGATTGAGGACACAGTAAAATTTCTTGTAAAACATAATAGAAAAGTTTTTTTTGATGCTGAACATTTTTTTGATGGATATAAAAGTAATCCTGAATATTCTTTAAAAACTTTAATTGTTGCAGAAAATTCAGGAGCAGAAAGAATTGTTTTATGTGATACAAATGGAGGAACCCTTCCTTTTGAAATTGAAGAGATAGTAAAAAAAGTAAAAGAAAAAATAAAAACGCCTCTTGGAATTCATTCTCATAATGACTCATCCCTTGCAGTTGCAAATACAATAGCGGCTATTAAAAGTGGAGCAGTTCATATTCAGGGAACAATAAATGGACTTGGAGAAAGATGTGGAAATGCTGATTTAACATCAATAATTCCAATTTTGCAGATAAAAATGGGTTATAAATGTATTCCTGATGATAAACTCATTTATTTAACTGAACTTTCAAGATATGTTTATGAAATAGCAAATATTGTTCCTCCGAACAATCAACCATTTGTAGGTTTAAGTGCCTTTGCTCATAAAGGTGGAATTCATGTTGATGCAGTAAGTAAAAATCCACTTACTTATGAACATATAGATCCAAAACTTGTTGGAAATGAAAGAAGAATTTTAATTTCTGAACTTTCTGGAAAAAGCACAATTTTACAAAAATTTAAGGATTATAAACTTGAGGAAAAACCAAAAATTTTAAAAAGGGTACTAAATATGGTGGGAGAACTTGAAAATGAAGGGTATCAATTTGAGGCAGCAGAAGGAACACTTGAACTTATGGTAAGAAAAATACTTGGCAAATATAAGAAACTTTTTGAAATAGAAGGATTTAGAGTTATTGTTGAAAAGAAAGGGAAGAAAGTTGTTTCAGAAGCAACTGTCAAAGTAAAGGTAGGGAAATTGATAGAACATACTGCAAGTGAAGGAAATGGGCCTGTAAATGCCCTTGATAATGCATTAAGAAAAGCACTTGAAAAGTTTTATCCTGAAATTAAAGAAATGAAATTGACAGATTATAAGGTAAGAATACTCCATCCTGAAAAAGCAACTGCAGCAGTGACAACAGTTGTGATTGAATCAACAGATGAAAAAGATACATGGGGAACAGTTGGTGTTTCTGAAAATATAATTGAAGCATCATGGAAAGCCCTTCTTGATAGTTTTGAATATAAAATTTTAAAATCAGGTAAATAAATTTATATGAAAAGGATTAAAGAAATAATTATATTTTCTATAGGTTTATCCCTATCTCTTTATTCCCAGATAGAAAAATCAGTGCTTCCAGAGGGTTATGGCCTATCTTTAAAATATCCAAGGGATAAAGGTATAGAAAAAGATACAGATGTTATTTTTTCTGAAAATTTTGAAATTAATTCTGTTAGCGATTTAAAGAAAAAATGGGAAAATATTTATAATTTAGAAATAATGTCTCTTTCTAATGATATACCTGAAGGAAGTGATGGAAGATATTCTCTCCTAATGACCCATATAGGAGGACAAAGCACTGGTGGCCATCTTTATACTCGTCTTCTTCCTGGATATAATCAACTTTTCATCCGTTTTTATGTAAAATTTGATTCTCAATGTGCTCCAATTCATCACTTTTTCCATACTGGTGGTTATAATCCTTCAACCCCTTGGCCTCAGGGAGGTGCAGGAGAAAAACCAAATGGAGATGAAAGATTTACTATTGGTGTAGAACCATATGGAAATTTGTGGCAATGGGATTATTATGTTTATTGGATGGATATGCGTGGCAGTCCACCAAAAGGTCAAACATGGGGTAATAGTTTTATAAGAAATCTAAAAATTAAAGTTGAAAAGGATAAATGGATTTGTGTGGAACTGATGGTAAAGATGAACGACCCTTTAGAAGAATATAATGGAGAAATGGCTTTATGGATAGATGGTAAATTGGTAAGTCATATCGGCAAAGGATTTCCAAAAGGAAAATGGATTTATGACAAATTTCTTTTAGGAGAAGGGGGAAAAGCAATTAAATGGAATGATAAAAAAGGTGGTCCTGAATATTTTGATGTTCAGGAAGGAGGAGAGCCATTTGAAGGATTTCGCTGGAGAAAAGACCATAAATTGAAATTAAATTTTATATGGGTCCTTTTATATATAACAAAAGCACCTGAAGGACATATAAGCAAAGTATGGTTTGATAATATCGTCGTTGCGAAAAAATATATAGGCCCAATAAGTCATTAAATCTATATTTTCTAAAAGTCAATTGTCAAAAAATCAATAAAAAAGGTAAAATATTTATTTACTATGGAACCAAAATATATAAGCATAAGAGGAGCAAGAGAACATAACTTAAAAAATAT
>CAYNUP010000023.1:0-1638 GCA_964400565.1 uncultured bacterium | reverse complement strand
GTTGTAACTCCATCCATTATTCCCCAAGAAAACGCTTCTTTTATTTCATTTATCTTTGCAGTATCAATAAATATTTTCATGCTTCCTCCTTTTTAAATCCGTTCTAAAGAAGAGTACAAATCGGGGCACTCGGATTGTTTCTCCATACTTTAGTTTCTTCTATATACCTTTATTTTTTCCCTTTATCCTCCATTTTTCTTTTGCCTAATTTTTACCGAAACCATCCGGGTTTTCAAGGCAAGATTGCGAGTCGGGGCGCTCGGATTTGAACCGAGGATTTTTCCCCTCAGCCTGACCAGTTTAACCGGACTGCGTTATGCCCCAAATTTTTCAAATTATACTTCAAATTTTTCAAAAAATCAATTATAATCTTTTTATATGACTTATATGAAAATAATTGTCGCTCCAAATTCATTTAAAGGATGTTTGAAGTCAACAGAATTATTTAAAATAATTGAAAAGGAAATTAAAAAAATTATACCTTTTGCTGAAATTATAAAATTTCCCATTGCTGATGGTGGAGACGGAACTCTTGAAGTTTTAAAGTATCTGATAAGCGGGATCTATGTAAAAACTGTAGCAAAAGACCCACTTGGAAGGAAAATAAAAACAAAATATTTAAAAAAAGGCAAAATTGCTTATATTGAGATGGCTAAAGTCTCAGGTCTTGCACTTTTAAAAGAAAATGAAAAAAATCCACTTAAAACATCAACTTATGGACTTGGAGAAATTATAATTGATGCTATAAAAAGGGGATGTAAAAAAATATATATAGGAGTTGGTGGAAGTGCTACAAATGATGGAGGGATTGGATTTTTAACTGCTTGTGGTTTTAAATTTATTGATAAAAATGGAAATATCATTTTCCCGGGGAAAGGAGAAGACCTTTTAAAAATAAAAAAAATTGAATATCCAGAAAATTACAATGAATTGAAAAAAATTAAATTTATAGTTCTTTCAGATGTTGAAAATCCTCTTTATGGTAAAAATGGTGCTACTTTTGTTTATGGACCTCAAAAAGGTGCTGATATAAAAATGGTAAAATTACTTGATAAAGGATTGAGGCATTATGCAAAATTGATAAAAAAATATACTGGAATTGAAATAAATAAAATTAAGGGTTCTGGTGCTGCTGGTGGAGTTAGTGCTGGTTTTATCTCTTTTTTAAATGCAGAAATTGTTTCAGGAATTGAAGAAATTTTAAAAATAGGGAAATTTGAAGAAAAAATTAAAAATTCAGACCTAATAATTACAGGAGAAGGGAAAATTGATAAACAAACTTTATATGGAAAAGCAGTTGGCGTAATTCTAAAATATTCAGAAAAATATAAAATCCCTGCAATAGTTCTTGCTGGAATAGTTGATGAAAAAGTTTATAAATTTTTAAAAAATGATTTTATTTCAATTTTTAGTATTGTTCCGGGTCCTGTATCTCTTGAAAAATCAATTAAAAATGCAGAAAAATATATAAGATTTAAAATAAATGAAATTTTTAAATGGGTTATGTTTGAAAATAGCCACTTAAAAATGTTAAAATGTGGCTATGGATAAAGTAAAGTGTCCAAGATGTCTCGGAAAAAAATTCTGGAAAGTAAGAAGAGGGAAATTAAGATGTAAAAATTGTAGATATGAGTTTAA
>CAYNUP010000022.1:0-7851 GCA_964400565.1 uncultured bacterium | reverse complement strand
GGACCATATATATTTTACTGAAATTCCGCCATAAGAAACTTTTTAAATTTTCCTTTTTTTCCTAATTTTCAACTTTTTCAAATTGCCACTTCCACCTTTAAGGTGGGAATTGGAGAATGTTGATAGTCAATGGTTTTAGGGTCTATCTTAGACAGAATTTTTCAACTTTTTCAAATATTTTTATTGTATCTTCTATTTCCTTTTTCTTCCAGCATTCATGGATATAAAGTGTAATATGGGAGTTCAGTGCTTTTTCTGCAATAGGACATTTATATTCAATATCTGGCGCATAAGGATTATAAGGATATCCAGAAGTTCCAAATGTTTTTCTTTCTTTAATGAATGGGTTTTCATACATCGGTATAACATAATGAGCACCGACTGGGAGCCCTTCCTTAGATAAAATTTCTGCAATTTTAAACTTATCATATTTCAATTTTTCCTCATAAACTCTTACAAAACAGAACCAGTAATTTGGTTTTGAATTTTCTGGCCTTTTCCACAAAGAGAATGCTTTTAAATTTTCAAAACCCTTTCTTAATTCCTCAACAATTTTGTATCTCTTTTCGGCAACTTTTTTAATTTTTTTCAATTGAACTCTTCCTATCGCTGCCTCTATTTCTGTCATTCTGTAATTTAATCCAATAGAAACATTTCCTTTAGGATTTTCTATTCCAAATGGTTTCCCTCTATCAGCAAATCTTTTTACTTTCCAGTAATATTCTTCATTATCAGTTATAACCATACCACCCTGACCACCACTTGTCATATGTTTCCCACTCATTAAACTGAAAGCACCCATGTCTCCAAAAGTTCCAGTATATTTTCCATTATAAATAGAGGCATGTCTCTGAGCACAATCCTCAATTACTTTTAAATTATATTTTTTTGCTAATTTCATTATTTTATCCATTTCACATGGAACTCCTGCAAGATGAACAACAATAACACATTTTGTTTTTTTATCAATTTTTTCTTCTATTGTTTTTGCAGTCAAATTTAATGTATCAAAATCAACATCAGCAAATACAGGAATAAGTCCCTGAAATAAAATTGGCATTACAGTTCCAGGGTCAGTAATTGGTGTTGTTATTACTTTATCACCCGGTTCAAGTTCACAGGCAGCAATTGCTGAGTGAATAGCAGCAGTTCCTGAACTTACTGCTGTTGCAAATTTTGTTCCAAAAAATTTTGCAAATTCTTTTTCATATGTATCAACATGGGTTCCACCATATCTATCAAGATATTTTGCTGTGTTTTCCTTTGTTGCTTTTTTCATTATTTCATTTATTATTTTTACTTCTCTTTTATCAAACATAATTCTTTGAGGAAATGGTTTTTTTCTTAGTGGCTTTCCTCCATCAATTACAAGTTTTTCCATTTTTTTCTCCCTTTTAAATTCTAAAAGTTAATCCCCAGTTTCCAATTGTTGGTGGATCTCCGGGGTCATCTTTTAATAATTCTTTATGATTTTTAATAACTTTTTCAAATGCACTGAAATACTCTTCTATTACATTTTTATCAAATTTAACAAATCTTGGAATACTGAATACTTTTTTCCCGATATTTTCAGAAACAGGTAAAGAGCCAATTTTTGCTCTTATATCTTTTTCTGAATTTCTTATTATAGTTGGTTTCCCGTCATTATAAATATCAATACTCTGAAAAATAGGATGCATATGTAAGGGTTTATTACATCCAGGATTTGTGGAAATTCCTTCTGCTCTTAAGGCATCACAGAATCTTGTTATTGATAACCCATTCAATTCTTCTTTTTTATAATGAGCAAAAGGTGCATACCACCCGCCTTTTGTAAGTCCTGAATTTTTTGGTGGTCTATGTGCCTTTATCCCAGGTAATGTATCAAGTAGGTCGCAAAAATAGTTCATCGCTTTATCAATTTCTTCAAAAATCTCTTTAAAAATTTTTATAAAAACAATACCTACAGCAGAAGAAAGTTGATGTATTCTGTATTTATATCCACCCCATGGAACTCCTGCTCCATTTTTAAGATAATCTATTGTAATTTTTGAATGTCTTTCATAATGACCAAAAATTATTGCTCTTTCATAAATTTCAAGGTCATCTGTCAACATAATTCCGCCTTCTCCAATTGGAAATGATTTGCCACTCATCAAAGAAAAGGCAGAAACATCTCCAAAAGTTCCTGTTAGTTTTCCTTTATAAAAACACCAGTGAGAATGAGAACAATCTTCAAGTATTTTTAAATTATATTTTTTGGCAATCTGGGTAATTTTATCCATATCAGCAGGATATCCAGCATAATGAACAACAATAATACATTTTGTTTTATCTGTTATATGTCTCTCAATATCATCAGGGTCTATACATAAACTTTCCTCTTCTATATCTGCAAAAACAACAGTTCCGCCAAGAGATAATACCGGCAAACATGAAGCCCAGTAAGTCATTGATGGACATATAATTTCATCTCCTTTTCCTATTTTTAATCCAAATAATGCAGAATGAATTGCTGCAGTTCCGTTATTATGACAGAGGGCATATTTCATTCCATATAAATTTGCATATTCCTTTTCAAACTCTTCTGTTAAATCAGTTCCGGACATTGCTCCTTTTCTTAAAACTTCAAGGACTTTCTCTTCCATTTCTTTTGTTATAATAGGCCATCTGAAATATTCTGTATAATCCTTTTTTATTGCCTTTTCTCCTCCAAGAATTGCAAGTTTTTCCATTTATTCCTCCAGTTTTAAAAGTTTTATTGCATTTTCTCTTGCTATTTTATTAAAAACAGTTTCACTTATTTTACCTTCTTCCTTCAATTTTAATAATAAATCAACAAGTGGAGTAGGGGTTGTTGGTGCACATATGTCTGTTCCAAAAAGTAATCTATCACAAAATTCATTCAAAAAATCAACTGCATAATTGATGTCTCTTGCAAGTGCATTATATCCACTTCCTGCTGATAAATCTCCATATAAGTTTTTATATTTTCTCATAAGTTTTGGAACAACTCCTTCTTTTTTAACAGGATAATTTGGATAACTATATCTATCATATGGTTTTTCAAGTTCAGCAATTTCAGCCCAGAATGGTTGAGAATGACCAAGAAATATAAGATTTGGGAATCTGTTTAAGCAGTATTCAAGTCCAGGTAGTCCTGGTTCATCATAGATTCCATAAAAATTTCCAATCTGGGGAGCAATATGAAAAGTTAAAGGGAATCCAACCTTTTCAACACATTTAAAAAAGTTTAAATACAATGGATGTGTAAATGGTAAATTTGCACAAACTTCACCAATTCCCTTACATCCCATTTCTTTATAAATAAATAATAATTCATCAATTGGTGCAAAAGGAGAATTTTCAACTGCTCTCGGGTCAATATTACAGAAAGGTATAAATCTTCCTGGAAACATCTCACATATTTCAAGCATTTCATGAGTAGAACCTACCTGTTTAGAACATTCTGGATTAACTCCCGGAAGTAATACTGCTTTTTCCACCCCGATTTTGTCATATATCTCAATCAACTTTTCAGGAGATGTATAATAATATTTTCCTCTCCACATAATTGGCTTTTTCCTTGAATGAACATGTATATCTATAAACATTTTTTCTCCTTTTTAAATTTTACATTCTGGTTTTTTATTTAACTTTGAAGAGGAATTTTTATCAAGATATAGATTAATACTTTTATGAAATCTTAAAAATGAAGCAGGAACTTTTTCTGATATTTCTCCTTCAATAACCTTTTTCACTGCATCCGCCTTCTGTGTCCCAGGAACCATACAGAAAATTTTGTCAGCAAGTAAAATAGCAGAAACAGTCATTGTTAAAGCATTTCTTGGAACTTCTTCTAAACTTTTATATCTTGCTTCTGGATTTGGATGATTTTTATAGTCCTCATACTGTTGTTTAACCGATATATCATCTAAAGTTATTTTTATCATAAATTTATCAGTCCATAAATCTGTATCTGGTTCATTAAAAGCAATATGTCCATTAACTCCAATTCCAATAAATGCAAGATAAATTCCTCCATTTTCTTTAACTTCCTTATACTTTTCAACAAAAAATTTTGTGTAATTTTTAATCATTTCTTCTTCATTTTTACCTGCATCCTTAATATAGAAAATATTCTCCTTAAGAATATTAACTTTATCAAAAATATGTGTTCTTAAATATTCTTCAAATGTATTTGGATGTCCTTTTGGTAAATCAATGTATTCGTCAAGATGGAATGCATAAATATTTTTCCATTTAATATTTTTATTTTTTGATAGATTTTGAAGGAATGTATCCTGAGACGGAGCAGCAGCAAAAACACAGATACATTTTTTATTCAATTTATTTGTATATTCTTCAAGTATTTTACCTGCATCTTCTGCTGCCTTTTTTCCAAGTTCTTCATTATCTTTAAGAATAAAAATCTTAAAATTTCTTTCTTCCATTTTAAATATTTAACAATTTTTTTGCATTTTTGTAAAAAATCATTTTTTTCTTTTCTTCAGAGATATTTACATTTTTCAAATAATCAACAATTGACAGTTCCTGGTCAGGATGTAAATAATCAGTAGCAAATAAAAGTTTATTATAAAATTTATTTAAAAATTCTATTCCATATTCACTATCTCTTGTTAAAGCATTATAAGCACTTCCTGCTGAAAGGTCTGCATAAATATTTGGATAATTTGAAAGTAAATACTGGACTTTTCCTTCTTTTTCAATTTTACCTTTTGGATATGTAGTCCTATCTTCTGGTGTTACATCTCCTGAGATTTCAGCCCACCAGCCAGGACCATGAGCAACAAAAATTGTATTTGGAAATTCATTTAAAACTTCTTCCATATATGGTAATCCAATCTCATCAGTTAACCCAATATTTGACATATCAGGGACTCCTCCAAGATGAAAAACTATTGAAATTTTTAAATCTCCACATGCTTTATATATATTTTTCATTCTTTTATCATTAAATTTTAAATTTGCAAGAATTTCTCCAAAACCCTTTGCACCTTTTTTAACATATTCTTCAATTAAGTTAAATATATATTTTTCGTTCTCACTATTTAATCCTCTTCTTGGGTCAACATTACAGAATGGAATTAACCTATCTTTATATTTTTTACATACTTTTAAAACATTATCACTTGTATTATACCAATGTGTCTTTTCTGGATTTTCAATTGGAAGTATGACTGCTTTTTCAATACCATTTTCATCCATTGTTTTTATAAGTTTTTTAGGAGTTAATGGTTTTCTTCCATAAAAAATTTTCCCTATATGAACATGATAATCAATCATTTTTTCTCCTCCTTTCTAAAATTTTAAGTTTTTGGAAGTTATTTTAATTAAAAAAAAATAAAAAATCAATATCAAAATTTGCTTTCTTATATACTTTTTTGCTATTTATTTTGAAACACCTGAAAATTTTAAAGGAAGCAATCTTGACCTTTCACGACATTTCCATTCTTTATCTTTTATTAAACTTGTCATTTTTTCCTGAATATCTGGTGTATCTGTATCTGAAATGCATATATCTATTCCAATTATTTTCCCTTCTTTTACATCTATTTTTAAAAGTTTAAATGGTATAAATGCCTCTATATTATATCCTTCTTCTGTTTTTTTACTCGCAACTATTATTTTTTCTTTTGAAACAAAATTCTCTGGATGAAAAATATAATATTCTGGTGGTATATCAATAATTGGGTCTCCTGTGTTTAATAAATTGCCAGGTGAAAGCCCTATATGAAATTGTCCTTCTCCAAATATACCTTTTGCATCTGGTGAATATTTTGTATCTATATAAATCTCAATATGGTCTCCTTTCCATAAATCTTTTCCTGTTAAATTCTGAACTATTTTATCATCTATTACCTCAACTCCTATATATAAACCTTCGTTCCTCCATGATAAAAAAATTGTTCCTGATAGGTCATTCTCATTTTTCCATTTATTCTTACCATAAACTACATTTTCTCCTTTAACCTCATATTTTACAGGAACCATAATCCAGTCAGTTAAATCACCATCTATACTTATTGGTGGGTCTGGTTTTAATGGACATAATATCTCTTCTGAAAATAAAAATGAAATAAATAATAAAAAAATTGTTAAAAATCTCATTTCTTCTCCTTTCTTACTATTGCACAACTTTCATATTCACCCAAAACTACTTTATAATATGTCTTCCCATCTTTCTTTACCTTTTCTGTGTCTTTTTTTATTTCTCTACCTTCTGAATCAAAATAATGAACTTCTACATCTGAATTGTCTCCCCATCCAAAATATCCACTCTGTTTTGTTATTATCCTTTCTTTTCCTATTATATATCCTTTATTTATCTCTATTGGTGTTATTGGAAACATATAACTTGTTAATGTGGGATATTCAGGCCAGATTAAAAAATAATACCAGTAATAAAGACATCCATAATCAAGTGCTTCAAGCATCTTCCTATAAGCATCTTTTTCACTCCTTTCTGTTAAATGGTCTCCAAGTGCAATAGGTGTAAATAGTTGTGCTCTTGTGCAATTACTTATACTTCCTGTTTCTACAAATCTTGGAACTTTATATTTTAAAATTGTCTCTGTACGAGGATTACCATTTATTACAAGTAGTTTCTTCTTTTCATTTAGTATTTTTTCAACCATCTTTACTCTCCATGGCTGTGTTAAAAGTGTAACTGAACTTTTTAGACGAATTATCTTATGTGTTTGAGGGTCTATATCTGCACTATATCCATCATGTGGCTCGCCATAATGGTATTTTGCTCTTGAATATTCAAACTCATCCCAGTAAATTCCATCAAAGCCAAATTTATCAATTAAAAGTTCAATTTCTTTCTCCTGGTCTTTCCCAAATGAATTTTCAAGCGTTGGGAAAAATAAAGGAAGTTCAGGTTTTCCATAATCTGCCTGAGTTCCATCAGGTAATAAAGAAATTGCGTCCTTATATTTTTCCTTTGCATTTTTAGATGTTTCTATGAAAGAATGGAAATATGGTAATACTTTTGCATCTGGTTTTGCTTCTTTTATTCTTTTTATTATTTCCTTAATTGGTTCAGGGTCTGCATTAAGATATTGTTCAAAATTATGTCCATCTGAAACTGCTCCAAAAATTATAAAGTAGGCATTTTTATATGTAAAATACTGAGTTAGTTCTTCTTTTGTCATATCAGCATTAACAAAAACAGGCGGTTTGAATTGATTGAGCCAACTTTCTGATATTTTATATGTTTTCCCTCTAATTGTAAACATACAACTACTGCCAAGGATTGTAAAATTAACATCAAGAAACCTTCTCATAGCATTAATCACTGAAAAATAATCTTTATCCTCTAATACAAAAATACTCCATCTTGCTTCATATTCTGTATTCGGTCTTATTACAAGTTCATTATCCGCTATTCCATAAATATTTCCTGCAACAAAATTCTGTATATGGACTCTAAAGACATCATTTAATGGCAAAAATCCTATTGAACCATTTTCTGTTATTACTATTGTTGTTGGATTGGCAGGGTCAGAAGATGTTCCTCTTTTTAAATAAATTCTCAATCCTCCAAGATAATGCTCTTTAATATTCTGCAATTCTGTTTTATGCCTTATTATAATTGGTAATAATTCATCTGTCTTATTTTTTATCCTGTCTATTACTTCAATACATTCTCTATTTCTTTTTATTTTCCTTTCAAGTGTAAATTTTTCTGTTTCTGCATAGAATTTATCTTTTTCAATTTTTATATTCTTAAAATTTTCTATTTTGTCTTTATCAAATTTTGCCCATGTGCCATCAGGAAGAGAAAATTCTGATGTAATTATATACTGATTTTCTTTCAATTCAATTTTTATACAACCTGTATCT
>CAYNUP010000021.1:0-14702 GCA_964400565.1 uncultured bacterium | reverse complement strand
AAATGAAAAACTTAAAAGCAGGAATTGTTGGTGCTGGAGGAATTGCTGATTATCATATTTCAGGTTATTTAAAAAGTGATGTAAATGTTTGGGCAATTGCGGATATTGATATAAAAAGAGCAGAAGAAAAAGCAAAAAAATTTAATATAAAAAATGTTTATTATTCATATAAAGAAATGCTTGAAAAGGAAAAAGATATTGATATTGTGAGTGTCTGTATTCCAAATAAATATCATGCAGAAGTTTCAATTGAATGTCTTAAAAATGGTAAAAATGTGTTTTGTGAAAAGCCACCTGCTTTAAATGCGAAAGAGACAGAGGAGATGGTAAAAGCAGCAAAAGATACAAAAAAAGTTTTAATGTTTGATTTCAATAATAGAGCAAGACCTGAAGCACAAGCAATTATGAAATATATTAAAAATGGAGATATAGGGAAAATAAATTCTGCTCAGGCATTATGGATTAGAAGATGTGGAATTCCTGGATTTGGTGGATGGTTCACACAAAAAGCACTTTCAGGTGGAGGCCCTGTTATTGACCTACTTCATATGATTGACCTTGCATTATATTTTATGGAATTCCCTGAGCCAGATTGGGTTTTAGCAAAAACATTCTATGACTTTTTAAATAATCCTGATTTTAAAGGACCATGGGGGATACCAGATGTTGAAGGTGGAATTATGGATGTTGAAACGAGTTCTCATGCATTGATAACTTTTAAAACAGGACAGGTTTTATTTGCAAGAAATAGTTGGGCTGAAATGAATAAAAGAGAAGAAGTTTCGGTAGTATTTCAGGGAACAAAAGCAGGAGGGATGATTAGACGGCTTTTTGGAAGAGATGGGGTAGATGAAACAGCAATTGATGATTGTGAAATTTATACAATGGAATATGGAAAACCAGTAAATAGAAA
Source organism: uncultured bacterium (assembly GCA_964400565.1). Classification (GTDB taxonomy): domain Bacteria; phylum Ratteibacteria; class UBA8468; order B48-G9; family JAFGKM01; genus JAMWDI01. The sequence continues at coordinate 13,789 of CAYNUP010000021.1, read as the reverse complement.
GATTATAGTTGAACCAGACCCAAAAATGGGAAGAGAAAGGGCAGTTATAAATTTTGTAAATACAATTAAAGGTATAGAAGAACCATTTTCAAAACCAGAAGAAGCAATAATCTTAATGAAAATAATTGATGCTATATACAAATCTTCAGAGAAGAAAAAACCTGTCAAAATTGACGAAAAAGATTAATTTGTTTAATATGTAAAATTCGTAAGTCGAAATAAACAGGAGAAGGGAAAAATGAAAATATATATAGTGACAGACCTTGAAGGTGCTACGGGTGTATTTAAATTCAAACAAACAAGGGAGAGAGGACATGAATTTATAGAAGCGATGAAACTTTTAATGGGAGATATTGCTGCAGTTTGTGAGGGATTGAAAGAAGCAGGTGTTGATGAAATATATGTTCTTGACGGACATAATGGAGGTAATAACTTTATTCCAGAATTAATGATTCCAGGTGTTCGTTATATTACAGGTTGGCCAAGACAGGGGAAAGTTTTATATGGATTTGACAATTCATTTGATGGAATTATTCTTCTTGGATATCATGCAATGAATGGAACTCCTGATGGTGTTTTACATCATACACAGAGTTCTATTGCTGAAGCAAAATATTTTTATAATGGAATAGAAAGAGGGGAAATTTATCAAGCAGCAGTAATTGCAGGATATTTTGATGTTCCTGTAATACTTGTTACAGGAGATGAAGCAACCTGTAGAGAAGCAAAAGAAACACTTGGAAAAAACTTACCAACTGTTGCTGTAAAGAAAGGAATAAGTAGAGAAGCAGCAATTTTAATATCTCCTGAAGAAACTAAAATTTTACTTAAAGAAGGGGCAAAAAGAGCCATAAAAGAATTACCAAAACTTAAACCATATAAAATAAAATTGCCTGTAAGATTAAAAATAAGAAGAATTGGTCCAGAAGGAACAACTCCTGAAAATCCTTATTTTGTTGAAAGAGAATTTATTGTGAAGAATGAACTTGATATTATATCTGGCACTGAAGAAATTAAAAAATAAATTATATTATCCTTTTTTCTGTTATGATAATGTCAACTTTAATATCTTTTTCCTCAACAGGTAATTTTTCATTAAAAACTTGAAATTCAAAAGCAAGAGCAATTTTCAATACTTTATCTGAAATGTCTTTTAAAAAAATGTCATAGAAACCACCACCCATTCCAATTCTATTTTTAAAAATATCAAAAACAACTCCTGGAACAATTACAATATCTATTTTTTCTTTATCAAGTGGTCTTAAAATTTCAGGGACAGGAATTTTCTTACAAAATGTTATATCTTCAAAACTACAAATTACTGAAGGGATTAAAATTTTATTTTTCCAGTCAATGTAAGGCAGGCATATTATTTTACCATCTTCAAAACTTTTTTTTATAAGCAGGTCTGTTTTAACCTCTCTGTCAAAATGGAAATAAGTAAATAGAACATTTGAATTTTTATAATAATCAGATGAAATAAACCTCTTTTGAATTTTTAAACTTTTTTCTTCCCATTCGCTTTTATCAAGATTCTCCCTTATTTTTTTTATTTTCTGTCTGATTTCTATTTTCTGAAGTTTTTGATTCATTTTTAATTTTCTCTATCTCTTCCAGAAATTTTTTTATCTTTTTTTCATATCCTATTTCCTCTGGAAAATAAAATTTTTTATTACTTTCCCTATATTTCTGAACTACAAAATGACCTTTATAATCGTGAGGATAAAGATAACCTATTCCTTTCCCCAGTTTTTCCGCTCCTTTATATCCAGACCCACTTATATGTTTTGGAACTTTTTCTATTCTTTCTTTTTCAACTTCCTCCATTGCATTTTCAATAGCAACATAAGAAGAATTACATTTAGGACAGGTTGAAAGATATATCACAGTTTGAGCAAGGATAATTTTTGCTTCAGGCATACCAACAACTTCTACTGCTTGATAACATGAATTTGCAAGAATTAGCGCCTGAGGGTCTGCATTTCCAATATCCTCAGAAGCAAAAATTAACATCCTTCTTGCTATAAATCTTGGGTCTTCTCCACTTACTATCATTTTTGCAAGATAATAAAGAGCACTATCAGGGTCAGACCCTCTCATACTTTTTATAAAGGCAGAAATTGTATCATAGTGCTGGTCATCTTTTCTATCGTAAAGAAAATATTTACCAGCACATTCTTTAACTCTATTAAAATCAATAAAAATATATCCTTCTGAATCAGATTCAGTTGTTAAAACACAAAACTCAAGAATATTTAATGCTTTCCTTGCATCTCCCTGACTTCTTTTCGCTATTAATTCAATCGCTTCTTTTGTAATTTTTATTTTATAATTAGATAATCCCTTTTTATTCTTTAATGCTCTTTCTATTATTTTTATAATCTCTTCTTCACTCAGTGGATTAAATTCAAATAAAAGTGCCCTTGAAAGTAATGGTGTGTTTATATAAAAAAAGGGATTGTGAATTGTTGCACAGATTAGGGTTATTGTTCCCTCTTCAACGTCTTTAAGTAATGCATCCTGCTGAAGTTTATTAAAATGAGAAATTTCATCAAGAAATAAAATAGTTCCTCTCCCTTCTCTTTTCAGTCTTTCCCTCGCAGAATTTATAACCTCCCTTACATCTGAAACAGTTGCAGTGACAGCATTTAAAGAAACAAAATATTTTTTTGTCATTTTTGCAATTATCATTGCAAGTGCTGTTTTTCCGGTTCCAGGAGGTCCATAAAAAATTAAAGAAGGAATTCTATCACTTTCTATTATTTTTCTTAAAGGTTTGCCTTTTCCAAGTATATGCTCCTGTCCAACAAAATCTTCCAGTTTTTCAGGTCTAACCCTGATAGGTAAGGGTAATTTTTCTTCTTTTATTCCTTTATTATTTAAACTGAAAAGTTCATCCATTATTTTATATTTTACCTTTTAAATCACTTCAGGGTTAATCTCTATTTTGAAATCAAGTTTTTCTTTTAAATTCATTATCTCTTCAAAATCTGGTTTATTCTCTATATCTGTTTTAACAACCATCTTTAATTTATTTACTCCTCTTTTATCTTTTATAATCTCTGAAAAAAGAATGCCTGCACTACTCTTTTCAATATTCTTTTTTAAAAAATTAACTTTATTTTCAAAAGAAGAACTTTTTTTAAGTGGAACTTCAATAACCATTATATCTGCAAATGGTGGATATCCTACAAGTTTTCTTATATTAAGTTCTTTTTCATAAAAGATATTAAAATTTTTATTTTTAAATGAAGTAAAAATTTCAAAGTTTGGATTTTTTGTCTGAATTACTACTTTAGAATCCTTGTCTAACTCCCATAAAAATTCATTCACAATAAAAAAGAAAATTTCTTCTGAATTATACTCAGGAATATTTAAAAATGAGTCTGCATGAGGGAAAATAATCAATCCAAAATCAAACTTATCCATAATTTTACTGATAATCTTTGTTCCAACAAAAATATCAATATCCTCTTTAACTTCTCTTTCTTCTGCTGTTAATTTCTGAATCTTAAATTCTGGATAAACATTTTTTAAAATATTGTATATTTTCTCTATTCCAACCACTCTTTCTATTATTTCTTTACTTCCGCAGTTAGGACAACTTTTCTTAAAACTTTCATAAATTTTACAATATTTACAAAAAAGAGTATTTTTATCCGATAATATAAGATATGAATCACATTTTTTGCATCTTAAGATATAACCACATTTCTCACATTTAAATGTTTTTGAACTTCCTTTTCTATTATGAATAATCCCGACTTTTTTCCCTTTTAAAATATTTTCTTCAATTAAAGAAGAGGCAAACTTTGTTAGAAATTGAATATTCCGGTCCACTTCTTCCCATTTTTTATTGAGTATGAAAATTTCAGGCAGATTTTCAAACTTTCTTTTGTCAATTAAATATAATCTATTATTTTTGATTTCGTAATAATCTTTAATACCAAGGGTATTGGAAGTAAAAATAACCGGAATTTTTCTGTACTCACATCTTCTTTCTGCAACTTCAACAGCATTATATTTTGGATATTTTTTTTCTCTATAAGAAAAATCAAATGGAGAATCTATAACTATCCTGTTAAGGTCTGGTACAGGTAAAAAAACTGCAGTCCTTGTCCCAAAAATAATTAAATTTTCTCCATTCATACTTTCAAGATAATTCATAAACTTTGCTTTTTTTCTCATTTCTCCATAATACTTCAAAAATCTTCTATCTATTCTCTCTTTTATTTCCAGAAAATATTCCTCTAAAATTGAAATTTCAGGAAAGAGAAAAATTGTAGAACCATCAGTATTAGAAATTAAGTCAATATAGAAATTTAATTTTTCTTTTTTACTGTTAAATAGATATATTTCTTTTTTGAAGTTGTTAGAAGGAAATATTGAATCAATTTTCTTCTTTTTTAATTCTTTTTTTTCATATCTTAAAGGAAAATTACCAATTATAGAAAAAATTACTTGCCCAAGTGAGGAATAATATCTACGAGAAACTATTTTTGAAATTTCAAAAATTTCTTCATTTATCAAAGGGTAAAAATCATAAATTTTTTCAATCCATTTATATTCTAAATTTTTTTCTGAAATTTCTTTCAGTTCAATTATAAATCCTTTCCTTCTTCTTTTACCAAGAGGTGCAAGAACACGAATAAAGGGAACAATACTATCTTCACATAAATAATAAAAACTCCTTTCAATTGGTATGTCAAAAATAACTCTGGCAAGTTTCATTTTTGAGTAAGAATACTTTTTAAATAGCCGATATAAGCAGGTGTGGTTCCACAACACCCACCAATAAATTTTACCCCAAGTTTTACCATTTCAAAACAGTTTTTTCCAAATTCTTCAATACTTTCAGGATACTCAATCTTGCCTTTTAATAAAACAGGTTTGCCTGCATTTGGTTTTATCCATAAAGTTAAATTTGTCTTATCTCTCATAATTTTTACCATATTTAACATTTCTTTTGAATCCACTCCACAATTTGAACCAACAATTTCAACACCAGATTCTTCTGCCCATTTAATAAAATCATCTATTCTCTGGCCCATTAAAGTTCTGAATTCCTTACCAGAAGTAAATGTGAGGCATGGGATAATAAATAAAGAAGAATTTTCTCTTAATGTTTCATATGCAATTTTAAGTTCTTCCAAATCCTGAAATGTCTCAAGGATTAAGAAATCAACATTTTTATTTTCAAAAATCCTTCCCACTTCGTAAAAAACTTTTTTTGTTTCTTCTATTCCAAAATTCCCATAGGGTTTCAATATTTCTCCTGTAGGTCCTATATCTCCTGCAATCAATACATTTTCAAATTTCTCTTTAACTTTTTCTGCAATATCAACTCCTTTATCAATTATTTCTTCAAATTTATCTTCCAGTTTTTTCTTCTTCAATATTATTCTATTTGCTCCAAATGTATTTGTTAAAATTATCTCTGCTCCATTCTGGCAATATTCTAAATGTATTCTTTCAACAATATCAGGATTTTCAATATTTGCAACCTCAGGGGTAATTCCTTTAAATTCCAGTTTTTCCAAGTAAGTTCCCATTGCTCCATCCAATATAATCCACTTTTCATTTTTTTTCTTTTCAAGTATTTCCTCTTTCATTTTCCTGTTTTTTAAATCCATTTACAATACCTTTTATAAAACAATAGCATAAACTTCCTATTTTAGAAATATTATATCCACCCTCTAATACAATAAAAATTTTAGAAGATAGAGAACCTATTTTTTTGCCAATTAAATAATAATCAGTTTCTTCAAGAGAAAGATTCAGCAACGGGTCTTCTCTATAAGTATCAAACCCACAGGAAATACCTAAAATATCCGGAGAAAATTCTTTTATTATTTCTATACCCTCTTCAAATTTGTCCATATATTTTTCTGAATCAGAAAATGGTGGTAATGGAAAATTGTAGCAGTTTTCAAATGAATATTTACCAGTTCCAGGATATGCAGGAAATTGATGTATTGAAATATATATTACATTTTTTTCACCCATTAAAATTTCTTCAGTCCCATTTCCATGATGACCATCTATATCTAAAACAGCAACTTTTAAGTCATTCAATAAGATTTTTTTAACAGCAACTGCAATATTATTAAAATAACAGAAACCTCCAATATTATTTTTACCTGCATGGTGTCCAGGAGGTCTCCCTAAAGAAAATCCAATATCTCCTTTAAAAGCAATTTCACTTGCTTTTATAGCAGCACCGCAGGAAAGAGAGGCAAAATAAAATATATTTGGTATATTTGGACAATCAGGGTCAAAAAAATTATTATTTTTTACCCTTTTTACCATTTCTGGAGTATGAACAAGATATAAATCCTCTTCTTCACATATCTGTGGTTCTACAAATTCAAAATTTTCTTTTTTCTGTAAATACTCTACTATATTTGCAACCCTTTCAGGAGATTCAGGATGTGAAGGTTCTTTATATTTTAAGAACTCTTCAGAAAAAACAAACTTAATCATTCAATTTTCCTGGTTTCAAGAATATAAACTATCCCTTCCATACTTTCAAATCTATTTTTAGGATTTGGGTCTGTTGCTATTTTCACTATATTTCTTATTTTTTCTGGCATTGGAAATTTAAGTTCCTCATAAATCTTTTCAATTGTTTTTCCGAAAGAATAAATATCCCCTCTCTCATCTATTGGTTCTCCTTTAAATCTTTCAGGAGGTATATATCCTTCTGTCCCTCCATTAAAATCTCCTCCTTTCCAGAACAACCCTTCCTTTCTGGCAAGTCCAAAATCTGTAATTTTAACTTTTTCAAGAGAAAATGAAATTAAAATATTTGATGGATTCACATCTTTATGAATTATACCGTTTTGATGAACATAGGATAGGCCTTTTGCTGATTTAGTAATGATATCTATTATATTTTTTTCATTAAAAATTTCTCTTTTCATTCTTATTGCCTTTAATAAATCTGTGTCAAGGAATTCCATTAGAATAAAAAAATTTCCATCTTGTTGAATAATATCAAAAACTCTTACTATATTGGGATGTTCAAGTTTCTTAACAATTCTACCCTCTTTTATAAATTGATTTATCTGACTCCTTTCAAGTCTTCTCGGATGCAAAATTTTCACAGCAATAATTGAAGTATATAATGGTGAAGGATCTATTGTTTCTGCCCTGTAAACAGTAGAAAACCCACCTGCTCCTACCATTTCTTTAAGCATATATCCTTTAATTACATATCCGGGTCTTATTTTTATACCTTCCATTTTCTTTAATTATTTAAACCTCATTTATTATAACTCAATTTTTTCTTTTTTTACAAATCAAAAAATCTGTTTACCTATCACTTCTTATGTGGGTAAAATAAAAATGAGATGAAAGTTGATGAATTAAAAAATGTTAAAAAAGTTAAAATTTTTATTGATAATAAAAAGATTGAAGGAGAAATAGTTGAAATTGATAAATGGGGGAAAATGATTATTTCTGTCCCTTCAGAAACTAAAACAATTCCTGTAGAACTTGGAAAAAGAGGAGAAATATTTTTTGAAAAAGACGGAAAAACTCACTTCATCTCTGGCAAAATTTTTTCTCAGGGAATTCAACGAGTTGTTTTATTACCTGAAACGGATGTAATGGATGAAAAAAGGAAAAATGAAAGATTTGAAACACCTTTTATACCTGTAAAAATAAAAGGGAAAACAGGAATGTTTCACATAGAAGAAATTAATGGAAACATTTTAGATATTTCAATTTCAGGAGCAAAAGTTGAAACAAATTCTCCTCTAAAAGAAAATATAATTTACGATTTTGAAACCAATTTCCAAATAAAACATAGAGCATATCCATTTTTTGCAAAATGTAAATTGAAATTTACAAAAAAAATAAGGAATGTATTTATAAATGGCTTAGAATTTACGGAAATAGAACCCTTTTATTATGAAAATCTCTTAAAATATATAAAATTTTTAAAATATGAACTGGCCAAAGACACTCTCAATTATTAACCAGCCTTTTTAGAACTTCCGAAGTTCACAAATCCTTGATAGTTAACAATTTACAATCAATATATTTTTAATCTTCTTTTCTTGTGGTGTAAAAAACCTCTGAAATTGTTGTTATACCATTTATAACCTTCTTTATTCCATCTTCTCTTAAAAACTCCATTCCGGATTTACGAGCAACTTCTTTTATTTCTGTAATCTCTGGATTTTTTATAATAACTCTTCTCAATTCTTCATTTACAACCATTAACTCAAAAATTCCAGTTCTGCCTCCATATCCAGTTCCATTACACAGATGACAACCTTTACCTCTATAAAATTTCACATCCTTTCTTTCAAGTAAAGATGCATCTAATAATTTTATTTCTTCAGGATAAGGTATATATTCTTCTTTGCAGAAAGAGCATATACTCCTTACAAGTCTTTGATTCAATACACCTATCAGAGAAGAAGAAATTAAATATGGTTCAACTCCCATGTCAAGAAGTCTTATAATTGCTCCAGGTGCTGTATTTGTATGTAATGTTGATAAAACTAAATGTCCAGTTTGTGCTGCTCTAAATGCAATCTCTGCGGTCTCTATATCTCTTATTTCTCCAACCATTATTATATCAGGGTCCTGCCTTAACATAGACCTCAATGCTACCGAAAAAGTTAAGCCTGCTTTAGGATTTATCTGAGTCTGATTAACATTTTTAAGATGATACTCTACTGGGTCTTCAACAGTTATAATCTTTTTATGAATACTATCAAGTTCATTTAGAGAAGCATATAAAGTAGTTGTTTTACCACTTCCTGTAGGTCCTGTAACCAAAAGCATTCCATAGGGTTCATCAAGTAAAATTCTCCATCTGTGAAGAACTTCAGGAGAAAAACCAAGTTGTTCAAGCCCTGAAATTATATTCTTTTTATCAAGTACTCTTAATGCAATTGTTTCTCCAAAAATTGTGGGAAATACAGAAACTCTTAAATCCACATCCCTTCCATATAGTTTCATTTTAAAATATCCTTCCTGAGGAATCCTTTTTTCTGAAATATCTAAATTTGAAAGAACTTTTATATGAGAAACAATTGAAGAATAAAGTTCAAGAGGTGGTGGAGGAAATTCATAAAGAAGCCCATTTATCCTATATCTCAATCTCAATCCATCTTCTTCTATTTCAAGGTGAATATCAGTCGCTTTTAATTCTATAGCCCTGTTTATCAATTCTTCAACTGTACTTACAGCAGAAATTTCAGAGACCTCTTTTATTTTTATTGGTCTGAAAATCTTCCCTGATACCTCTTTCTTTTCAACAGGAGAAACAATATCAATTTCTCCATGAGATATCAATGTATCAATTATTTCTTTAACCTCATACTCTTTTACCAATCTTGTTTCAATCTCCATTCCTGAAATTTTTTTTATCTCTTCAATAACATCTTCATCAACAGGGTCTACCATTGCACAAACAAGTTTTCTGTCTCCTTTAAATATAGGGATTACTCTATATTTCCTGCATGTAAATTCCGGAAGTAGTTTTAAAACTTCTTTACTTATATTTATTTCACTTAATTTTACAGTGGGTAATTTAAATTCTCTCAAAACAAAATTATACCATCTATCTGCAGAAATAAGCCCAAATTTTATAAGTAAATATCCAAAAGGAGAGGACGTTTTTTCTTTTTCTTTAAGAACAATTTCAATCTGTTCATCTCTCATATTCTCTTTTTCTTTCAAAATTTTTATTATCTCTTCTCTTTTCATATATTCTTAAACTTTTTCTCTCAACATCTCAAGTTTTTCTTTTATAATACCTATATGAACAATTATACAACATTTATTTTTTCCATCCCACCAAGCACAATTATCTTCTATACAAATATCAAAATCTTCAACCTGTTCAGGAACACCAAATGCTGCTTCTCCAAGAGGTCCTTTTTGTGTCCTCAATCTTAATGGACATTTCATCCCTCTCACCCCCTTTTTTGACATTTACTTATATTTTTCAATCAAATTTAAAAATTCTTCTTTTATTCTTTTAAGCGCAATTTCTGTTTCCCCCTCTATTCTCACTACAAGTGCAGGTTGAGTATTTGATGCTCTCAACAAAGCCCATCCATCAGGATAGTAAACTTTAACACCATCTATATCATTTATTTTATACCTGAGTGCATAAAAATTTTTAACATTTTCTACTATTTCAAATTTTCTCTCATCAGGCACTTCAATTCTAATTTCAGGAGTGGAATAATATTTCTTTACTCCTTCCAGAAACTCTGATAGTTTTTTGTTTTCTCTATCCATTATTCTCAATAATCTCAAAGAAGAATATATTGCATCATCATACCCAAAATATTCATCTGCAAAATAAAGATGCCCTGATAACTCTCCTGCAATTGGTGCTTTTTCTTCATGTAATTTGTTCTCAATTAAAGAATGGCCTGTTTTCCACATAATTGGTTTTCCTCCAATCTTTTCTACTTCTTCCTCAAGAGACTTAGAACATTTAACATCAAAAATAATCTTTGCTCCTTTATTATTCTTTAAAATTTCTTTTGAATATATAATCATAAGTTGGTCTCCCCATAAAATTTCACCTTTTTCATTAATCACTCCAAGACGGTCACCATCTCCATCAAAACCAAATCCACAATCAAGATTATTTTTTAATACTATATCAATCAAATCCTTTAAATTTTCCGGAACAACAGGGTCCGGAGGATGATTTGGGAAATTGCCATCACTTTCAATATATAAACCAATAAAATCTATTCCAAGTTTTTTAAAAAGTTTCTCTACTACAGGACCTGCTGTTCCATTTCCGGTATCAACCCCTACTTTAAGTTTTCTTTTAAATTTAAATTTTCCTGTCATAAAATTTATATATTCATCAACCACATCTTCTTTCTTTTCAAATTTACCAAATCCTTTTTCAAAATCCTCTTTTTCAATCATATCAGCAATTTTCTGTATTTCTTTTCCATATAAACTCCCTTCACTCAAAACCATTTTAAAACCATTAAACTCTGGAGGATTATGACTTGCAGTTACCATAATGCCTGAATCATAATTGTAAAAATGGACTGAAAAATAAAGAAGCGGTGTTGGTATTATTCCAATATCTATTACATAACATCCAGTTTCCACCAAACCATTTATCAATTTTTCTTTTATCTCAGGTGTAGTTAATCTATTATCTCCTCCTACACATACACTTTTAAGATTTTTTCTTATAACATAACTACCAAATGCTTTTCCAATAAAATAAGGTAATTCTCCTTTTAGGTCCTTCTCATAAATCCCTCTAATATCATATTCTCTAAAAATTTGCCTGTTTATTTTCATATTTAAAAATTATACAAAAAAAATAAAAAGTTGACAATTGGAAAAAATAAAAGGTAAAATTAAAAGGAGGGGAAATGAAAAAAGGAAGTGTATTGATAGAATTGGTAATAGGAATCATTATATTTTTAATCCTTGCAACTGGAATATTTTTTGCAATAAGAAATGTTATGAATAAAGCCAAAGTTATGAGTGCTAAAACTCAGATTTCTCAACTTGCATTACTTCTTGAACAGGTCAAAAATGATACAGGTCTTTATCCTGGCTTCCTTTCTGACTTAACATCTAATCCGGCACCTCAATTACAGGAGAAAGGATGGGATGGACCTTATACAAATAAAATTCCTCTTGACCCATGGGGAAATCCATATTTTTATAAAGTTCCACCCACAACTGTTTTTTCATCTCCAAAATTACCAAGAGAATATGGAAAACCATATAGATATGAAGCAAATTTTAATGCAATATCAGGAAAAGGAAGAATAAGAATTGAAAATTATGGAGTAACTGCTTGTAATATATATCTTAATGGAGTAAAAATTGTTGGTGAAAATGAATTTAAGAATAAACCTTTACCACAGATAATAGAAAAAGAGATTACTTTACAACCCGGAAATAACATTATCACATGGGCAAGAAGTACTCCTGGAGATTTTCTTTATTTCAGTATAATTGTTGATAATATACCAACAGGAGAATATTTTATACTTGGAAGTTATGGAAAGGATGGAAAAGAAGGAGGAGAAGGATATAATAAAGACATTGTATGGGTTTCAAATAAATATCCAAACTTCCAGGAATAATTAGGAGCAAAAATGGAAAAAAAGTATAAAAGAAGGAAATATTTAATAAATAAACCTGTTCAGTTTATTTTTAGTGGCATTACAATTTATTTCATTTTAATTGCAATCCTTATTGTTGTTGGTCTTACTTATTATATTACTTTAAACACAATTCTATCCCAACTTGAACTTGAAAATAAACTTGTAAATGCTTATGAAATAATTAAAACAATCAATTTTATCTTACTTAAAAGAATAGGATTGCTTATTTTATTGCTTCTTTTATTTATATTTTATGTTGAAATAAGATTTTTACATAGAATTGCTGGACCCCTTTACAGAATTGAAAAAGTTTTAAAAGATATTTCAGAAGGCAAAAAAGTTGAAAAAATAAAGTTAAGACAGAAAGATTTTTATAAATCTCTTGCTGATGCTGTTAACAGTGTTATTGATTATATAAACAACAAAAATCTCTAAACTTCAACAATTTTTGCATCAGCCCACAATTTTTCAAGTTTGTAATAATTTCTTGTTTCTTCTAAAAAAATATGGATTATTATTTCATCATAATCAATAAGTATCCATTTTCCATCCTCTATACCTTCTATAGATATAGGGGTCTCTTTAATATTTTCAATAATATTTTCTGCTATCGCTTTTGTTTGAATTAAAGAATCTCCAGAAGTAATTATAAAATAATCAGTAATCCATGTAAGACCATGTAAATCTAAGACTATTGTATTTTCACCTTTTTTTTCTTCAATCAACCTAACAATTTTTTTTATCTTATTTTTTAAACGCATCCTTTCAGTTTATTATACCCTATAAATTATTTTTATGATATCCCAAACTCTTCCATCAATCTATACTTTCTTGTTTTTAAATTATCTTTTTACCTGTCCAGCAATAAAGACAGAGATTTTTTTCTGGAATTTCAATCCCTTTAACAAAATCTTCAATAGAATTATATTTAAGAGTATCCGCTCCTATGATTTTAGCAATTTTTTCTATTTTATATCTTTTTGCTGCAAGTTCTTTATAACTTCTTGTGGAAACATCGTAAAGACATGGAGCAATTAATGGAGGGCATCCAACTCTTACATGAACTTCTTTGGCTCCAAATGCTTTCAATTCAAGAACTTTATTTCTTATCTGAGTTCCTCTTACTATTGAATCATCACATAAAATTATCCTTTTTCCTTTTACATTTGCTTCAATAACAGAAAGTTTCAATTCTGCTTCTTTCTGTCTCTCTTCTTGTGTCAATGGTAAATAACTCCTGCTTGCAAACCTATCAATCAAAAAAACCTCATCATAAGGTAATTTAGATTCTTTATGATAACCAAGAGCATAACCAATACCTGAAAATGGGATTGCAGAAACAATATCTGCTTCTACATTATCATTCTTAGCAAGAAACCTCCCAAGGTTATTCCTTGCCTTAGCAACAGAAACTCCCTCAATTATAGAATCCATAGAAGCAATATATCCCCACTCAAAAGCACAAAAAGCAATTCTTTTGTTTTCAATAATATCTTCTGTTTGAATACCATTTTTATTTATTAATAAAATTTCACCTGGTTTTACATCTCTTAAAATCTTTATCCCCAAAAAATTGAAAGGTCTTGATTCTGAAGAAATAACATACTCATCCTCACTTTTCCCAATTATTAATGGTTTAAAACCATAAGGGTCCCTTGCAC
>CAYNUP010000020.1:0-7443 GCA_964400565.1 uncultured bacterium | reverse complement strand
ATTTTAAACTATCAAACAGGATGATAAAAATAGATAATTTGATAGAAAGAATAAAAAGTAAAGAAACAAAAATTGGAGTGATAGGACTTGGATATGTTGGACTTCCTATTGTTATTAGATTTGTAGAAAGTGGTTTTAATGTTATCGGTTTTGATATAGATAAAGAAAAAGTTGAGAAATTGATGAAAGGTTCTTCATATATTCGTTATATTTCTGACGAAAAAATCAAATCATTATTTCCAAAGTTTTTTGCTACAAATGATATGAAAAAACTGAAAGAAGTTGATGCCATTTTAATATGTGTTCCTACTCCATTGACTCCATATAAAGAACCTGATTTGACATATTTGTATAATACTGCAAATGATATATATGAAAATTTAAGAGAGGGCCATATAATCTCTCTTGAATCCACAACATATCCTGGAACAACAAGAGAAATATATCTCTCAAAATTTGAAAAGACAGGACTGGTTGTTGGCAGGGACTTTTTTTTAATTTATTCACCTGAAAGAGAAGACCCTGGTAATCCTGAATATAATACAAGAAATATCCCCAAAGTTGTGGGGGGGATAACAGAAAATTGTAAGAAAGTTGGTATTGCTCTATATTCACAGATAGTTGATAAAGTGGTGCCTGTTTCTTCTACAGAAGTGGCAGAAGCAACAAAATTACTTGAAAATATATATAGGGCTGTAAACATCGCTCTTGTTAATGAATTGAAGATGCTTTTTGATAGGATGGGAATAGATGTCTGGGAAGTTATTGAAGCATCAAAGACAAAACCATTTGGATTTCAGGCATTCTATCCTGGACCAGGTCTTGGAGGCCATTGTATACCTATAGACCCATTTTATTTAACATGGGTAGCAAAAAGGTATGATTTTACAACAAGTTTTATTGAACTTGCAGGTGAAATAAATACAATGATGCCATATTATGTTGTTGAAAAATGTATTGAAGGATTAAATATGGATGGAAAATCAATAAAAGGAGCCAAAATTTTGATAGTTGGTATTGCATATAAGAAAGATGTTGATGATATAAGGGAATCTCCTGCTTTTAAAATTATAAAAATTCTTGAAAAAAAGAATGTAGGTAAAATTGATTATTATGACCCATATGTAAAAGAAGTGAGAAAAACAAGACAATACTATAAACCAATATCTTCCATAGAATTCTCTCCTGAAAAATTGAAAGAATACGATGTTGCCATTATTGTTACAGACCATTCAAATATTGATTATAAAACAATTTATGAATGTTTGCCCTTGATAATTGATACAAGGAATGTCTATAAAGAAAAACTGCCAAAAGTTATAAAAGCATAATAATTGACTGAAAATATAAAAAGAGGTAAAATTAAAAATTAACCCTGAAAGGGAAAAAGATGAAAGAAAGGAATGTTTTACTTATATTATTATCAGTATTTATCTTACTTGTGCTTTTTTTAGGTGTCTTAAAAATTAAAGAGAGGATTTTAAAGGAAACAGTTGTGTACATATTTTTGGTTCAGCAAAATGATAATAATGTATATCTTGTTCCTGTAAAAAGGAAGATTAGTTATTATGGAAAAATTGAAAATAGAATAGAAAATACTCTAAAAGAATTATTAAAAGGACCGACAGAAGAAGAAAAAAAGAATGGATTTTCTACATCACTAAATGAAAATGTAAGAATTCTAAATGTAAAAATGGAAGAAGATACAGTAAATTTAGATTTTTCTAAAGAAGTTGAAGAAGGAGGAGGGACTTCTTTAATGGAAACAAGGATTGCCCAAATTGTATGCACAGCAACTCAATTTCCTGAAGTAAAAAAGGTTAGATTTTTAATTGAAGGGAAAACCATTGAGTATTTTAGTGGAGAGGGTATTACAATAGTAGAGAAACCTGTCAGTAGAGATGATTTAAAGGAATTTGAAATAAAAATAATAGAGGAGGGAAGGATATGAAAAAAGGTATACATCCTGAATATAAAGAAGCAACAATTGTATGTGCCTGTGGTAATATTGTTAAAACGAGGTCTACAAAACCAGAAATAAAAATTGAAATCTGTAATAAATGCCATCCATACTTCACAGGAAAACAAAAATATGTTGACAGCACTGGTAGAGTTGAAAAATTTATGAAGAAATATGGTAAATGAAAAATTGAAAGAAATAGAAAAAGATTATAAAAGTTGTATTGAATATCTTTCCAGCGAAAAAAAAGACCCAGAAAGGTTAAAAGAAGTTTTAAAAAAAATAAGTTTTTATGAAGAAATTTTAAGATTAAAAGAAAAACTGGAAGATATCTCTAAAAAAATTAAGGAAGACGAAGAAATTTTAAAAAAAGGTGAGCAAGATTTAAGAGAAATTGCCAGGGAAGAAATAAAACATTTGAATATAGAAAAAAATAAGATAGAAGAAAAAATAAAAGAACTTCTGAATCCACCGGATAAAACAGATGAAAAAAATGCTATTGTTGAAATAAGAGCAGGCACAGGTGGAGAGGAAGCATGCCTTTTTGCAGGGGACCTTTTCAGAATGTATTCAAAATACTGCGAAAAAAATAATTATGAGATTGAAATTCTTGATTCACATCCTTCTGAACTTGGGGGTTTTAAAGAGATAATTTTCTTAGTTAAAGGTAAAGGTGCCTATGGTAATTTAAAATATGAAGGAGGAGTTCATAGAGTCCAAAGAATTCCAAAAACAGAAAGTTATGGAAGAATTCATACATCTGCTGCAACTGTTGCTGTTTTCCCTGAAATGGAAGAGACAGAAATTAAAATAAATCCTGATGAATTAAAGATTGAAACATTTAGAGCAAGTGGTCATGGTGGTCAACATGTAAATAAGACATCATCTGCTGTAAGAATAACACACATCCCAACAGGAATTTCTGTAAGTTGTCAGGATGATAGGTCTCAAATAAAAAATAGAGAAAAGGCAATGAAAATATTAAGAGCAAGATTACAGGCAATTTACGAAAAAGAAAAGAGAGAAAAAATTGATGAAGAAAGAAAAAAACTTATAAAGACAGGTGATAGAAGCGAAAAAATAAGAACATATAACTTTCCTCAAAATCGTGTTACAGACCACAGAATAAATTACACAACTTATAACCTTGATAAAATAATGGATGGAGAAATTGAGGAATTGATAGAAAAATTGAAAGAAGCCGATTTATCAAAAAGTTGATAGAAAGGTCATTAAAATAATATAATTTTTTCATGAGATTTAAATTAATTTTTGAAGGCGAAAAAATTTATTTTAAAAACGAAGATATAAGAAGTAATTTTATATCATTTCTTAAAAAAACCTTTCAAAAAGCATCAGAAGAAAAATATAATTCTCTTTTTACAACTAAAAAATTAAAACCATATGTTTTTTCTCCGTTTTTGGGCGAAAAATTTAAAGAAAATATAATTGGACCACAAATTTCTTTTATATTTTCATCAGGAGACAATGAGATAATAACAATTTTCTGGAACGGTATTCTTCAACTTAAAAAGGAAAAACAAGATAATATAATTTTAAATAACAAAAAATTTTACTTAAAAGATATAAAGTTGCTTCCTGAAAAAAAGATAAACTCAAAAAAAGTCCTTTTTAAAACAATAGGTATCTCTATAATGACAGACCCAGATAGTTCTCCAGCAGATTTTAAAAATTGGTTCATAGTTCCTGAAAAAGAAAATCTTAGGACCTTTAATGAAATATTAAAAAAGAGAGTGAAGCAAAAATATAAGATACTTAAAAATATTGAAATAGAACCAAAAGTAAAATTCTCTTTATATGAAAAAGATGGCAAAACATTTATTGATGAGACAATTATACCTTTATTTGGGGGATTTGTAAGAGGTTTTCGTGGTTATTTTTTTCTTGAAGGAAACCCAGAAATCCTTAAATTTTTATATGATTATGGATTTGGTGTAAGAACAGGTCAGGGCTTTGGCCTTCTTGAAATAGTTAAACAATGTTAAGTAAATCTCAAAATGAAGACAAGAGAAAAACTTGAAAGATTAAAAATTGAATATAGAAAGAAAGTTGAAATTCCTGAAAAATATAAAAATCTGTTCTGGGATTGTCCCGCTGGTTTTGTTATTCTTGAAAAATATATATTGCGAATATTAAATTATGGAAATTTTGAAGAGATAAAAGAACTTTACAATAGATATCCAAAAGAAACATTTAAAATTGCCTTTAAATATCCTGAAATAAAAAGAGGGGTAAAATTCTGGGTAAAAAGATGGAAAGAATTGAAAAAATGAAAAAATTAGGAAAACATATTCAGGAAGTTTTTAAAAATTTTTATCTTGGTGGAGGAACTGTTTTTATGTTATAATTCAATCAGGGGCTAAGAATGAATCAAAATAAAATTATACTTTACCCATCCAACTGGCTTTATAACTCAGGAGTTGTTGGATTTTTGAGAGTTTTAGAATATAAAAAATTTAAAATCGAAGAGTTGATTTCTTTAGGTAAATCCGTTATTTTAGATAGATGTGCTATTAAGGAAAGCTATTGTAGGATTTTTGAATATCATGAAAATATTTTGAAGGAAAAGTTCGCTATTTGGGGTAAAAACAAAAGATATCCAAATTATATTCAAACAGGACAAAAGGATTTCTTTAAAAATCATTATATACCTGCACTCCAAAAAGTAGAAAAAAACAAAGATAAAAAATGCAGTTGGTGTGAAGGTTATTTTATTCCTCAGAATGAACTTGTAGAACTTAAAAAGGCTTTTAATGGTGATTTTTCTAATTTTATGGAGCAAAGAGAAAAATTTCAGGGAATACATTTTGCAGGTTTAGGTGCAGCAATAACAGAGATCCCTAATTCTTTTTGGAATTTAAATAACTCTACTCCAATTTGCCATTTGTGTTCATATTTTGTTATCTTTAATCATCTGGCTTTTATTAAAACTTCAGAGGGAGAAATCTTTATAAATGCTCCTGATTTTAAATTAATATGGGACTTAAATAAATTTGCCGAAGAAGTTTTACAAAAATCAAAAGAATATGAAATAAGGAAAATTTTTGGTTCGTCTCTCTTGCAATGGGCAATAAAAAGAAGGGCTCTTCTTGGTGCTTGGACAATGATGAATATTGAAGTGGTAGTTAAAAAATGGCATAAAGAGGAAAAAAGATGGATTATTGATTACTTTGACTTACCAGAGGAGAGAACGAAAATTTTACTTGATAATAAGATTGCCAATTTAATCGAAAGGATTGATGAAGAAAGAATATTTGATTTAATCTTAACCGGTAAATTTTCAGAGTTAGAAAAAGCAAACTATTTTGTTTTAAAAACAATTTTGAAATTGAAAAATAGTGAAAAAATTTCTGAAAACGACCCTATAAGAAAGTATTTCAAAAAATTGGATTTAATTTATCTTCAAAAAATTTCAAATATTTTACCACAACTCTATATAAAAATTTTAGAAAAGATAAGGAGGTGAATATGGAGATAAAAAATATTGATGAATTGGTGAATAAATTAAAAAATAAAGGTTCAAATATATCAAAAGAATTATCAGATGCAATTAATGACATTGCTTTTCGGCTTCTTGAACAGGTTCGGCTTGGGAATAAGGATAATGTTTTTTACATGCTTTTAAGATGTTTTCATGCAAATGAAAAAAAATTTCCAGACGAACTTATTGAAGCATTTAAACAAGAAAATGAAAAATACTTTAAAACATTAATTTTTTCTTTTCTTGCTCCAATTTTGGGCAAAGAAAAAACAAAAGGAGGTGAAGAATGAAAAACATAACAATAACAATAATTTTTGAGGGCTCTGCATTAAATAGAGATGAAAAGGTTGGAGGAAACATACTTTCAATAAAAAAACTTCAATTAGGAGAAAAAACAAGAAGTTTCATTGGGAAAACAGCAATAAGACATTATCTATTTTCTACTTTAAATAAAGCATTTAAATGGAAACCCGCAGAAGTAACACCACAAAGAGAAGTTATCCAATTTGATATCACAAAAGATGATATTTTAACTTCTCAAGAACTTGATGCCTTTGGTTTTATGTATACAATTGGAGATCAAATGTCAATAACAAGAAAAGCACCTGTTGGAATAACGAAAGCAATTGCCTTAACTAAATGGAATGGAGACATGGCTTTTTATTGCAATCACGATTTAGTAGATAGGGGAATAAACCAAGGACTTAATGTTAAACCTAATCCTTTTAGTAAAGAAGAACATCAATCACTTTACAAATTAAGTTTTACAATTGATGTTGAAAGATTTGGAAGGGATGAGTGGGTAATAAACAGCTGGCATTATGACTCATCCAATAAAAAATTAATTTTAACAATACAAACTCCAAAATATGCAATACTTGAAAATGTGGAAAAAGAGGAAGATGAAGAAGAAAATGTAGTTTATAAAGTAAAAGGGAAAGAAATTTACATTGAAGGGAGAAATTTGAGAGTTTCAAAAGATTTAATGGAGCCAACTAAGAAAAAGAAAAAAGAGGAAGAAATTTCTTTGAAATTTAAAAATAGTTATCTCGCCTCTGAAAAGAGAATATCAGAAAAAGAAGCATCTGAAGAGAACAAAGCAAAAAAAGAGAAAGAGCAAAAGCCCAATATTGAAGTTAAAGACTTTGACGAAGAAGAAGGGTTTTATATTTTTAATGTTTCAAAAGACCCAATCTATGAGGAAGACAAAAAGCAATTAAAAATTGAAATCGGATTACAGAAAGCAATTGAAAATGTTGAGCAAATCAATCAGAATGAGTATGAAAAGTATCAAATAAAGAATAAGGATAAAAAAAATAAAATTGGTACTATAAAAATTGAATCAGTTGGAAATAATAAATACAAAGTCATTTTTGAAGTTGACGAATACAAAAAGAATGAAAGAATAAATCAAATTTTAACTGTTATAAAAGATGGTTTTTATGCTCAATCTTCTGGTGAAGCAAATACAATTGTTCCTTTATTTATGATTGCTGCTCCAGTTAAAATTCCATCTCCTATATTTCATCCCCATATTGATATAGAAGAAATTGAAAAATGTAAATCTTATAAAGTAAAAGGAATTTCTGATTGTCTTAAAAATAGTTGGCTTGAAGAAAACGGAAACGAAAAAGAAAAAGTATTTATTATGGATAGTGAAAAAATTAAGGGCGAATTAAAAGATGAAGAAAAACAACTTATAACAGATAATTGGGATGAATTTTTAAAGGAATGTGGATTATCTGATGAAAAACAGGAACAAAAACCTCAAAATTCTTAAAGAACTTTTCTGGGATTATAAATGGGATTCTGTAGTGGAAAAACTTGATTCTCCATTTGTTATTGCAAAGGTTCTTGAAATTGGGAATAAAGAGCAGGCTAAAGAACTTGAAAAAGCAATTGGTGTTAATAAAATTAAAGATTTCCTTGAAAAATATGAAAATTTTCTCTCAAAACAGTCATTAAATTTCTGGAGATTATG
>CAYNUP010000019.1:0-3219 GCA_964400565.1 uncultured bacterium | reverse complement strand
AAATTAAGGGGTAGAATATTGAAACTTAAAGTTCTGCCTGCTAAGCTTTCCTGTGTCTTCTTTTTTATATAAAAAGAAGACGAGCCAGAAAGAAAAAATTTTAAATTGGGATAAAGATCGTAGTAAATTTTTATCTGATTTTGAAAATCAGGTAACTTTTGTATTTCATCCAAAAAGATGTAAAGTTTCTCTGTTTTAAAGTC
Organism: uncultured bacterium; assembly: GCA_964400565.1. Taxonomy (GTDB): domain Bacteria; phylum Ratteibacteria; class UBA8468; order B48-G9; family JAFGKM01; genus JAMWDI01. The sequence continues at coordinate 3,016 of CAYNUP010000019.1, read as the reverse complement.
CCTTTCTGTCTGTTTTGAAAAAATTTTAAAAAGCTCTTCTATTTTAATCTTCTCTTCATCAAAGGTGAAATATAGTATAGAAAAAGGCTCAACTCCGCTTTCAAGAAGGTGATTTATTAATTGAAAAAGTAATGTGGTTTTTCCTGTCCTTCTAAGCCCTACAATTTCAACAATCTGTCTTTTATGAATTGTCTCAATAAGGCTTGAGAAAATCTCTCTCCTTTTTATATAGGGATACCTGAATCCTTTTTCCCAATGTCTGTTATATTTTAATAAATCTATTTCCATTAAAATTAATTTTTTTTAGAAGTATACTTCCAATATTTTATAAATTTTAGAATTTCAAGGTCAATAAGAAATGCTCACCTTTTGCCCGATATTTAACAGTATAGCCAGATTTTTTTGCAAGGTAATCCACAATTTGTAACCCTACTCCTGAGCCTTTACCTAATTCTGCAAAATCATTTCTTAAAGCAAGACATTTTTTAAAAATCTTAATATGAATTTTACTTTTTGAATATTTAAAGGCGTTATCAATGATTAAAAAAAGAATTGTTTCAACTGTTTCTTCGTTTGCATTTATAAAAGAATCTTTAAGACTTAATATAATTTTTTTCCTTGTTTCAAAATTTGGAATTGTTTTCATCAATATTTCTTTGAGATTTATCTCCTTAAGGTTTTTTCTAAAAGCAGGCAGTTTTTTAACTGTCTCAATTGTTTTTGTTATTTCTTCACTCAGAATGTTACAACTTGTCTGAAGTCTGTCAATTACTCTGCTTTCTTGCTTTAATCTTAATATTTCTAAGTTTGTATTCAGAGTTGAGAGAAAATTACCAATTTTGTGTGACAAAACAAAAAAAAGAAATCTCAGGAATTCTTCCTGTTCCTTTTCTTTCTTGCTTACTATATTCAGAATTTTATAGAACAAATAGCTTAAAACCAGGATAAACAGAACTTCCCATATCAGTATGGTTTTAGAATATTTTTTAAATCTTTCATTGATATAACTTTCTTCCTCATATGCTTTTATGTAATAAGGAAGTTGAGAAAGGATTTCCTTTTCATATTTCTGTTGTTGTGTGAAAAAATTCATTGTTATAAAGTTTATAACAGAAAAAATAAGCACAACCGAAATTGCAAATATGATAAATATTTTTAGTTGAAAACTCAATTCAATTCTCCTCAATATTGTCTAACTTATATCCTCTCCCTTTATAAGTTTTAATACTGCCATAAGGCAGAATTTTTCTTAGTTCTTTAATATAAGTTCTTACAACTTCATCACCCACCGCCTTTCCACCCCAGACATAGTTTAGGATTGTTTCTGTATCAACTATTTCTCCTTTCCTTTTTATTAGCAAAGTTAATAAATCCCAAGCTGTTTTTGAAATCTTTATTTCTTTTTTATTTTTTAATATTGTTTTTGCATCAATATTGATGGTAACATCACCAACAGTTAAAATACTTTCTATTTGAATTCTTTTGCTTAATGCCCTGACTCTGAGTAGAAGTTCTTTTGGTTCAAAAGGCTTTGAAAGATAGTCATCAGCCCCTCTTAAAAAACATTCTTCTTTGCTGGAAAGCTCAGTTTTGGCTGTAAGAATTAAAATAGGTGTGGTTATTTTATTGTCCCTGATAAATGTTATTAAATCTTCTCCGCGACTAAAATTTAACATAAGATCAAGTACAATGACATCAAATTCATAAACTTTAAGAAGATTTGGAAGTTTTCTTTCATCCTGAATCCATATTGATTCAATACTATGAAACTTGAAATACTCTTGTATGCTTTCACCAAGAGCTTTATCATCTTCAATCAGAAGAACTTTCATCAACAGAATATTACAACAAAAATTGTGCGGTTTTTCAAGAAGACAGGGTGAGGAATTTGTTATAATAAGCAAAAAATGGATATTTTCAGAATTAAAAAAACTTATCTTTCAGCGAGAAGGCTTCAGGAAATAATTAATGTCTTTATTAAACACGGCTTCGGTCAGATAGTTGATCAGATTCATCTCGGCAGATTTATACCTTTGAAAAAAAGAATCCGCAGTTTTGGAAGAATGCCTTCTCTGAAAATTCTTACAGTTTCAGAAAGATTAAGAATGGCTTTTGAAGAGCTTGGTCCAACATTCATAAAACTCGGACAACTTCTTTCATCACGTCCTGATCTTGTTACTCCAGAATATGCCAGAGAGTTTAAAAAACTTCAGGATCAAGTGCCTCCATTTCCTGTTGAAGAGGTTTATGAAACAATTCAGAAGGAACTCAAACTTCCAGTTAACAACGTTTTCAGAACCTTCAATCCTGAACCTCTTGGTTCAGCTTCAATTGCACAGGTTCATGAAGCAGAATTAATGGACAGCACAGCAGTTATTGTTAAAGTTCGCAGACCAAGAATAAAAGATCAGATTATGCTTGACATAACAATACTTCGGATGCTGGCAAAATTAATTGAAAGATATCTTCCTGAAAGCAGATTGTTCAATCCAGCAGGAATAGTAGAGGAGTTTTCAAAATCTATCACAAAGGAGCTTGATTTTAGAAAAGAAGCAAGGAATGCGATAATTTTTAAAGAAAACTTTAAAAATGATGAGAGGGTTTATATTCCTTATGTTTTTAAAGAGTTCACCACAGAAAAAATTCTTATAATGGAAAGAGTTAAAGGTATAAGGATTGACGATGTTGAGACTCTTACAGCAAGGGGTTTTGACATTGAAGGGCTTGTCAATACAGTTATTGATATGTATTTCAAACAAATTTTTGATCATGGCTTTTTTCATGGAGACCCCCATCCTGGAAATATACTAATAACAGAGAATGCAAAGGTTGCTCTTGTTGATTTCGGAATAACAGGAAGAATTGATGAGGAATTTAAAAACTCATATGCAAATGTTGCAATGGCAGTAATAAATCAGGATATTGAACAGCTGATCAGAGAGTATTTAAAACTTGGCATAATTCCAGAGGATGTTGAGATTGAAAAACTCAGAAAGGAACTTAAAGAGGATATAGA
>CAYNUP010000018.1:0-1641 GCA_964400565.1 uncultured bacterium | reverse complement strand
GTGAAGCCATGTGGTTTTGAAAGGATGCTCTTTGAAAATTTTTTCTTCATAATTCACCTCCTATTGTAAAATTTTCTCTATATATAATCATCCGCAAAAGGCGGATGGGAAAGGAGGAAATATGAATTATATAGGAGTTGATTTGCACAAGGATAATATGACAATTGTTGCTGTTAATGAAAAAGGAGAAATTTTTATTAAAGAAAGAATTGCTCCTAAATGTATTGGTAAAATAGACCAGTTTTTCTCTCAAGATTTTATTCATCCTTGTAAGGTTGTTTGTGAATCTATTGGCTTTTACCACTGGTTTTATGATTTGATTTTTCAAAAAGTAGAACAATTTATTCTTGCTAATCCCATTGAAACTAAAAAATACTCCTGGAATAACCCTAAAACTGATTTTAAAGATGCTACTAAACTTGCTTTCCTTCTTTTTGGTGGTGAATTTGAAAGAAATAGGTCTCTTTCTTGTTATATCCCAGATAAAATTGAAAGGACTTTTAGAGAAACTACAAGAACAAGATTCAATCTGGTTAGACGAAAAACTTCTATTATAAATAGCGCAAGAAGAATATTCCTTAAAAATAATCTGGCCGGTCCTAAAATACTTAATTATTCTACTTTGAGCCAGTTTGTTAATAAGTATGGTGATAGATTTAATGAAATGCATAGAAAATTCCTTTATATGTTTGCTGAAAATCTCTTTTACCTTGAAAAACAAATTTCTGATATTGAAAGAGATATTTATAATTTTCTCTCTATGGAAAGATTTAAAAATATTCATCAAATTCTTATTACAATTCCAGGAGTTGGTGATATGGTAAGTGCTGTCTTGATTAGTGAAATTGGTGATTTTAAAAGATTTCCAGACCCAAAATTTCTTGCTTCTTATGCTGGGATGGTGCCAAGGGTATTTCAATCTGATACAAAACTTAAATATGGGAAAATTACTAAACAAGGCTCTGCTTATATTAGATATGCTCTTATTAATGCTAGTTGGGTCGCTGTTAGAGAAAATAAGAAAATAAGAGAAATATTTATAAGAATTGCAAAAAGAGCTGGAAGAAAAAAAGCGATTGTGGCTATAGGAAGAAAAATACTTGTCTGGAGTTGGCATCTTGTTATTAATAATGAAAGTTGGCAATCTTTTAATGATAAATTTACGGCAGAACACAGGTCCGGGATGACCTTGAAGTGGGTTTTGAATGAAATTGAAAAAAGAGATGAATTTATTAAAAAGAGTTCGATAAAGTGAATAAGGCTCCCGGACCTGCGAATTTGACCTATTGCGCCTATGAGCGCGAATAGTTGAGTGCTGATGTCGTAAAATTAAAAAACAAAATCTATTGACAAGGAGGCGAATATGACGGTATAATAACAAAAAATCCAAAACCACATAGTTATTCTCATCTACAGTAAATTCCTGACAATAAGAAACAGAAAAATAAAAAAGAATGATAGTTAATATATATCTCCTTATCCTTCGCATTATTTCCTCCCTTCTTTAATAAATCCCTCATAATTTCATTCGTTTTATCATTTATTAAGAACCACCTCCAGGATCTAACATTTTCTGCTGAATCTCGCCTTTCCTTAATGTGCTCACATGTCCATCAACCCAAAGAATATTTACTCTTTCAG
>CAYNUP010000017.1:0-4291 GCA_964400565.1 uncultured bacterium | reverse complement strand
TTACTCAATTATTTCAGTTACAGCACCAGCACCAACTGTTTTTCCACCTTCTCTTATAGCAAATCTCTGTCCTTTTTCAAGAGCAACTGGATATATTAACTTTATTTCCATCTCTATATTGTCTCCAGGCATTACCATCTCTACTCCTTCTGGCAACTTTATCTCTCCTGTAACATCTGTTGTCCTTATGTAAAATTGTGGTCTATATCCACTGAAAAACGGTGTATGCCTACCTCCTTCTTCCTTCTTCAATACATATACCTGCGCCTTAAAATGTGTATGAGGTGTTATACTTCCAGGTGCTGCTATTACCATCCCCCTCTCTACCTCATCCTTCTCTATACCTCTTAATAAAACCCCTACATTGTCTCCTGCTACTCCTTCATCTAATTCCTTCCTGAACATCTCTAAACCTGTAACTACACTCCTCTTTATCTCATGACTTAAACCTATTATCTCTACCTCCTCACCTACCTTAATCTTCCCTCTCTCTATCCTACCTGTCGCTACTGTCCCTCTCCCTGTTATACTAAATACATCCTCTACCGCAAGTAAAAATGGCTTATCTATTACCCTTACCGGCTCAGGTATATAGTCGTCTATCGCATCCATCAACTCCCATATCCTTCCACACCACTCACATTCCCTCTTCCCACATCCACACTCCAATACCTTCAATGCACTACCTTTTATTATAGGTATCTCTTCCCCGGGAAATCCATACTTGCTCAATAACTCCCTTACCTCTAATTCAACCAACTCTACTAACTCAGCATCCTCTACCATGTCCATCTTGTTCATAAATACTACCATCGCTGGAACATCTACCTGCCTGGCTAGTAATATGTGCTCCCTTGTCTGTGGCATAGGTCCATCTGGTGCACTAACTACAAGTATCGCTCCATCCATCTGCGCTGCCCCTGTTATCATGTTCTTTATATAATCAGCATGCCCAGGACAATCTATATGTGCATAATGTCGCTTGTCTGTCTCATACTCTATATGCGCTATGTTTATCGTTAATCCCCTCTCTTTCTCCTCGGGCGCTTTATCTATCTCCTCATATTTGGTAAATTTCGCCTTCTTCTCTTTCTCTAATACCATTGTTATCGCACTAGTTAATGTCGTCTTACCATGATCTACATGACCTATTGTACCTACATTCACATGCGGCTTTGTCCTTATAAATTTCTCCTTCGCCATATATTACCTCCTTTTTATTTTTAGCTGCTGATGGGATTCGAACCCATGACCCCGTCCTTACCAAGGACGTGCTCTACCCCTGAGCCACAGCAGCAATTTTACCATATATTTTCAAACTTTTCAATACTATTTCAATTATGCTTATAAAAATATAAAAAATCAAGAGCGGGAAACGGGATTGTTTCTCCGTTTCCTTCATCTATTCTGTCTTTTTCAATTCTACCTATGTTTTTACTATTTACCTTTGTATTACCAAAACCATCCCTTCTCAAAAAAGCCAAACTGAGCGGGAAACGGGATTCGAACCCGCGACTTCGACCTTGGCAAGGTCGCACTCTACCGCTGAGTTATTCCCGCTTTTTAAAATTATACCATTTTAAAAGTAAAAAATCAATGAAAAATCATTTTTTATAAATTCTAATTTCGGAAACATAAACACCTTTAGAACCGTTTGTGGATAAAAATTCTATTTTGACTCTTCTTGATTTTTCTCTATTTAACTTACATTTTAAAAAATACTTTTCATTATCTTTAATTTCTAAAATTTCTTTCCATTTACCATTTTCCTCTACATAAATCTTAAAATCTCTTGGTATACCTGGTGGGATATAAAAAGGAGGGATACGAGAATACTCTTTATTAACCTCAGCATCAAAAATAAACTGAATATAATTAAATTCCTTTTCCTCTCCTAAATCAATTTCAATATATTGTGGCATATCTTTATCTGATATCCATACATTTGTCCATTTTTCTGGTCTTGATACACCATTTATAATATTTTCTGGAGAAAAAGGATAAACCTTAGGAATGATATCAAAATAAAAATTCCTTTCTGACCGATCAAACCTCCATATTTTCCCTTGCCTGAAAATTAAACAGCAACCAGGTAAATTTTCATCTGTTGTTTTTAAATAAACATTTTCATTCTTTTCAAAATAAAACCAATAAATTCCTTTTTCAAATTCTTTATTTATCTCTATTTCAAATTCTTCATCTTCTTTTTTTAATTCAATTTCTTTGTATAAAATATCTTTTTCAGAAGTAAAATCCCATAAGTCATAAGAGTTTTTTAAATGAAATTTTAAAACTGTATCTTTTTCAACTCTTACTTTAAATTTTATTTTTTCTATATAACCAGTCAAAGGCAATTTTTCACCAATCTGATTTTCAACTTTTATTTCTCCATTATATTTTTCAAAATTTAAAGATAATTCTGATGATGCATAAATTTTACTTTTTCTACATAAATCATTTTCATCTTCATTTTTTGTACCTGGGATAAAACACCCCTCTCTTAACAAAATCTGCTGCAGTTCCTTATAATAACCTTTCTGGTAAATATCTCTCGGAAAACAATTATACTTTTTACATAAATAAACAGAAGTTCCTGCTGCCTGACCTATTATGCTACATGTTCCCATTAATCTTGTAGTTCCAAGAGCAACATGACTAACACTAATATTTCTTCCAGCAAAAAGTAAATTTTTAATATTTTTTGAATAAATACATCTATAAGGAATTTGATAAATATAAACATATCTTCTATCAACTTCTTCTAAGTGTTTTTCCCTATCTGGATTATGAGTTGGTTCAGGAGGGCTTTCTTTTGCAAGTATTCCACCTGGGGTATGTAAATCAACAAACCAACCACCGTAAGCAATAGCATCTTCAAATTTTCTCCTTTCTTTTATATCATTCTCATTTAAAATATAATCACCAACAAACCTTCTTGATTCTCTTTTCCCTGGAACCATTCCAACCCATTCAAGAACAAAATTATCAAATCCATGGTCTTCTGCATTTTTTAGATGGTCCCAAACACCAAGAAGATGTGCAATTAAATTATGCTTTATTTCTTCATTATCATAAATTGTGTCAAAAGGCCAACCAATCTCAATCCACCAATAACCTGGCTTACTCTTATGGTGTCTTAATTTTAAACAAATATCATCTTTATCGTACTTTATAGCCCAGGGAGGTGGATTATATTTAACTGGTTTTCCTACATCTCTTACAAGAAATAAAAGTGAATTACCCATTATCCCCATATCTGGCTTTTCAGGTGCAAGTTGTTCTCCAAATTCATCCTTACTTTCCCTTCCAATTTTAAATTCTGCTCCTGCTGAAAATCCAAGAGTTCCATCTCCAGTAGCATCAATAAAATAATCACCGTAAATTATAAGTTCTTTCTCATTTCCTATTTGAACACAGTAAACACCCTTAATTTCATCACTTGATTTCATAATTGCTTTTCTTACAGAAGTATTCAGATAAATATCAACTCCTTCATTTCTTAAAAACTCATATAAAACAACATCTAAAATTCCATTGCTCCATGTAGATAAGTGCCACTCAAAATTCCTCTTTCTTTCTTCAAGAAATATCTCGCTTATAATTCCTGTTTCTCTTGCCCATGCATTACAGGTACACGCACCACCAATATTTACCCTTATTTCAGAACTTGCATTTCCTCCAAAAACAGGTCTATCCTGAATTATACATGTTGAAAGTCCCAACCTTTTTCCTGCAATAGAGGCACATACACCAGCAAGCCCTCCACCACATACAACAAGTTGGTATTTTTTATCCATCTCTATCTCCTCTTTATTTTCAATTATTTTAACACATATAAAATAATTACCAAACCTTGCCCACCTCTAAGGTGTCCTCTGGGGAAAGTTGAGAGAGAAGAGTTTTGGAATTGTATTTTATGAAATTTAAACTTCTTCCTCTTCTACCTCTGCAATTATTTCTTCTGGTCTTTCTTCTCCTTCTTTCAAATTTGCAATCAATTCATTGAAAAGTTCGTCAAAATCAACAGGTAATCTTTTCCTTTTATATGGATTTGCCCATGAAAGGATTTGATGATACATATATGGATGCCACTTTCCTGTTTCTCTAATTTTTTCTCCTATTCTCTTAACATATTCATTGGCTGTGAGTATCTTTTCTGCTATTTCTTTTCTTACTTCTACTGCTTTCTGTAATTCCATATCAACTGGAAAATCACATTTTTTCAATATACTTTCAAAAGCACTCCCTGTTACTTTTTCCTCTTCATTATAAGCAAAACCAAGTGTTACAT
>CAYNUP010000016.1:0-14358 GCA_964400565.1 uncultured bacterium | reverse complement strand
TTCTTACTCCTATCATATATAAACACCTTGCAATAAGATTTGCCCAGTTTTCAATATCATTCTTTGTGTGGAAGATATATTTTGATTTTCCTGTTGTTCCTGAAGAACTGTGAACTCTTACAATATTTTTTAAATCAGTTGCGATAAAACTGAAAGGATTATATTTTACAAGGTCATCTTTTGTTGTAAATGGTAATTTTTTTAAATCGTCAAAATTTTTAATTTTTTTGAATTTTTTGAGTTTTTTGCTGTAAAATTCAGATTTTATTGCTCTTTCAATAGAGTAATTTAGACCTTCAAGTTGTATTTCTTTTAACTTATTTCTGTCAATAAATTCAATATCTTTTTCCCAGCAATCAACATTTAATGAAAGTTCCTGTTTTTGTATCATTTAAAATCTCCGCAGATGTCTTTTTAGTGAATAAACTTACAATAATCATAACAAACACAGAAATCAAAAATGAATAAAAACTGAAATGAAAAGGTAATGGTTTAACAAATTTATAATAACTACCAAAAATAAATGCAGAAATAAATCCGGAAATCATTGACCATATTGCTCCCTGTTTTGTTGCTTTTTTCCAGTAAAGTCCAAAAAGGATTGGAGTTACAAATGTAGAAAGCATTACTCCTATTGCCATCCATATAAGAAAAGCAAGAAGTGCAGGCGGTTTAATTGCAAGGATAAAACTTATTAATGCAAAAATTACAATCCATATTCTGCTTATAATCGTAACTTTTCTATCATCAGCATTTTTATTTATAAGTTTTTTGTAAAAGTCCCAACCACATGTACTTCCAATTACAAGTAAAAGCCTGTCTGTTGTTGACATGACTGCAGCAAGGATAATAATTGCAAAAAATCCCATAAATCTGTTTCCGAAAACATAACTCATACCAGCAAGCATAGCATCATCAGGTTTACCAATACTCAATTTTCCATCAAAAACAAGTGCTTTGACAGCCATTCCTGTAATTTTAACAAGAAACATAATAACCAGATATATGATAAAAACAACAAGTCCTGACCATTTAAAATATTTTTTATCCTTAACAGCAATTACATTATTTATTATATGAGGAGCAGAACCAAGTCCAAAAGCAAGCAAGAAAAAGAAAGAAACTAAATATAAAGGAGTGCAGAATGCATAGGGTGCATAAGGTGGATGGACTTGAGGAAAAGAAACTTTAACTAAATTTGGGTCAATTTTTGTCAATGTATTATTTATATATGTCAATCCACCAGCACTTTTTATTATAAATGGACATGTTAAAAGGACACCCAAAATTATAATTATCCCCTGGAATAATGTAGTCCATGAAACTGCATAAAGTCCTCCAAGAAGAACATAAATTAAAACGATTATAACTCCTATAATGAGTGCCTGAATCTGACTAATACCAAGAGCCCATTTTAAAACAATTGATATTGCAGTATACTGACCGATAAGATATATTAATGAAGTTACAAGAACAGCAAAGGAAGAAATAACTCTAACTGCGGTATCACTTTCAAATCTATAAGACAAATAATCCTGTAATGTTAAGAAATTTTTTTCCTTGCAAACAGAATAAATTTTATATCCATAAATTGTAATTGCTATTGCACATGTTAAAGGAACAAATATTTGCTCCCAGAAACTTGGCCATCCAGCAACAAATCCAAGACCTGTAACTCCAAGAATTGTCATACCACTTGTTGTTGAACCAAGAATAAGTAAAACAAATAACCAGAATCCAAGAGTTTTTCCTGCAACTATATAATCAGATGCATTTTTAATTTTCTTACTTGCAATAGCACCAATATAAAGCATAAAAACCAGATACACAAAAATAATAAATTTCCCCATTTTTTCTCCTTATTTAAATTTTATTGCCCAGATTAAAAGGGAAAAAATTATAATTAAAGGGCAAAATATAAAAAACGTAAAAAATGTAGAGAATGGAAGACCAAACATTTTCCTCCTTTTTATAATTTTTTTATATCACTTTCTTTCAGTAATCTAACTTTATTTTTTTTAAGAACTTTTTCTGCTTTTTTAATATCCTCAACTCTAAAAACCACAACTGCTTTTTTATTTGATTTTTCAACAAAAGCATAAATATATTCAACGCTTATTCCTGCTTCAACTAAATATCCAAGAATTTTTGCAAGTCCTCCTGGTTTATCCTCAACTTCAGCAGCAATAACTTCTGTTTCATTTACTGAGAAATTACATTTTTTCAAAATTTTTAGTGCTTTATTTCTATTATTTACTATCAATCTTAAAATTCCATAATCTGCCATATCTGCAAGTGATAAAGCCCTTATATTTATTTTATTTTTTCCAAGAAATGATATTACCTCATTCAATCTTCCAAGGCGATTTTCTAAAAATATTGATAATTGTTTTATTGACATTGCTTTATCCCCCTTCTTTTAACTCTTTTCTTAAATCAATAACTCTTTTTGCCTTCCCTATGCTTCTCTCAATACTTTTTGGTTCAACAAGTTTAACAGAAACAGATATTCCAAGTGTTCCTGAAATTTCCTTTTCTATTCTCTTCTGTAATTCTTCAAGTTTTTTTATTTCATCTGAAAATGTCTTTTCTGTTACTTCAACCTTAACTTCAATTTTATCAAGGTATTTTTCCCTTGAGACAACAATTTGATAATGAGGAGAAACTTCTGGAATTTTAGTTAATACAGATTCAATCTGTGATGGGAATACATTTACTCCTCTTATAATTAACATATCGTCAATTCTTCCTTTAATTTTGCTTATTCTTGGCATTGTTCTTTTACAATGAGGACATTCTGAATTTGTAAGTTTAACTATATCTCCTGTTCTGTATCTTATCATTGGAAGAGCCTCTTTTGTTAGAGTTGTTAAAACAAGTTCTCCCTCTTCTCCCTCATCAAGAACTTCTCCTGTTTCTGGATTTATAACTTCAGGTAAAAAATGGTCAGCCCAAACATGTAATCCATCTTTACCTTCGCATTCTATTGCAACACCAGGTCCTATAATTTCTGAAAGACCATATATATCAATAGCAACTATATCCCATTCTTTTTCAATTTGTTTTCTCATGCCTTCTGTCCATGGTTCAGCACCAAAAACTCCAACCCTTATAGTTGTTTTTCTCGGGTCTATTCCCATTTGTTTTGCCTCTTCTGCCATATATAAACTGTAAGAAGGAGTGCATGTTAAAATGGTTGGTTTAAAATCCTGAATTATCATTAATTGCCTTTGTGTCCCTCCTGCTGATACAGGAATAACTGTTACTCCAAGTTTTAAAGCACCATAATGAACTCCAAGTCCACCTGTAAACAGTCCATATCCATAGGCATTATGTATAATATCTCCTTTTTTTGTTCCAGCACATACTAAACTTCTTGCCATAACTTCAGACCATACCTCAATATCATTTTTTGTATATCCAACAACAGTTAATTTCCCTGTTGTTCCTGAAGAAGCATGTATTTCAATAACTTCAGAAATTGGTGTGGCAAACATTTTAAATGGGTAGTGGTCTCTCAGGTCATTTTTTGTTGTGAATGGTAAATTTTTAATGTCAGAAATAGAATTTATATTTTTTATCCTGGAATATAATTTTTTATAGAATGGGATTTTTTCTTTTGCAAAATTAAATACATTTTTGAGGCGTTCAAATTGAAGTTTTCTTAATTCACTTTCCTTTAATGTTTCTATATTTTTTTGAAAATATTCCATTTCAAAAATTAAATTTTACACAAAAATACTTTTATGTCAAATTTTTTAAGTTTTCTTTCAAAAACAGTTCCTTTAAAAATTTCTTTTAACTGACAGAATGACATTTTTTTAATATCATCCAGTTTTAATTTTTTAATAAAATCAGGCATTTTTAATTCTTTTTTTTCAGTTTCTCTAAGATTTTTATTAAAAGGACATACCTCCTGACATATTTCGCATCCCAAAATTCTATTCCCCTTTTTAATTATCCTTTTTTCTTCTTCTGTCAGTATCTTTTTTTCAATTGTCAGATAAGATATACATTTTCTAACATCTATAATACCATCTTTTACAATTGCACCTGTTGGACAATTTTCAATACATTTTCTACATTTTCCACAGAGATTTTCTGTTTCCTTATCAGGTTCAATTTCTTTATCAATTATTACCTCACATAAAAATATAAATGAACCAAATTTTTTATTTATGATAAGAGAGTTTTTGCCTATAAAGCCAATTCCTGATTTTTTAGCCCAGTATTTTTCTAAAATTGGACCAGAATCTACAAAAAATTTATATTCAAAAACTCCTATTTCCTTTTTCAATTTTTCAGTAAACTCTTTTAGCATATTTTTTATAACAAAATGGTAATCAGTTTTTGTAAGATATCTTGGAAATATAGAATTTTTAAGTATTTTGGAATAATAATTAACGCCAAGAGATATAATTGTTTTTGCAGAAGGAAGTAAATTTTTAGGATTAAATCTTTTTTCAGTATTTCTTTCAAGATATTTCAGTTCTCCATTGTAATTATTTTTAATCCAGTTTATGTAAAATTCTATAAATTCTTTTTCTACCTCTCTACTTTCTGAAAAACCAATTAAATCAAATCCGGTTTTTTGAGCGATATCTTTTATTTTTTCCTTCATAATTTTATTTTAACACCCAAAGACCTCCACTTGACAAAAAAAATTTTTTGTTATAATTTATTTATACAATATATAGATGATATGATTTTTTTACCATACAATATATTGATATGAAATGTCCTTATTGTGGTTATCTTAAAGACAGGGTAATTGACTCAAGAGAAAGAGAGGACGGATTAGTGATAAGGAGAAGAAGGATATGTTTAAAATGTAAAAAGAGATATACAACCTATGAAGAGATTGATTTGAAAACTTTAATAGTTGTTAAAAAAGATGGCAGAAGGGAAAAGTTCAATAGAGAAAAATTATTTGCAGGGATTCAAAAGGCATGTGAGAAAAGACCCGTAAGTACAGAGGAAATAAATAAAATTGTGGAATATATAGAAAATCAATTACGTCAGAAATATGAAGATGAAGTGAGTTCAAAAGAAATAGGTAATCTTGTTATTAAAAAATTGAAAAAGATTGATAAAGTTGCTTATATAAGATTTGCTTCTGTTTATCAAAGATTTGAAAATATAGATCAGTTTATAAAAGAAATAGAAAAAATAGGAGGAAAAAATGTTTAAAAGTATAGTTAAAAGAGATGGTAGAATAGTTGATTTTGATTCTTCAAAAATAACAAATGCAATTTTTAAAGCAGGTCAGGCAACAGGAGAATTTGGAATGGATATTGCTAAAAAACTTACTATTAAAGTTCTTGACCTTGCAACTGAATTAATAAAAGATAAAATTCCCACTGTTGAAGAAATTCAGGATATTGTAGAGGAAGTTTTAATTAATTCGCCATATAAGAAAACAGCAAAGGCATATATAATTTACAGAGAACAGCATGCAAAAATAAGAGAGATAACAACAAAAGTAAATCTTGACCTTGTTAATCAATACTTAAATCAAGTTGATTGGAGGGTAAAAGAAAATAGTAATATGAGTTTTTCATTACAGGGTTTAAATAATTATGTTTCATCTGAAATTGTGAAGACATACTGGCTGAATAGTATCTATCCTTTTGAAGTGAGAAAAGCATATATAGATGGAGATCTTCATATTCACGACCTTGGGTCTTTAAGTGTGTACTGTGTTGGTTGGGATTTATATGATTTACTTTTAACTGGATTTAAAGGAGCAATTGGAAAAGTTGAAAGTACGCCAGCAAAACATTTTAGAAGTGCTTTGGGTCAGATTGTTAATTTTTTCTATACTCTCCAAGGTGAAGCAGCGGGTGCTCAAGCTTTCTCAAATTTTGACACACTCCTATCCCCTTTTGTAAGATATGATGGATTGGATTATGAAGATGTTAAACAGTGTATTCAGGAATTTTTATTTAATATGAATGTTCCTACAAGAGTTGGATTTCAAACACCTTTCAGTAATTTAACATTTGATTTGGTAGTATCTCCAGTATATAAAAACCAGCCAGTTGTAATTGGAGGCAATTTGCAGAACACAACTTATGGAGAATTTCAGAAAGAAATGAATATGATAAATAAAGCATTTTTTGAAGTTATGCTTCAAGGAGACGCAAAGGGTAGAGTTTTTACTTTTCCAATACCTACTTATAATATAACAAAAGATTTTGACTGGGACAACAAAGACCTGGATGGTTTATGGGAAATGACAGGTAAATATGGTATTCCTTATTTTGCTAATTTTATAAATTCAGATATGAGACCTGAAGATGTTAGAAGTATGTGCTGTAGATTACGGCTTGATGTGAAAGAACTCAGAAAAAAAGGAGGGGGTCTTTTTGGTTCCGACCCGCTAACTGGTTCTATTGGAGTGGTTACGATTAATATTCCAAGAATAGGGTATTTATCTAAATCAAAAGAAGAATTTAAATCAAGATTAAATGACCTTTTATATATTGCAAAAGAGAGTTTAGAGATTAAAAGGAAAGTTATTGAAAGGTTAACAGAAGAAAATTTGTATCCATATTCAAAATTTTATTTAAGGAATGTTAAGGAAAGGTTTGGCAAATACTGGGTAAATCATTTTTCAACAATAGGAATAATTGGAATGAATGAAGCATGTTTAAATTTATTAGGGAAGGATATAGGAACAGAAGAGGGAATTGAATTTGCAAAAGAGATAATGCTTTTTATTAGGGAAAAACTTGAAAAATTTCAGGAAGAGACAGGAAATATCTATAATCTTGAAGCAACTCCAGCAGAAGGGACAAGTTATAGATTGGCAAAAATAGACAAAAGTAAATTCCCTGATATAATAGTTGCAAATGAAGAAGAATATAGAAAAGGAGCAGAACCTTTTTATACTAATAGTACTCATTTACCAGTAAATTATACAGATGATATATTTGAAGTTCTTGAAAAACAGGATGAATTACAGACACTCTATAATGGAGGAACTGTAATTCATATTTTTGTAGGAGAAAAAATAGATTCAAAAGAAGGAATAAAAAAACTTGTTAAAACAATTTGTGAAAATTTTCATCTTCCATATTTTACAATTTCTCCGACTTTCACTATATGTCCAGAAGATGGTTATATAAGTGGAGAGTTTTTCAATTGTCCAAAATGTGGGAAAATTACAGAAGTTTATTCAAGGATAGTAGGATATTTAAGACCAGTCAGTCAATGGAATAAAGGAAAGTATGAAGAATTCAAATTGAGAAAAACATTTGTTCTTAAATGAAAATAGGTGCTATACAAAAAACATCATTAATTGAATTTCCAGGAATAATTAGTTGTATTGTTTTTACTCAGGGATGTAATTTCAGATGTCCTTACTGTCATAATCCTGAACTTGTATTGCCTGAAAAATTTGGTAATTTGATAAGAGAAGAAGATTTTTTTGATTTTTTAAAAAGAAGGAAAAGATATCTTGAAGGAGTTTGTATTACAGGGGGAGAACCATCAATCCAACCAGATATAATTGAGTTTGTAGAAGAGATAAAAAAAATGGATTTTAAGGTTAAATTTGATACAAATGGGTCAAAACCTGAAATTGTGGAAAAATTTTTGAAGAATAAATTGATTGATTATATCTCTATGGATGTAAAAGGTCCTTTTGAAAAATATGATATTATTTCTGGTGTTAAAGTAGAGATAGAAAAGATAAAAGAAACAATAAATTTAATAAAAAATTCAGAGATTGATTATGAATTTAGAACCACAGTTGTTAAAAGTCAGATTTTAATTGAGGATTTTGAAAAAATTGGGGAAATACTTAAAGGAGCAAAAAAATATTATCTTCAAAAATTTATCCCCTCCAAACTTATCAATCAGGATTTTTTTAAAGAAAGCACATATAATGATGAGGAATTTGAAACTATAAAAAAGATGATGAAAAAATATGTGAGGTTATGCGAAGTTAGATAAAATTTTTCTTTTAAAAACAAATTATGTAAAATAAATATTATGAAGATAGCTCATGTTATTACACGACTTGTTGTTGGTGGTGCACAGGAAAATACTCTATTTACTGTTGAAGGATTAATAAAAAAGGGATATAAGGTTGATTTAATAAGTGGAAAAACTGAGGGACCAGAAGGTTCTCTTGAAAATAGAGTTAGGGAGAAAAAAATTCCTCTTATTATAATAAAACAACTTGTAAGAGATATAAATCCAGTTTTTGATATTATTGCCTTTTTGAAACTGTTTTTTATTTTCAAAAAAAATAAATATCAAATTGTTCATACCCATAGTGCCAAGGCAGGAATAATTGGAAGAATATCTGCAAAACTTGCAAATCCCAAAACAATTGTAATTCATACAATTCATGGACTGCCTTTCCATCCATATCAGAATAAAATTTTAAATTTTATTTATATTCTTGCCGAAAAGATAGCATATATTTTCACAGATCATTTTATATGTGTAGGAAATGTGATGAAAGAAAAATCAATAAAGGCAGGAATAGGGAAAGAAAAAGATTATACTGTAATTTACAGTGGATTTGAAATAGAACCATATCTTGAATGTGCAAGAAAAAGGGAGATTTTGAGAGAAAAATATGGAATAAAAAAGAATGAAAAAATTATAGGAATGATAGGAAGATTATTTTATCTTAAGGGGCAGAATTATTTAATGGAGGCGTTTAAAGATATTTCTCAGAAGTTTCCTGAAGCAAAACTTCTGCTTGTTGGTGATGGAATTTTGAGAGAAGAACTTGAAAACTATGCTAAAAAAAATAATATTTATCATAAGGTGATTTTTACAGGTCTTGTTCCACCAGAAAAAATTCCTGAATATGTTGCAATTATGGATATTTTAGTCCACACAAGTTTAAGAGAAGGACTTCCAAAAGCAGTTGCACAGGGATTTGCTGGAGGGAAGCCTGTTGTTGCATTTGATATTGATGGGACGAAAGAAGTTGTTATAAATGGTAAGACAGGTTTTATTGTTCCTCCTGAAAATGTTGAATTGTTAAAAGAAAAACTTATCTTTCTTCTTGAAAATTCTGAAATTGCTGGTAAAATGGGAATAGAAGGACAGGAGTTAATTAAAAAATTGTTTCCAGTAGAAAAGATGGTTGACGAGATTGAGAAAATTTATATAAAATTTTTAAATAATGGGAAATGTTGATTATATAGTAGTTGAAGCAAATTATGGTGGACTTGAATTAATTTCAAGTTTTATTCAGAAAAAAAGTATTATTACAAATCTTAGTTTTAAAAAAACATGGGAACTGATGATGAGTGTTGATGAAATTTGTAGTGCAATACTTACCTGTAAAGTAAATGAACCAAATATTATTAAGGTTTTATGGAAGGACATAGGAGATTTGATTAAAATTGAAATAATGGATGATGGAACTCCATTTAATCCTTTAAATTTTGATGCTAAAGATAGTAATTATGGAATTGGAATACACCTTGTAAAAGAGATGGTTGACCATGTTGAGTATAAAAGAGAAAATGGATTTAATATTGTGATTTTAGAAAAATTTAGAAGAAAATGCAAAAAAAAGAAGAAAAAGGGACATTAGAAAAATTCTCTCTAAAAGGGAAATCAGCACTTATAACAGGTGGAACAAAAGGACTTGGAAAGGAAATGGCAAAAGCACTTGCAGAAGCAGGTGCAGAGATTGCTATAATAGGGAGAGATGAAAATATTGGAGAAAATGCAAAAAACGAAATTATTGAGAAAACAGGAAAAAAGGTAATATTTATAAAAGGGGATGTGAGAAAATTTGATGATATTGAAAATTTCGTAGAAACAACACTGAGAGAATTTGGAAAGATAGATATACTCATAACTTCAGCAGGAATAAATATAAGAAAAAATGCAGAAGATTTTACAACTGAAGAAGTGAAAGAAGTTTTTGATACAAATTTTTTTGGTACATGGTATACATGCAAGGTTGTGGGAAAACATATGATAGAGAGAAAATATGGAAGAATTATTACAATTGGTTCTATGTTAAGTTTTGTCACAATTCCTGGGAGAAGTATTTATTCTTCAACAAAAGGAGCAATTGTTCAACTTACAAAAACACTTGCTGTTGAATGGGCTAAATATAATATCACAGTCAACTGTATATGTCCTGGTGTTTTTGATACTCCTATAAATGAAAAAATTCTTAAAGACCCTGAAATTAAAAAATTTTTTCTTGAGAGAATTCCTGCTGGAAGAATAGGAAATCCAGAGGAAATTGGACCATTGGCTGTTTTTCTTGCTTCTGATGCATGTCCTTTTATTACTGGAAGCACAATTTTAATAGATGGTGGATGGACCTGTCTTTAAAAATGGAAAATATAAAAAAAATTGTTATTTATTGTGATGGGAAGAAATGGATTGTTGATGAAAATTTGGATAAATTTTCAACACATTTTGGAAATGTTGAAATTCCTGAGATTAAAAATGGTGTAGGAAGTGCTATAATAAATGGGAAAAAATTTTATTTTTTTAAGCCCTCTATTTCAGAATTTATTTTGAAAATAAAAAGGAAAACACAGATAATTTATCCTAAGGATATTGCTTCAATTCTCTTTTATTCAGATTTAAAAGAAACTGATAATGTTATAGAAGCAGGAACAGGTTCTGGTTCTTTATTGATTGGGATTTTATCAAGGGTTAAAATGGGAAAGGTTATAACAATAGAAAAAAATGAAGAATTTAGGAAAATTGCTCAGAAGAATATTGAGAATTATTTTGGTAAAATACCTGAAAATGTTAAGTTTATAGAAGGTGATATATATGATGAAAATTTTAAACTTGATTTAGAGGAAAAATGGGCGGATAAAATATTTTTTGACCTGCCAGAACCATGGAGAGCAAAGTGGATTTTGAAATATTTGAAAATAGGCGGAATTCTGGTAAACTATAATCCTCAGATAATTCAGATTAAAAAATTTATTGAAGAGATAGAAGGTTTTATTGATATAAATGTTTTTGAAATTCTTGAAAGGAAATGGATAGTGGATAAAAGAAGGGCAAGACCATCTGATTTAATGAGAGGTCATACGGGTTTTATAATGATAGCAAGGAAGACAGAATGAAAAACATTTTTCCTGTAATTCAACTTGCATTGGATTTTGTTGATGAACACAGAGCATTGAAACTTGCCAAAGAGGCAGTTGAATGTGGAATAGAATGGATAGAAGCAGGGACTCCTTTAATTAAATCCTGTGGAATTGAAATTATAAGAAAATTAAAAAAACTTTATCCAGACAAAAAAATTATTGCTGATATGAAAATTATGGATGCAGGAAGAATTGAAGCAGAAATGGCATTTAAAGCAGGAGCAAATATAGTTGTTGTTATGGGAAATGCATCTGACCAAACAATTAAAGAGTGCGTTGAAGTGTGTAAAAATTATGGTGGAGAAATTATGGTTGACCTAATGGAAGAATCGGCAAATTTAAAAAGGGCAATTGAGGTTGAAAAACTTGGTGCAAATTATATAGGAGTTCATATTCCGATTGACCAGCAGATGACAGGAAAAATTTCTTTTGATTTTTTAAAAGAAGTTGTGAAAAATGTTAAAATACCAGTTGCTATTGCTGGAGGACTTAATTCTGAGAATGTAGTTGATGCTATTAATTATGGTGCTTCAATTTTAATAATTGGGGGTGCTATAACAAAATCTCCTGATGTAAAAAAATCAATAGAAGATATTAAAAAAGCAATTGAGATGAAAACTCCTGTTGCAACAACTCTTTACAAAAGAGTTGATATTGAAGATGTAAAAAATATTTTAAAAAAAGTATCAACTGCAAATATTTCAGATGCACTACACAGAAGTGGATGGATTAAGGGAGTAAAACCTATTTTGAGTGATAATTTTAAAATTGCAGGGAAATGTATAACTGTTAGAACATATCCAGGAGACTGGGCAAAACCTGTTGAGGCAATTGATATGGCAGAAGAAGGAGATGTAATAATTATTGATGCTGGTGGAATTGGACCTGCTGTCTGGGGAGAACTTGCAACAAATAGTGCCATTATGAAAAAATTGGAAGGGGTTGTTATCTATGGGGCTGTGAGAGATGTTGAAGAAATAAAAAAATTAAAATTTCCTGTATTTGCAAAACTCATAACTCCCTCTGCAGGTGAGCCAAAAGGATTTGGAGAGATAAATATACCGATTAAGATTGAAGGACAGATAATTTTTCCAGGGGACTGGATAGTTGGTGATTTGGATGGAGTTGTTGTTATTCCCAAAGAAAAAATAGTTGAAATTACAAATAGAGCAATGGATGTTTTTGAGAGAGAGAATAGAATTAGAAAAGAAATTCTGGAAGGAGGAACTTTAAGCAGTGTAATGGACCTTTTGAAATGGGAGAAACCAAAATGAATAGAATAATAAAAAAAGAAGAGATTGCTGAAAAAATAAAAAGGATAGAAGTAGAAGTTCCATTAATTGCAAGGAAAGCACTTCCAGGACAATTTGTCGTTTTGAGAGTTGATGAAAAGGGTGAAAGAATACCCTTTACAATTGCCGGTAAAAATGATGAAAAAGGTACTATAACATTAATATTTCAGGAAGTTGGAACATCAACAGCAAAACTTGGGTTATTAAATGAAGGAGATATGATTTATGATATTGTTGGACCTTTAGGAAAACCAACTGAAATTATAAATTATGGTCATGTCTGTATTATAGTTGGTGGAGTAGGGGCTGCTTTTGTTTTCTGGATGGCTGAGGAATTTAAGAAAAAAGGAAATAAAATAACTACAATAATTGGAGCAAGAAGTAAAAATTTAATAATACTTGAAAATGAAATGAAGCAAATAAGTGATAATTTATATATTTCAACAGATGATGGTAGTTATGGAGAAAAGGGATTTAACACACAAGTCCTTGAAAGATTGCTTGAAAAAGGAGAAAAATTTGATTTAGTTTTGACAGCAGGTCCAATTTTAATGATGAAAAAGGTTTCTGAAATAACAAAAAAATATAATATAAAGACAATTGCAAGTTTAAATCCAATTATGGTTGATGGAACCGGAATGTGTGGAGGTTGCAGGGTAACTATTGGTGGAAAAGTTAAATTTGCTTGTGTTGATGGACCTGATTTTGATGCCCATCTTGTTGATTTTGATGAATTGTTAAAAAGGACATCTCTTTATAAGGAAGAAGAAAAAATATCATATGATAATTTTTTAAAAACTGGATGTATCTGTAAAAAATAAGTTTTTTAAGTTTTCTATTTTTTAAATTTCCCGGGGTAAAAAATCGTAAATTGTTACTCTATCAGCAATCCAAAATTGTTCTATTCTTTTTGGTCTATTTTTCTTGATAAATTCTATTTCATTTAAAAAATCTTCTTTTCTTTTTCTAAAAACAGTAAATTGAGATACCTGACTCATTAATGCTTCATATTTTTTTTCTGCGACATCTGTTATATCAATAATCACTGAAGGCAATCCCTGGACAATTCCTTTGTAATAATATAAATGAGGAGTATGCCATGGCATTCCAAGTTCAGCAGAAACAGGTTCTCCTGCATGCCATCTTGCCTCAACAGATATAAAATGCGTATTAATGTGGTCTCTGTGGTTATCTAATGGTCCATGTGTAAATATTGCATCTGGTTTTTCTTCCCTAATAATTTTTATGCATTTTTTTAATATTTCCTTATCATTTACAAGTCCCATATCAGGTATATCCAAAATTATTCGCTTTGATATTTTTAATATTTTATCACACCTTTCTGCTTCTTTTTTTCTAATTTCTACAATTTCCCTTTTCATTTTTAAATCAGGATAACCTTCACTACCATTTGTCATTGTTATAACAACAACAATTGTTCCTGAATTTGCCATTTTAAAAATTGTTCCAGCCATTGTTATTTCGTCGTCAGGATGTGCTCCAAAAACAATCACCTTTTTATAATTCATAAAATCCTTTTTTGTTATTTTTTAATATTATACTCATTGCTTTAAAATCTTCAAAAATAATAAATCTTTCTAAAATTACGACATAAAAAACTTTTAAATTTTCCTCTTTTTACCTAATTTTCAACTTTTTCTAACTTTTTACTTTTTTCACTCTTAATTTTTTGTATTATATCACACATCTATTATACCCCCCCCCTAACAATTTGTCAAAGGTATCATTATTCTTTTTCTACAGGAAGGTCTAAAATCAAATAATGAAAAGAAATCT
This sequence comes from uncultured bacterium, assembly GCA_964400565.1. GTDB lineage: Bacteria > Ratteibacteria > UBA8468 > B48-G9 > JAFGKM01 > JAMWDI01. Next base: position 164 of record CAYNUP010000016.1, on the reverse strand, counting down.
ATCCCAAATAAAAATGAAAATAATCCATCAAAATTACCTATTATGAAAATGGACCATGAAGAGCACCTTTATTACACTTACACCCTTTCTTACCACATCTTACATACCTATTAGTTAACCATAACGGAAGTTGTAATCCAATACCAAGACAATGTGTTTCAAGT
>CAYNUP010000015.1:0-10598 GCA_964400565.1 uncultured bacterium | reverse complement strand
CTTTGTTCTACTCGCACCAACTCGCCCCTTGCTATACCTTGCTTGCTAATCTGGGTTTACTACAGGGGCTCGTTTCCACCACTCCGGCTTTTCATAATTACTTTATTTCTACTGACGCATTATATTATACCTTATTTTTCTATGTTTTTACAAAAAAAATTTGTAAATTACATAAGTTGACTTTGGAAGAAATAAAAGGTATGATTATAACTTAATATGGAGAAAATTTTATATAGAAGTACAAACAAAAGTGTTCCATTAGTAGATTTTAAAGAAGCAGTTTTAAAAGGACAACCACATGATTATGGACTTTATATGCCTGTAAAAATCCCATCTTTAAAAAAGGAAGAAATAGATTCATTAAGAAATAAAGAGTATTACCAAATTGCTTTTTCAGTTTTATCAAAATTTTTAGAAAATGAAATACCGTCTGAAAAATTAATGGAAATAGTGAAAAAAGCATACGATTTTGAAGTTCCTGTAAAAAAAATAAAAGGCGATTTCTATATTTTATATCTTGATAAAGGACCTACCTGTTCCTTTAAAGATTTTGCAGCAAGATTTATGAGTGAAATAATGGAATATTTTGCAAAAGAGGAGAATATAAATTTGACAATTCTTGTGGCTACGTCAGGTGATACTGGAGGAGCAATTGCAAATGCTTTTTATGACAAAGAAAATATTAAAGTTGTTATCTTATTTCCAAAAGATGAAATTACAGAAATACAGAGAAAACAGATGACTACTTTAGGAGAAAATATAATACCAATTGCTTTAGAGGGTAAATTTGATGATTGTCAAAATCTTGTTAAAATTGCTTTTAATGATAAAGATTTGAAAGATTTTAATTTAACTTCCGCAAATTCAATTAATATTTCCAGATTATTGCCTCAAATTGTTTACTATTTTTATGGATATACAAGGTTGAACTATGAAAAAATATCATTTTCAGTCCCATCTGGAAATTTTGGAAATTTAATGGGAGGAGTTATAGCAAAAAATATGGGATTACCAGTTGAGAAATTTATAGTAGCAGTTAATGAAAATGATGAATTCCCAAATTTTTTAAAAACAGGGGATTATCAACCTGTTATTCCATCAAGAAAATGTAGTTCAAACGCAATGAATGTAGGACATCCAAGTAATCTTGCACGTCTGATTGATTTATATGGAGGATGGATTTTTGACGAAAGAGATGATTATGGTAGAGTTATTAAATATGGAGTTTTAAAGGAAAAACCTGATATGGAAAAGTTAAGAAATGATTTCATTTCATTTTCTATAACAGATAAAGAGGTAGAAGAAGTTATTAAAAGATATTATGAGAATTACCATATTATTCTTGACCCTCATGGTGCAGTTGGAATTGCTGCATATGAAAAGTCAGGTATTAAAACTCCTGTGATATCTATAGAAACAGCAGACCCAGGGAAATTTCCAGAAGTGATTAAAAACATTCTTGGATTTGAACCTGAAATACCAGATACTTTGAAAAATTTAATTTCAAAGGAGGAAAATTATCGTATACTTGAAAATGATTATTTAAAATTTAAAGAATTTTTGAGGAGTTTGAAATGAAATATATTATAGTGGTAATGGATGGAGCAGCAGATTTACCAATAAAAGAATTGAATAATAAAACTCCTTTACAGGTTGCTAAAAAACCCAATATTGATTATCTTGCAAAGATTGGCTGTACAGGAATGTTAAAGACAATTCCTGATAATTTTATATCTGATTCAGGAGTTGCTAATTTATCAATTTTAGGTTATGACCCAGAAAAAGTTTATACAGGAAGAGGTGTACTTGAAGCATATGCAAATGGGATTGAACTGAAAGAAGACGAAGTTGCATTTAGGTGTAATTTGATTTCAGTTGAAAATGGAAAAATTAAAAGTTATTCTGCAGGTTATATTTCAAATGAAGAGGGGAAAGAATTGATTGAGTTTCTAAATGAAAAAATTGGTAGCGAAAAAGTGAAATTTTATCCTGGAATTGGATTTAAAAATATTCTCATTTTAAAAGGTGGCTTTTCAGAAAATATAAAATGTTATCCTCCGCATGATTATTCCGGATATAGAATTGAAGAAATAATGGTTGAACCGGAAAATGAAAAAGGAAAAGAAACTGCAGAATTTTTAAATAAATTAATACTTGAATCAAATAAATATCTTGAAAATCATCCTGTAAATATCAAAAGGGAGAAAGAAGGAAAAGAGAAGGCAAATTATATATGGCCATGGTCTCCTGGAAGAAAACCAGTTTTAGAAAAATTTTATGATAAATTTAATGTTAAAGGAGCAGTTATTTCAGCAGTTGATTTGATTAAAGGAATTGGGAAAATGATTGGTTTTGAAATTGTAAATGTTCCAGGTGCTACTGGATTATGGGATACAAATTATGAAGGGAAAGCAGAATATGGAATAAATGCACTTAAAAATTTTGATTTTGTATATATACATGTTGAAGGGATAGACGAAGCAAGCCATGATGGAAATCTTGAATTGAAAATAAAATGCATTGAAGATTTTGATAAAAGGTTAATTAAAATAATCCTTGAAAAAGTAGATTTGAACTCAACAAATATAGCAATTCTTCCAGACCATTATACACCTGTTAAATTAAAATCCCATCAACCTGGATATGTACCTTTTTTAATCTATTCTTCATTAAATCAACCAGACCAGGTTGAAATATTTGACGAAGAAAGTTGTAAAAAAGGAAAATTTGGATATATTGAAGGTGATAAATTTATAAAAATATTTTTAAGAGGAGAAAAATGTATATAATTATTGTTGGATGTGGTAAAATTGGAAGTTATCTTGCAAAATTGCTTGATGAAAAAAATGATGTAGTTGTAATTGATAAAGACGAAAAAAGTTTTGATAAATTGGTTGATTTTAATGGAAAAACAATAGTAGGAGATGCTCTTGATATTGATGTTTTAAAAGAAGCAGGAATTGAAAAAGCCGATGCGATCTGTGTGATTACAGGTAATGATAATGCGAATATAGTAATAGGACAGGTATCAAAGAAAATGTTTAATGTTTCTCGCGTGATAATAAAAGTATCTGACCCAAATAAAGAGAAAATCTGTGAGTTGCTTGGAATTGAAACAATAAATACAACATCCCTTGTTGCTAATCTTATAAAGGACGGACTTACAAAAAGAATATCCTGTGATTTTTTGTTCAGTAATGAAGATTTGACAATTGTTGAATTAAAGAGTGATGAAATTATAGGTAAAAAAATTGAAGAAGTAAATATTGATGGAAAACTTCAAATTTTTGCGATAATAAGAGGCGACAGAGGAATTATTCCTGAGAAAGATTTAAAGATTGAAAAAGATGATATAGTTATAGGGATAACAGAGAGAAAAAATATAAACAAATTTAAAAATATTTTGAAACTATGAATGTAATAATTGTTGGTGGTGGTAATGTAGGTTATTATCTTGCTGAAAAATTAAGCGAAAATCATTATGTTGTTTTAATTGAAAAAGAACAGAAATTAAGTGAAAAAATTGCAGAAAAGATAAATTGTCTTGTTATAAATGGAGATGGATGTGACCCTGAGATTTTAAAAAATGCAGGAGTTAAAAAAGCAGATGTGGTAGCAGCAGTTACAGGAAATGATGAAGATAATCTTATTATATGTCAGATAGCAAAAGAAATATTTAATGTTAAAAGAGTTGTTGCAAGAGTGAATAATCCAAAAAATGAAAAAACATTCTATCAACTCGGAGTTGATGTTGCGGTAAGTGGGACATCTTTAATTGCAAAAATTATTGAAGAAGAGGTTAACTGGGAAGATTTTACAACTTTATTTACTTTCAAAAAAGGAAGGTTATCTATTTTAAGAATAGATTTACCAGAGAACGCCCCTGTAATAAATAAAAAATTAAATGAAATTCAACTTCCAGAAGATTGTGTTATTGTTGCAGTTATGAGAGAAGATGAATTGATTATTCCTAAAAGTGATTTTATATTTAAAAAAAATGATGAAATTGTTGCTATAACTAAAGTTGAAAATGAAGTTTTGCTTTTTAATTCTTTAATAGGAGAAGTTGAAGAAAAATGAAGAAATTATTTAAGTTTTTAAATGTTTTTTACAAGGGGTCTCTTGGGATATTTATTGAAATCATATTTGTTCTTCTTGTATTCCTTTTTTCTTTTATTTTAAACTTTATTTTTTATTCTATACTACAATGATACCTCAATTTTCAAGAGATGATTTAGAGGGAGTATTCCATTACACAGGAAAACTTATTATACTTCTTGGATATCTTTTTCTTTTACCTTTATTTGTAGCAATAATATATAAAGAATGGAATCCTGCAATTGATTTTATTTTTTCATCTTTGTTTTCTCTTTCTCTTGGTTATTTAATAACTTTTAAATTTTCTGACCAGACAGACCTTAATTGGAGACAGGGAATGACAATCGCTTCATTAATATGGTTAATTTATATGTTTTTAGGCGCAATTCCACTTTATTTCTCAGGACATTATAACTTATATATTGATGCCTGTTTTGAATCAATGAGTGCTTTTGCAACAACTGGTCTTGTTCTTGTAAGAGACCTTGACCATATGGCTCACTCTTATAATTTCTGGCGCCATTTTATGTGTTTTATTGGAGGACAGGGAATAATTCTTCTGGGACTTTTAATATTTTTTAGAGGTGCAAGTGCTTTCAAAATTTATGTTGGTGAAGCAAGAGAAGAAAAAATTTTACCCAATGTTGTTCAAACAGCAAAATTTATATGGATTGTAAGTATGTGTTATTTAATTATATTCGTTCTAATCCTTGGGTTTGTAAATATATTTCATGGAATTTCACCTTCAAGGGCATTTTTTCACGCAATATGTATATTTATGGCTGGATGGGATACTGCTGGGTTTGCTGTTCACTTACAAAATATAAGTTATTATCACAGTGGAATTATAGATATAATAACTTCATTAATAGTCGTTCTTGGAGCGTTAAGTTTTGGACTTCACTATGCTGTATGGACAGGAAAATTTAAGGAAATTTTTAAAAATTATGAGTTTAAAATATTTACAGGGAGTATAATTCTACTGAGTTTTTTGACATTTTTGGGATTTGTAAAAACTACAGGGAATATAGATTTTATTTCATCTTTTAGAACTACTTTTTATCAAGTTATTTCTGGCCATACAGGGGTTGGATATACAAATGTTGATTCTTATTATCTGAAAAATTACTTTCCTGAATTTTCACTTATTTTTTTAATAATTGCTATGGGACTTGGCGGATGTTCATGTTCAACAAGTGGTGGAATTAAAATGTTAAGAGTTGGTTTAATTTTGAAGGAATTAAAAAAAGAGGTTAAAGGGTATAGTTCACCTTTTTCAACGGTTATTATTGAAAAATTTCATCATATTAAGGATATAAGTTTAACGGATGCCCAAATAAAAACATCTTCAATAATTTTAATAATGTATATAACAACTTACCTTTTTGGAAGTTTAATTGGTACCTTTTTAGGTTATCCATTTTTATATTCACTTTTTGAATCAACTTCTGCCTGTGCAAATGTTGGACTTTCAGTTGGAATTACAAATCCAAATATGCCAAATTTATTAAAAATTACATATATAATTGAAATGTGGATTGGAAGGTTAGAGTTTTTGTCAATTTTTGTTTTTATAAGATTTTTATTTTCTTTAAGGAGCCCGGAATGAGAAAAATTTTATTTTTATTATTTATTTATACAATTTTTCTTTATCCTTCAGAAAAAGTAAAAATTAGAGAATTATATGAAAATGGGGAGAAATATAGAGGAAAACCAGTAATTGTAGAAGGAGAAGTAATCGGTGATTTAATGGGAAGGAAAGAGGAAAGATGGATAAATATTAAAGACGAGTTTGAAGATTTTGCAATAGGAGTTGTTATTAGTAAAAAAGATGTGGAAAAAATAGAAAATTTTGGAAAATATAGAGTTAAAGGAGATATAGTAAGAATTGAAGGTATATATAATATAAACTGTCCAGAACATCAAGGAGAAAGGGATATTCATGCATTAAAAGTTGAAATTATTAAAAAGGGAGAAAAATATGAAGAAAAATTAAATTTGAAAAAAATAATTTTATGTTTTATTCTTGTCGGGATTACTTTAGTTCTTCTATATCTTTCACACAAAAAAGATTCTTTTGAAACAGAAAAAGTTTAATTTTTAACAAGCGTCTGTTTGCCATATAGATAATGTCTTTCACCTTTTTCAATTTTAATTTTTATTATTTCTCCTTCTCTTAAATTTTCATCTTCTATTATCACTGGTTTATTATTTGAAGTTCTTCCTATAAATGCATTTTTTTTCTTATAACTTTTTTTTCTGACAAAAACATCTTCTATTTTACCCTCCATTTCTTTATTTTTTAAAAGAGAGATTTTATCCTGTAAATTTAATATCAATCTATGTCTTCTTTCTTTTTCTTCTTTGGGAACATTATCAGGAAATTTACTTGCTTCTGTTAAAGGTCTTGGAGAGTATTTAAAAACATAAAGGTCATCAAACTTAATTTTTTCAATAATCTCATATGTATCTTTAAAATCTTTTTCTTCTTCATAAGGAAAACCAACAATTATATCAGAAGTAATTGAAATGGAAGGACAAATTTCTTTTACTTTTTCAATAATATCAATGTATCTTTCAATCGTGTACTTTCTATTCATAAGTTTTAATATTTTGTTTGAACCAGATTGTAAAGGAAGATGAAGATGTTTATATAGTTTAGGTAATTTAAAAAATGCTTCAATTAAATCATCTGGTATATCCTTGGGATGTGAAGTTAAAAAACCAATTCTTAAAATTCCTTCAATTTCGTGGACCTTATAAAGTAAATCAACAAAATTTTTACCAATATCTTTTCCATATTCATTAACATTCTGACCTATTAAAAATATCTCCTTAACTCCTTTATCAACAAGAATTTTTATCTCATCAATAATTATATTTTCTGGTTTGCTTATAAGTTTTCCCCTTGCATAAGGAACTACACAATAAGAACAGAAATTTTCACAACCTTTTGTTATTGTTACAAAAGAACTTATTTTTTCTGAAATTTTCGGAGGGATAACTTCTTTTAATAGACTATCATCTTCTTCAAAAATACTTATTTTTTCTCCTGAATATTTTTTTAACACAGAGACAAATTTTTTATATGAATTTGGTCCACATATAATATCAACAAAATCAAGTTTTTTAAAAATTTCCTCTCTGTAAATTGATGGAGTACAACCTACAATACAGAATGTTTTTCCATTTTTTATGTTTTTTATTGAATTTAAAAAAGAGAAAGCCCTATCTTCTGCATGTTTTCTCACAGAACATGTATTTACAATTATTATATCTGAATCATTGGGAGAAGAAACTTCTATAAAGCCATTTTGGTTAAGAAGTGTTTTCAATCTATCAGAATCATAAAAGTTCATCTGACATCCATATGTTTTTATAAAATATTTTTTTCCCATAGAGAAAAATTATACCTTTTTGAAAGAAAAAATTGAACCTACTATAAAACCAATTAAAGTGAATGGATTTATATTGAATTTTAAAGAGAGGGAAAGATTTAAAATAATTATATCAAAATTTGAGATTTTCCATTCAGGATTTATTTTTAATGTAAAAAATTGATAAAAATTTGATGTTTGAGGAATAAATAGATTTATTATCTCTCCTGTTGCTGTTCCAATCATCCCACAAAGAAAAATTATTAAAATTATGTAAATAAATCTCATTTAGAATAGTTTATAATTTCTCTTTCTAATTGTCAATTTTTAACTGGTTTTTGAACTTGCTATGCTCTCGGATGAAATTTTTTATATAATTCTTTAATTTTCTTCCTATCAAGATGCGTATAAATCTCTGTTGTTGCAATTGACTTATGACCAAGTAATTCCTGAACAACTCTTAAATCAAGCCCTTCACTGAGTAGATGAGTTGCAAATGTGTGTCTTAAAGTATGAGGTTTTACATTCTTTTCAATTCCTGCATATTTTGCATATTTTTTTACAATTTTCCATATACTCTGTCTTGAAATTTTTTTACCCTGATTGTTTAAAAATAGGTATCCATTTACACTTGGCTTCCTCTCATTTAAATATTTTTTTAATAATTCCACTGTCTCTTTATTTAATAAAGAAATTCTTTCTCTTCCACCCTTCCCTTTTATTTTAATAAATCCTTCATCAAAATTTATATCCTCTATTTTCAAATTACAAAGTTCAGATACTCTAAGACCTGAAGAATAAAAAAGTTCAAGTATTGCAAGATTTCGTATATGTTTTCTTGATATTTTATCAACGCTTAAAATTTTTTGAACTTCTTCTTTGCTTAAAACTTCTGGAAGTTTTTTTTCAACTTTTGGTGTTTCAATGTAAATTTCTTTGTTTTTAATATAACCCCTTGCAATTAAAAATTTATAGAAATTTCTAACTCCAGATAATATCCTGACGATACTTGTTGAAGAATAGTTTTTTTTCTTCAAGAATATAATGAAAGATGTAATATCTTCTGAACCCAGTTTATTTAAACTTATGTTCTTATTTTCAAGAAAATTTTTGAATTTTAAAATGTCATTTCTATAAGCATCAACTGTATTTGGAGATAAGTTTTTCTCTATACTTACATGATTTATAAATTTTTCAATCAAATTTTCTTTATCCATTTTTCATTTTGGATTTTACAATTTCTTCAAATTCCTCCTCTGTTATTATTTTTACTCCAAGAGTTTGCGCTTTCTGTAATTTTGAACCAGGTTCACTACCACAGATAAGATAATCAGTATTTTTTGAAACAGAATCTGAAACCCTTCCACCAAGTTTTTTTATATAATTCTGTATTTCATTTCTTGAATAATTTTTAAGTGTTCCTGTTATTACAAATGTTAATCCTGAAAGTATATCCTTTTTTTCTTCTATTTTTTCTTTTTCAAGTTTTACTCCTGCTTTTCTTAACTTTTCTATTACTTTTAAATTCTCTTCATTACTGAAAAAATCAATTATACTTTCAGCCATGGTAGGACCTATTTCAGGAATTGAAGATAATCTTTCAAAACTGGCATTTTTAATTTCATATATTGAATTGAATTCTTCAGCAAGGATTTCACTTGCATGAACTCCAATATGTCTGATTCCAAGAGCATATATTAAATTTGAAAAAGGTCTTGTTTTGCTTTCCTCTATCGCTTGAAGTAAATTTTTAACAGATTTGTCTCCCATTCTTTCAAGTTTTATAAGGTCCTCATATTTTAAGTAATAGATATCACTATAATCAGAAAGAAGCCCTTTATCTACAAGAATATTTACCCATTTTTCACCAAGTCCTTCAATATCCATAGCATCTCTTGAAGCAAAATGTATAATCCTCTCTTTTACTTGAGCAGGACATCTTATATTAGGACATCTTATTGCCACTTCCTCTTCATCCTTAACAACCTTACTTCCACAGACAGGACAATGTGTTGGAATTGGGATATCCCTTTCTTTTCCAGTTCTTGCTTCTGGAACCACTTTTACAACTTTTGGAATAATTTCTCCACTTTTTTCAATAAATACTCTATCTCCTATTTTGACACCAAGGCGTTTAATCTCATCAAAATTATGCAATGTTGCTCTTGAAACAATAGTTCCACTTACCTGTACTGGTTCAAGTATTGCCACAGGAGTAAGTGTCCCTACCCTTCCAACCTGAATGATAACATCTTTTACAACTGTAGTAACTTGCTCAGCAGGGAATTTATAAGCAACTGCCCATCTTGGACTTTTTGTTGTAGTTCCAAGTGTTCTCTGTAGATCAAGTGAATTTACTTTTACAACCATTCCATCTATATTATAAGGGAGAGAATGTCTTTTTTCCTGCCATTGATTACAGTATTCCACAACTTCTTCTATATTTTTACATAATTTTCTATACGGACTTACAGGAAATCCAATATCTTTAAGAAAATTTAGAACTTCCCAGTGTGTTTTAGGCCCATTTTCAATAAATCCTTGATAGATAAAAATTTGTAGATTCCTCTGAGCAACAATTTTAGGGTCAAGAAGTTTTAAAGACCCGGCGGTAGCATTTCTTGGATTTGCGAACAATACTTCTCCATTTTTCTCTCTTTCTCTATTTAACTTTTCAAAATCATCTTTTCTCATATAAACTTCTCCACGAACTTCTATTGGATTTTTATAATTGATTCTTAAGGGCAAGGTTCTAACTGTTTTTAAATTTTCTGTTATATCATCACCTTTAAATCCATCTCCTCTTGTTACTCCGAGACGAAATTCTCCTTTTTCATAATGAAGAGAAACTGCCACTCCATCATATTTAAGTTCAACAACATATTCAACATTTTTTACATCTGCCATTCTTTTTATTCTTTTATCAAACTCTATTAATTCTTCTCTGGAATAAGTATTATCCATACTTAACATTGGAATTTTGTGCTCAACTGTTCTAAATCCTTCAAGAACTTGACCCCCTACTTTTTGAGTTGGAGAATCTGGTAATCTGTATTGTGGATATTGTTCTTCAAGTTTGACAAGTTCTTTATATAACTGGTCATATTCATAATCACTTATCAC
>CAYNUP010000014.1:0-1679 GCA_964400565.1 uncultured bacterium | reverse complement strand
AAAATAGGACTAAAAGATGCATATGAATTACTTGAGGAACTGGAAGACCCTGTTGGAAAAATCTATAAAAATGAGAAAGAGAAATTCATTAATATTTTAAACTTAAGGAACTATTCAAAACTTGCTCATGGTGATATACCGGTTGACGAAAAAAATTGGAATAAATTTTTTGGTTATTGTAAAGGATTTATAGAAAGATGTTGTAATGAAATAAAAGTTTCTGTAAAATATATTTCCTTGCCTAAGAATTTCTGAAAGTGTCTATCTTATATATTACAGAACAGGGAGCAAAATTAAAGAAGGAAGAGAAAAGGATTGTAATTGAGAAGGATGAAAATATTATTTTTGAAATTCCAGATTTTAAAATTGAGAAGGTATTTATCTTTGGTAATGTTCAGATTACAACTCAAGCATTAAAATTTTTACTCACCTCAGGAATTGATACTTCCTTTTTTACAATTTATGGAAAATTTATTGGGAAACTCCAACCAGTTGAATCAAAAAATATATTTTTAAGAATAAGTCAATTTGAAAAGTATAAATCAGAGGAATTTAGAACTGAAATATCAAGAAAATTTGTTGAAGGCAAAATAAAGAATGCAAAAAACTTAATTTTAAAATATCAAAGAAATCATCCAGAAGTAGATTTTTCTGTTCATCTTGAAGAAATGGATAAAAACCTTGAGGAATTAAAGAGAAAAAATTCAGTCAATTCAATTATGGGTATAGAAGGAAGAACTTCAGCGATTTATTTTGAATGTTTTGGTAAAATGATTCTTAAAAATTTTTCATTTCAAGGAAGAGAACCAAGAAATCCAAAAGACCCAGTAAATTCACTTTTAAGTTTCGGTTATTCAATTTTAACAAGTGAAGTTTTTTCTGTTTTGTGTGCTTCTGGATTTGACCCATATCTTGGTTTTTTACATTCAATTGACTATGGAAGACCTGCTTTGGCACTTGATTTAATGGAGGAATTTAGGCAACCAATCACAGACCGACTTGTTCTTGAAATAATAAATAAAGAAATAATAAAAGAGGATGGATTTAAAGAAGAGGAAGACAAGGTATATCTGAATGAGAAATCTATAAAAGAATTCCTCGCCCAATATGAAAGAAGAATGCTGACAGAAATTACATATGAAGACGAGATAATGAATTATAGAAAACTTATATACAACCAGATTAAAAAATTTGAAAAAACAATTCTTGAAAATTCTGAATACCAACCTTTTGAATTAAAATAAAATGTTTGTAGTTATAAGTTATGACATAGAAGATGATAAGAAAAGATTTAAAGTAGCACAGATTCTTGAAAATTATGGCACAAGGGTTCAGTATAGTGTTTTTGAGTGTATAATAAATGAGCAACAATTGAAAGAAATAAAAGAAAAAACGAAAAACATAATAGATAAAGAAAAGGATAGTATAAGGTTTTACATAATTTGTGAAGGGTGCATTAAAAAAATTGAAATAATAGGTATAGGAGAAGTTACAAAAGATTTAGATTTTTATATAATTTAGCGCAAATGTGTTTTTACGGAAAAAGTAGGGGGGTTTTGCGGAAAGAGGAATTGATTGATAGACAAGGGATTTGACAAAATTGGGGATTTATGATAAAAAAATTTTAAGTTGAAAAAAGGTAGATTTGCGGAAATAGTAGTGGAAATGATTGATACACT
>CAYNUP010000013.1:0-2304 GCA_964400565.1 uncultured bacterium | reverse complement strand
CAGACAATTTTTTATGCTTTAATTTATAAATTTTTCAAACTTTCTCCTGTTCCTTACCATATTTTTAATATCTTGCTTCATACTGGTTGTGCTATTTTATTTTATCTATTATTGAAGGAAATATATGGAGAAAAAGTATCTTTTTTAGCATCTTTATTATGGGCAATACATCCAATCCATACAGAAGCAATAACTTATATTTCTGGAACTGCTGACCCTTTATTTTTATTCTTTGGACTGCTTGGGATATATCTTTACAGTAAAAATTATAAAATTTTATCTTATATTTCATTCATATTTTCTCTATTTTCAAAAGAAACTGCTGTTTTGATTCTTCCTTTATTTTTTTTATATCTGTATTGCTGTAATAAATTTAAAAAGGGAGAAATAAAACATTACATAATAATCACTGGAATATTTATAATTTATTTTGTTTTAAGAAAAACAATATTGAATTTTGGAACTACAATTCCTGAAGATATATTTATTCATAGATTTTTTACTGCTTTTAAGGGCTTTTTAGTTTATATTTCAATTTTGCTTTTCCCTTTTATTTTATCAATGGAAAGACATATACCATATATACAGACATACAGAAATATGGAATTTTTAACAGGTTTTATTTTATTTCTTTTAATTTTATATTTTCTGTGGATTAAAAAGGAAGATAAAAAAATATTATTTGCTGGAATTTTATTTATAGGCAACTGGTTTTTCCATTCAAATATAATAATACCTTTAAATGGCAATTTAAGAGAACACTGGATGTATATGGGAAGTATTGGATTTTTTATATATTTTGTTATGTGTGTAAATAAGATAAAACAAGAAAAAGTTAAAAAAGTTTTGATTATTTTTATATTTTTACTTTATGGATTGAGAACAGTTATAAGAAACTATGACTGGAAAGAGCCTGAAAATTTCTATTTAAAATCAATTAAATATTTTCCACAGGCACCAAAATTATGGACAAATCTTGGACATATATATCTTAAAAATGGGAAATATGATATGGCAATTAAATGTTTTGAAAAAACTCTTTCTTTAAAGCCTGATTTACAGGAGACACTTGTAGGTCTTGCTATGGCATATTATCTTACAGGAGACGTAGAAAAAGCCAAAATTTATTCTGAAAAGGCATTGAATATAAATCAGCAAGATGCAACTGCACATTTTATTTTAGGGCTTATTTATAAAAAGAAGGGAGACCACAAAAAGGGGATTGAATATCTTTTAACTTCAATAAAAATTTATCCCGGGCTTTCAAAATCTTATTATTTTTTAGGGAAGTGGTTTCTTGAATATGGAGATTATGAAAATGCTGAGATTTTTTTCAAAAGGGGATTAGAAGAGGATCCATCCGAATCTTTAAACTTCAATGCACTTGGTATTTTAAATTTGATATATAAAAAAAATTACTCCTATGCATTATACTTATTTCAAAAAGCACATCATCTCAAACCAGATGAAAGTATGTATATATTCAATATTGGCAAAACTTACCAGATATTAAATAATCATAAAGAAGCAATTTTATGGTATGAAAAAGGACTATCTTTAGAGCCGGATAATTTACAGGTATTGAATGACCTTGCAATTTCCTACGCCATGATTGGAGAAAAAGAAAAAGCAATAAATATTTTAAAAGATATATTGCAAAAAGATAGGAATTTTAAGCCAGCGATAGATAATTTAAAAATATTTGAAAATAAAAAATGAAAAGAAAATTTTTATATATAGCAGTTTTGTTTCTTCTTTTCTTTATCAGAGAAATAATAGTATCAGTTGAAAAATCAATTACTTGTGATGAAACAGTTCATATTCCAGCAGGTTATTTTTATGTAAAAAAGGGTGACTTTTTTATAAACTTTGAACATCCACCTTTCTCAAAAACATTATCGGGTATTTTTTTATCTTCTACAAAAGTTTTTTTCCCAAATGATATTTACAGAGGTCTAAGAGAAAAAGAATGGGAATTAGGTATGGCTTTTTTTTACTTGAATAGAAACAATGTGGATAGAATTTTATTTCTTGCGCGGTTTCCTATGATATTACTTGGAATGCTTCTTGGATTTTTTATTTTTTTGTGGGGATGTGATTTGTATGGAGAAATTGCCGGTATTTTCAGTTTATTTTTATTTACTTTCTGTCCAAATTTTCTTGCTCATAGTTGTCTCGTTACCACAGATGTTCCATTTACATTATTTTGGGTTATGTTTGAAAATAGCCACTTAAAAATGTTAAAATGTGGCTATGGATAAAGTAAAGTGTCCAAGATGTCTCGGAAAAAAATTCTGGAAAGTA
>CAYNUP010000012.1:0-4477 GCA_964400565.1 uncultured bacterium | reverse complement strand
CCCCCCTCCTGAGATAACCCGTGATTGGTTCGAATCCCTATCCCGGCACTTTTCTATCAAGCAATTCCGAAATTTTAAGTTTGTAATTTTAATTCTTTTCTTTTAAAAAATATGAAGAATTGAGAAGAATTTAAAGACATAAGAATAAATTGTGAATAGTTCATCAACAGAAACATTGTAAAGTATAGCAAGTTCATATAAAATCTATACTGAAACTAAAACAAAAAAGTATTTGTATTTGCGAACATCGGAAGTTAGTATAGGAGGGAAAACGGATAAAAAGATTTGGTAAATGTGTAAAAGTATTACTTAATTTTATTTTTTTATATCCTTTTTAATTTTGTCCATTATTTTCTTTGATAAATTTAAGAATAAATTTTTCAACTCTTGGATATCTATCTCCTTTATCATCTCTACAGGCAAATCCTCAATGTTATCAGGGTATTCTTTTACTTTGTGAAGTGCAATTGCAAGCCAGTATAAATCAAATCCAGGGTCTTTTTGTTTTGCAAGTTCAGTAAGTTTCCAGAAATCTACAGTTTTTAATATAAAAAATAAATCAATTGCATCCCTTATTTCTGCTCTTCCAAAAAAGACAAGTAATTTATCAACAGTCAGGTCGGTATAATCATTGACTTTTAGCCCAATTTCTGAATCAATAGGTTTTTCAAATCTAAAAGGAGAATCATATGCAAATTGAATTCTTGTATTTTCTCCTTTACCCGATACTTCAAATTCAACCAGTGTTCCAAATCTTTTTATAACTTTAATAGAAAAACTTTTTTTAATTTCTTCTTCAAAGGTATATGAAACTGGGATAATAATACCTTTTTCAATAGTGAAAATATCAAGGCCGAAGGATTTTCTATGTCCCAGATAAAATTCTGCTAATGCAGTTCCTCCTGTTAAATAAAAAAATCACTATCTGGAATTTTTGAAAAAATAAGTAATGTCTCTTTCTGTAAATCTGTTAAAATACCTTTACTTTTCAGAAGCAAAGTAATCCTCCCATAAAGATTTTATATTTTTAGGAAGATCAAGTTCACTAAGCAAGTTTTTTATTTCTTCCCAGTCAAGTTCTGCAATATCTTCTGCTCTTCCATTTATCAATACCTGTTTTATATACCATTTTCTCTGCCATGGGTTGCTTAAATCAATCTCTTTATCAGTAGACCACACTATATATCTTTTGGGTTTAATTTTCATTTTCATCTCCTTCAATCATTTTTATCTCTTCTTTTAAATCATACAACTTACAAATTAACCGGTCAATCTCTGTTTAATCAAATTTTATATGTCTTTAAGTTTTTGTTAAATTACAAATATAGTAGAGTAATAAGGTGAAGCATTTTAACTTGTTGACTATAAAGGACTTGTGAACTTCTGATGTTCGTTTAGAGCATTAAAATTGTTATCAATATACTTAACCAAAAATTCAGAACCTGCTCTTATTTTATTACTTTTTTAATTTTTTAAAGAGGTTCTAAATTTTGTTGATTTTCCTATATGTTTCATACTTTTGAGTTTACTATCTGGGTAGGAATGTTTTTTGAGCTGACTTTATTGAATTTCATATGACCAGATAACTTCTACATTCTTCTCCTTTGCATATCTCTCAACTTCTGGTCTTATTGTATAGCAAACAAGGAGTAAAAATTTATTCTCTGAGATAACTTTCCTTTTTTCAAGTAGGTTTATTTTCTTCACAAATTTATTTATATCTTTTTTGCTCGGCCTTGATTTTGCCTCCCCTATTATATCTAACCTTACTCCCTCTTTTTCTCCTTCTCCATATATGTTTAACTCAATCTCCTCTCCATTATAGGTTAGATACTTCCTTACAAGAGAACTCTTTAATGTTATGTTAAATCTATTCTTCAAAACTTCTGGTAAATATTTAATTGCTCTGTCCTCAAGTCCATAACCAACTGTGTCTGATAATCCTGCTATCATTTCTTTCGTCTCTATTAATCCTGTTGTCAATTTCCTTATCTCCTCCTCTGTTTTTCTTTGTGCCTCTGCTAATTCATTTAATCTTTCCTCTGTCCTTTTTTGTGCTTCTACTAATTCATTTACTCTTTCCTCTGTTTTTCTCTGTGCCTCTGTTAATTCATTTAATCTTTCCTCTGTCCTTTTTTGTGCCTCTGCTAACTCATTTACTCTTTCCTCTGTTTTTCTCTGTGCTTCTGCTAATTCATTTACTCTTTCCTCTGTTTTTCTTTGTGCTTCTGCTAACTCTTGTATAATAATTTCTACTCTGTCTAACCTGTTTTCTACTTTACCTACCCTTTCTTCTGTCTTTCTCTGTGCCTCCGCTAATTCACTTACTTTCTCTGTCAGATTCTTTATTGCAAGTTTTATCTCCTCAAGTTCAACCCTCTTTATCCCTATATCCTCTTTTATAAAATCATAAAATGACAATACACAATCTCTTAACTCCTCTGGAAATTTAGATATTATCTCTTTTAGTCCTTCCATATCTCTCCTTTTTGTTTAATTATACCTGCTCTCTTTTAAAAATGTCAAAATTTGTCACAGTTCCTACCCGGATAGGAATGTCTTTTGAAGTTTTATATTTTTTCCTCTACTTCTTATATTTGGAATATTTTTCTTGAAAAGAATTTTGCTATGTAGATGGTCTCCCCATAGTGAAGGTGTGAGGGGATAATTTGAGATTATAAAGTTTATGAATGGGAAATAGAGCCGGTAAATATTAAAGGATATAAAGCATTTATAACATTCAAAGAGGAAGACGGTGGAATTATGCATATTCTTCTTGAATGGCAAAAGTCAAAAATAATAAAAGAAAGAATAGGAGAAAATAACTTTAAATTAAGTAGTGATAACGAAATTGGAGAAAAATTATTAGAAAAGTTAAAAAATGAGGAAATAGTTGTTGAATTTATTGGGAGAGAGTTATTTAATGTATTGGTATGTAATCTTGATCAACCTTTTTGTGAAATTGAAATTACTGGTATATCTGAAGAAAAAATTGAAAAATTGGGAGAGCCCGCATCCTAATTTTAAAGTTGTAAAATATAAATTCAGGATATAGAAGATGGTGAGATTTGTTGATAATTATTGATTTACTTACACCAAAAATTTTTGCTATTTGGCTATCCCTTTAATTTATATTGTTTTTGCCATGTTTTACCTTTTCTTTAATAATTATTTTACAATTTTGCAAATTTATGGTTAATTTTCATTAGAACTCTTTTTTTACCTGTTGCATTGTTTATAAGCAGTATATTGGTGACATATTTAGCACCAGATGCAGAAGGACATGGAACAGAAAAAGTAATAGAAGCAGTTCATAAATACTCTGGAAAAATAAAACCATCTATTGTTCCTGTTAAACTTATTGCTACAGTAATAACTATTGCTGGAGGGGGTTCAGTAGGAAAAGAAGGTCCTTGTGCACAGATTGGAGCAGGACTTTCTTCTATTTTTGCTGACTTTTTAAAGTTAAATAATAATGACCGGAGAAAACTGGTTATTTGTGGTATTAGTGCTGGTTTTTCTTCTATATTTGGTACACCTATTGCGGGAGCCATATTTGGAGTTGAAGTTCTTTATGTTGGAAGTATTTTATATGAAGTTCTTTTACCTTCATTTATTTCTGGAATTGTAAGTTTTCATGTCTCTTCATCCTTCTATAACTTTGAATTTTGGAGGAAGTGGTGGCATTGTTACTCCTATATTTTTTATTGGTGCTACATCTGGGACTTTACTTGCAAAACTTTTTAATCTTGATATTTCAACTTTTTCAGCAATTGGTCTTGTTTCACTTCTTGCTGGAGCGGCAAATACACCGATTTCTGCAAGTATTATGGCAATAGAATTATTCGGGACAGAATTAGCACCTTATGCAAGTATAGCATGTGTCATAGTTTTATAATGACCGGCCATAACAGCGTTTATCCTTCTCAAATACTTGCTATTAAAAAGTCGCCGTCAATTGAAACACCAATAGGAAAAAAAATAGAAGATGTAACGCTTGATGTTAAACCACGGGATAAAAGTTTGACAAAAATAATTTTAAGAATTGTTAAAAAATTTTGGAAAAGATAAGTTCAAAAATAAGTACACTTTCATTATAGTTTTTCATTGATGTAATTTAAAATTTGAATTTTCATTTGGGTAAGATATAATTTTTATTGGTATGCTCAATTTACAACCAAAATTTTTGTTGTTTTAAATTATGGATTTTGAATTTCTAAAAAGACTTTATTTTGTAAAAACAGAATTTTCTCTGAAATGTCTTGGAAAAATTTACTTATCAAAATTTAAAGGTTCAACAATAAGAGGTGGTTTTGGTTATTCATTCAAAAAAATTTCCTGCATAAATAAATTAAAGAAATGCGATGAATGCCAGTTTTTAAAAGATTGTGTTTATATGAGAATTTTTGAGCCAAAGATATTTATGGAAGAAAATATAAAAGAAATTCCAAGACCATTTGTTTTTGAATATCCACCA
>CAYNUP010000011.1:0-5276 GCA_964400565.1 uncultured bacterium | reverse complement strand
TTTTTATTCTGAAAAAACTTTAAGATAAAAATACACCTCCAATTCCATCTATATCTCCATCTCCATAAACAAATATCCTGCCTTTTCTTTCTATCTCTTTTATAATTTCACAAGCAGCATTCTCTATATTGCCGATTATCTCCGGTTCTGTAAGGTCATTAAAAGTTGAAAAAAGGAATTTTCTTATATTTTCATCTCCTTTTATGCCCCTTTTGTAAAGAACTTTTTTTAAAAATACAGGTATTTCATTCATTTTTTAAATATCTAACTTTTATTTTCCCTTCTTTTAGAATTTCTTCTGCCATTTTATCAGGATATCCTTCCTTTATAATAATTTCTTCAATTCCTGCATTTATTATCATTTTGGCACATACACTACATGGATGGCATGTTATATATAGTTTGCTTCCTTTAATTGAAACGCCATGATATGCTGCCTGCAATATCGCATTCTGTTCAGCATGAAGACCTCTACATAATTCATGCCTTTCTCCGGAAGGAATATTAAGTTTTTGTCTTACACAGCCAACCTCTTCACAATGAGGAAGTCCTGTAGGTGCTCCATTATATCCAGTTGCAAGAATCCTTTTTTCTTTAACAAGAACTGCTCCAACTTTTCTTCTTAAACATGTTGACCTCTCAGAAACAATCTCTGCTATTTTCATAAAATAATTATCCCAGTCAGGTCTTTTATTCCGGATAGATTGGGAATTCACAAGCAAACCTCCTTACTTTTCTTCTTACATCCTTCAATACTTTTTCATTTTCTTTATTTTTCAATGCTTCATCAATCCATTCAGCAATTTTAACCATGTCTTTCTCATTCATTCCCCTACTTGTTATACAGGGTGTTCCAATCCTTATTCCACTTGTTATTGATGGAGGTAATGGGTCAAATGGTATTAAATTTTTATTTGTAATTATACCAACAGATTCAAGAAGTTCCTGTGCTTCAATGCCTGTGATTTTTTTATTTCTTAAATCAATCACAAATAAATGTGTATCAGTTCCATCACTTACAATTCTATAATTTCTTTTTTTCAATTCCTCACATAATACTTTACAATTTTTTACAATCTTTTTCTGATATTCTATAAACTTTTCTGTCATCGCTTCTTTAAAAGCAACTGCCTTCCCTGCAATAACATGAACAAGCGGACCTCCTTGAATACCGGGAATTATAATACTATCTATCATTTCTTTAAACTCTTTTTTACATAAAATCAATCCACCTCTGGGACCTCTTAATGTTTTATGAGTTGTTGAAGTAACAAATTCTGCAAATTTAACAGGTGATGGATGGATTTTTGCAACAATAAGTCCTGCAATATGAGCAATATCTGCAAAAAGATAAGAATTTACCTCTCTTGCAATTTGATAAAACTTTTCAAAATCAATTATTCTTGAATAAGAACTGCTACCACATACAATAATTTTTGGTTTTTCTTTTAATGCAATCTCTCTAACTTTTTCATAATCAATAAGTTCTGTCTCTCTATCAACAGAGTAAAAAGAAGGATTATAAAGCATTCCAGAAAAATTCACTCTTACTCCGTGTGTTAAATGACCTCCTGAAGCGATATCCATTGCAAGAATTTTATCCCCTGGTTTCAAAACGGAAAAATATACAGCCATATTTGCCTGACTTCCTGAGTGTGGCTGAACATTTGCATGTTCTGAATCAAAAAGTTTACATGCCCTTTCAATAGCAATTCTTTCAATAATATCTACATATTTACATCCCCCATAATATCTTTTATCTGGATATCCCTCTGCATATTTATTAGTAAAAATAGAACCAACAACTTTTAAAACATTCTTACTCACAATGTTTTCAGAGGGTATTAAATTAATCGTGTTTCTTTGTTTTTCAATTTCTTTTTTCAAAGCATTATAAATATCCGGGTCAAATTTACTTAACATTTTGCACCTCTGTAATTGGTATTTGTGAAAAATCAGCAAATTTTATGAAAATTTCATTTATCATTTTAAGTAAAGATAATCTATTATTTCTTATTTTTTCATCCTCAACCATTACAAATACATTATCAAAAAATTTATCTATTGGACCTTTCCATTTTCTCATTTCTTCAAGAAAATTTTTATATTTTCTTTCATTATAATATTTTTCCATTTTTTCTTTGTTATCCATATAAAACTCATAAAGTTTTTTTTCAGTTTCTTCAATCAATAATTCTTTCTGAAATGCGCCATATTTAATTCCTTTATTTTCTGCCTGTTTTAACATATTTGCAACCCTTATAAATGGAATTAAAACCTCCTCACCTTTGCCTTCTATAATAACACTTTTTATAGCATCAATTTTCCTTTTAATATTAACAAGATTGTCATCCTTAATAGAAAAAACTGCTCTTCTTAAACCATGCTTTATCCCCTCTGAAATAAGTAAATTTTCTGCTCTCTGAAATATAAATTCTATAATTTTATCTCTTAACTCATCTTTTTCCTTACCCAATACTTCAAGAGTTTTATCTATCAATTGTGTTATTGAAATCTCAATTTCTTTATCCCAGATTATCTCAATCATCCCTGTAGCAATTCTCTTAATTCCAAATGGGTCCTGATCTCCTTTAACCTCAACCCCTTCACTTAAAAAACTACATATTGTCTCAATTCTATCACATATTGAAACAATTGCACTTTCAAAAAATTCGGGTTTTTTATCTCCAGGAAATTTGGGTAAATAATGTTCTTCAATTGACTTTGAAATTATTTTATCATATCCATTTTTTTCAGCATAAATCCTTCCCACAACACCCTGAAGAGATGGGAATTCACTTACAAGTAAAGTTGCAAGGTCATTTTTAAAAAGAGATACAATAATATTTATTTTTTTACATATATCTTTCTCCAGTTTTAAATTTTCACATAAGAAATTACAGATTTTTCTTATTCTTTCAACTCTATCATAAATTGTCCCAAATTTGGGATGATAGACAATTTTTTTCAGTTCTTCTAAATATTCAATAAATGGTTTTTTAATGTCCTGATTTATAAAGAAAATCGCATCTTCTATTTTGTTTTCAATAACTTTCTCATAATTCTCTTTTATTTTTTCATTAAAAATGCCATCACAAACAACAATAAAATTCTTTGAAAGATTGCCTTCTCTATCAAAAAGGGGAATACCTTTAACATTTAAAATTATTGAACTAACAACTTCTCTGGGCAAATGTTTAAATTTTTCAGGCAGTTCACATTTTCCACATACAGGATATTCAATAAGTGGTACTATTTCTTCAATAAGTTTTTCATCATAAAAAAATTTTTTCTCTCCTATTTTTTCTATCTGTGCCTCTATCATTTTCTTTCTTATAAGGGGATCAAAAATTACATAATTTTTCAAAATTTTATCAAAATAATCTTTTGAATTTGAAATTTTTATTTTTTTATTAGAAAGTAATCTATGACCAAAAGTAAATTTTTTACTTTTAATCCCCCCTATTTCTACTGGAATATGTTTTTCTCCATAAATACAGAACACATATCTTACAGGTCTGAAAAATTTAAATTCTTTTTCATTCCATACCATACCTCTTGGAATCTCAAGTTCTTTTAAGGACTTATTAACAATACTGTTAAAAATTTTAGATATGGGATTGCCTTTTTCCTTTTTAATAAATCCAATAACCTTTTTGCCTTTCTTTTCCAATATCTGTAATTTATCAGAAGAAATTTTATATGCTCTTGCAAATTTTTTAGCAATATCTGTCCAATTTTTATTTTCATCAATTGATATTTCTAACGGAGGTCCATAAATTTCTGTTGTTTTAGATTCCTGCCTTTCTTCCACATCTTTAATAAAACCTATAACTCTCCTTGGTGTGTAATAAATTTTAATATTTTCATACTTTACCCTTTCTTCTTTTAAATTATTCTCCAGAAAGGGCAAAAATTTCTCCTCTAAATATTTACCACACCATGAAGGTAAATCTTCAACACCAATTTCCAGAATAAGATTTTTTTTCATTAATAACCCTTTTAATAAATTTTAAAAATATATTACTAAATTTTCCCTCTTTATTCAAACTTTTTTATCTGAAGGAAAAAATGGGTTAGAAGCGTAAATTGAATAATCCATCCACCAATAAAGGGTGGAATTTTGGCATTTTTTGACAAGGTGAAGGTAAGAATATAAAGGAAGTATATAAAGAAAGAGAAAAGGAAGGAAAAAGAAAAAACATAAATATTAGAAATTTTATAACTCTTTTTCAAAAAAGTATAAATTACAAAAATTATAAAAAAGTTTAAAAACGGGTAGGATATCTTTTCATGGTAATAACTTATCAAACTTACAGGTTTTAGTTTAAGTTTCTCCATCTTTTTTATAATCCTGAATAATTGAAAAAAAGAATAAGATTCAATATTAACATCTGAAACTGATAACATATCTGAAGATAGAGGAATATTTACATTTTTAACATCAAACTTTTCCTTATTAATAAGGTCCTTTTTAAAATCAAATTCCCATAAAACCCCATTTTTAAAAATCCATTCTGTATCTCTATAATTTTGGGCTATTTCTGCTTTAAATGTCCTTACTTTTTTATCTTCAAAATATTCAGAAAATTCAACATTTATAAAATTTTTCCCATCTACCTTTTCAGAATAAAAAAAATAGTTAGCAGATGTAAAAACAACAGGCATATTTGAAATCTGGTCATTTATTTTTTTAATAAGAACTGGAGAAACAAAATTTTTAATAGAGAATGTCAGGATTGAAGCAAAAAAACCACAAAGGAGAAAAATACTAAAGATATAAACAGGTTTCATACCTGAAATGAAAAGAACTTTTAACTCGTAATTTTTTATCATCTCTGAAAGAATAAGCATTGAAGAAAGAATGGTAATAATAGGTGAAATCTGAACAAATAAAAGAGGGCAGGTATATAAATAATTTCTGAAAACAAAAACTTTTTCACCTTTCAAAAAATTTGCCAAATCATCAAGAATTTGAATTACTAAAAAAAGAACTACAAATAAAACTGAAATTATTATGAAAAATTTCAAAAAATTGATAAATATATAACTAACCTTTTTATTCATTTCCAGAACCTTTTTGTCAATAAAATAAGAATAACAACTGGAAAATAAATAAAAGATACATTACCTGTTTTCCTTACGATTATCTCACCAACTGTTAAAAGTTCAAAAAATATTATACTTATAAATCCTCCAATTCCTATATATAAAATTTTATTCTTTTGTTTCAAATTCATTCCAATGCTGGAACCAAGTAAAAGAATTATTAAAGG
>CAYNUP010000010.1:0-2249 GCA_964400565.1 uncultured bacterium | reverse complement strand
CTCCTAATGCTAATAGTAGTTGTTTTTTGTCTTTCCTTTTATCCCTTGATAATCCATATTCTGCTAAACTACATCTTTCTCCTTCAAACCAACTGCTTGTTATGTCATAAAAAACTAATCTAAAATCATCTAATCCTAAATACTCTAACTTCTCTTTTATATGCCTCTGTATCTCTTTCTCTCTCGTAAATAACTTATCCAATGTCCTATATATTCTTGTCGGATTGACTAAACTTGAATCAACTTTATATATTTTCCCCAATATAGTCTCCTTATACCAATCACATACTCTTAAATCACTCGCTGGACTTATGGCACGATTTAAAACAAGCACTTTTGATATAAATTGATAACTCACTTTCCCTTTGTCCTTAAAATCTGTAATTTCATCCAGTCCCCATAAATACCAAAGTTTATCTAATATCACCACTATCAAATATTCATAACTGCCTTTTATTTTTATATAATTAAAACTGGTAAAAAAAATATCTTCTGGTATACCTTTTAATGAAAACAGTGTCTTTAATATCTTTACTTGGTTTTCTGTTAATCTCCCTAAATTGTGTATTACTTTGTGTCTTACTTTCTTTCTCTCTTTATCCCAATATGTCTTTATTACTACCCACCAACTATATACCTTACCACTTTTCCTCTTTACTTTTATTTCTCTTAAAAACATATTTACCTCCTTTTGATTTCACTATATTATAGCATATTATAAAAAATAAATCAAGTAAAATATAAAAATAATTTCACTATAAAATAAGATAAAAAAATTGGAAAATGAAGAAATGATAAAGAAAAGGAAAATTTAGAAAAAATTAGAATGGCGAATTTGACTTGTCAAGTCAAATTCTCTTTCGGTTTAAGATATAGTATCAAGGTAGAGAAAGAATTGATATTTTATTAAATCTTGATAATATAACAAATCTTTCAGGAGGATATTTTAAAGGACACAAAAGAATAAAGTTTTAAAATAAAGATTTTTCTATAGTTTTTCTCCAATTTCACGAGTAATTTCGCAATACAACTGGACTTTTTCCAGAGGAGTATCAGGGGTTACAGGACTGCCAAGAGACATAACAAATTTTCTTTTATTTTTTATTCCTGCCCTTAACTGTCTTTCAATCTCATTCCTTAATTGTTTTTCATCAGCAAAAGGAAGAAAATTTATTGCATCAAGATTTCCAAATACAGTACATTTTCCATTAACAATATCAACAACTTTTTCTATATCAATCTTAAAATTTTTCTTACTTTCTTCAAAAGAAATTGCATCTGCACCAATATCAAGAATTTTATCAAATCTATCCCATGGATTTCCACAATAATAGTAAATACTTTTCCCTCCAGCATCTCTAATTGCTTCAACAAGTTTTTTCATATATGGAACATTAAAACGTTCAAATGCTTTAGGACTTATCATATCAGTAAAACATTCTTCAATCCATAAAAGTTGTGCTCCACAGGCAATACATTGCTGGGATTGAGAAATACTGATTTCAAGTATCCTTTCACATGCATAATCAATAAGTTTTGGTTTTGTTGCAATAAGAATCATCATTCCTTCAAAACCTAATATTCCGTATAAGCCCCATAATGGTGAAGCAATATGAGAAAAAGGCATTTTATCTGGAAAGGTCTTAATCAGTTTTTCTGCAAGGTCATGTCTACCTTCTTTAAAAAATTCTTCTTTGTCAAATTTTTCTGGTTTTTCAGGTAAAAGTTTTTCTATTTCTAAGAGCGTCTCTGGGATTTTTTCAATTTTTATTGATTGTATTTGGCCGGATAAGGACCAACCACCAATTTTGGGTTTTTTAATTTCTTTCTTATTTTTTTTATCTATGTCAAAAAGAACAATTTTATCTTCTCCTTTTTCTATTATTTTGATATTTTTTCTCTCTTTCTTACTGTAAAAAGGAAAAACATAAAACCAGTCCTGTTTAATTTTAGTAATTACATCTAAATTCCATTTAATTTGCTCTTCAATATCCGGCGAGTAAATAGTATACCATGGTTGGTTCGTTAGTTTGTCCCAGTGGTCCCTTATAAAGATCCCTTCATAACATATAACAACTGGAAATTGATCTGCTCCTTTTTCTGAAAATGCTTGAATAATTTTTTCTTTTCCTGTCATATTTTCCCCTTTTTATTCAAAAATTCCATCTATAACTGCACCACAAAAATAACATTTATTCTCTTTTATATTTTTTCTTAAAATTCTATAACCATATCTTTCTATTAACATT
>CAYNUP010000009.1:0-3245 GCA_964400565.1 uncultured bacterium | reverse complement strand
CATAAATACCCTTTCCAAGATAAATTCTATGATAATAGTCCTTTGTAGAAAGTAAAATGACCTTTGAATTATCAATATATCCAGGGTCAATATTTATTTTTCTTTTCTCATTCTCAGAAAAAATTTTTTCTACCCTATTTGTAAAAATCTTCCACTCATAAGCATCTTCCGGTAAATAAAGTTTTTCAAACGAAATAAATCTCCTTTTTAAATCACTTCCCATCTCTTTCTCATAATAATCTGTAAAATCAAAATTAAATGGACCATATTCAATATCAGTTTCTCCCCATCTTTCTTCAAGTTTTATTTTTGCTTCTTCAAAAACTTTTTCTTCTTTATAAATAAAACCACAAAAAATTTTAACAGGGAGAACCTTTTTAATATTCCCCATATTTGAATTTTAAACCAATTCTCTTCTTTTTACAAAATCCTTCAGGAGTTATATCAAAATTTTAATTATTCACTGGAAATCACCGCTATCCTATCAATTTTAGAAAAATCCTTATCAATTGAAATCAATTTTAATCCATCAGGAATAATTTTTTTTAATTTTTCAGATTGACCATAACCTATCTCCAGAATTAAAAATCCTTTTTTTTTAAGATAATATTTACTCCCTTTAACAATTCTTCTTATAATTTCTATCCCATTTTCTCCACCATATAAAGCCCTTTTTGGCTCTTCTCTCACTTCTTTCCCGAGTTTATAATAATCTTTTTTGCTCACATAGGGAGGATTACTAACAATTATTTCAAATTTTTCATTTATATTGAAAAAAAGGTTAGAGTAAAAAAAATCTGTTTTATCTTCTGTTTTATTCAAAATAGAATTTTCTTTTGCAATTTTTAGTGCTTTTTTAGAAATATCTATTCCTTTTACATAACAATTTTCAATATTTTTAGCAAGAGAGACGGTTATATTTCCACACCCTGTCCCTATATCAAGGATTTTTACTTTTTGGGGAGAGAAATTTTCTTTATATATTTGAATCGTTTTTTCAACAAGTAATTCTGTTTCAGGTCTTGGAATAAAAACCCCTTTTTCAATTTTAAATTCACAGTTATAAAAATAAACTTTTTTTGTTATATAAGGAAGTGGAATCCCTTCTTTTCTCATTTCAATCAGTTTAAAAAACTTTCTGGCAATCCTTGAAGGAACATAAATTTTTTCTGTATAAATTTTATATCTTTCAATATTCATAAGATGGGAAAACAAAATTTCTGCTTCTAAAAGAGGATTTTCAATCCCACAATTTTTTAAAAGTTTTTCTCCAGTCTTTATAATAAATATTGCTTCCACAAATTATATCAAATACCTTTTTTCCCGATAGAAGACATAACTTTCTGGGCTGTAGTTTTAATTTGAGGATATTCGCTTTCCTCGGCAAGATATTCTATAAGTCCCTTAATTTCCTCATCTGGTTTTTCTTTAATATAATCTCCAAGAACTTCAACTATATTTTTTCTTATATTTATCTCCTCTTCAAGATTATCTCCTGGATAATTCTTCTTTAATCTGGCAACCATTCCATTTATATTTCTATATTCTCCCAATTTCCCAAGAGATATATCGTAATAAATAGATAATCCCTTAACTCCGAATTCTCTCCATGCTTTTTTTATTATGGATAAAGATTCTTTATCTCTTGCATTTGAAAGAAAAATCATTAACTTTACAGCAAAAATTATCTCATTTTTTTCCTCATCTGCCTGAGTAAAAGAAATACGAGGTCCTTCTAAAACCTCTTCTCCT
This sequence comes from uncultured bacterium, assembly GCA_964400565.1. Taxonomy (GTDB): domain Bacteria; phylum Ratteibacteria; class UBA8468; order B48-G9; family JAFGKM01; genus JAMWDI01. Next base: position 1,493 of record CAYNUP010000009.1, on the reverse strand, counting down.
GGGGGTGTTTCTGTTGAAATTATTACAGCAGAAGAACCTATACCTGAAATATCTATCTCTTTTTTCTTTAAAAGTAATTCATATTTCCCTTTTTTCCTTTCAAGTTCTGATATTTCTTTATTTATTTTTTGTAGTTCATTATTATTTTTATTTATCTTTTCTTCCAGTGAATCTCTTTCTGTCTGAAGTTTTTGCCTTTCTTTTTCACTTATGGATTTGGTTTCCCATTCAGGAGAAGGGGTAAGTAAACCATCTATCTCATTTTTTCTATTATTTAATTTTTCAATTTCACTATTTAATTTATCTCTTTGAGAGACAAATGAATTTAATTGTTGAGTTATTTGCTGTAAATTCTTCCTTGCTTCCTCTCTTGCTTTTTCCCTTTTTTCAGTCATATCTTCAAGAATTCTTCTAAGTTCCGGAACAACTTTTTCCTTCTGTAAATTTTCAAGAGTATCCAAACTTATAATTTTTATATCAAATGATTCTTTCTCATTCTTTATTATACTTAACAGCATATCTATAACTTCGGGAGAATTAACCTTACCAGAAACTATTATTAAATTTTTTCTTATTTCTGGAATTTTCTCCTTACTTATAATTTCTATAATATCATTTATTACCTGTGAAATCTCAGATGGGGAATATTGTAAAAGTAATCCAGAAGTCGTTTTTCTTACATCTTCAGTCCCAAACTTTATTCTTTTTATAAGTTTTCCCACAGGAATTTTTTCTTCCTTTTGAGTTTCCTGTCCAACTTCCTCTTTTTTGGTTTCCTTTGTTTCTTCTTTTTTACTCTTTTCTTCTATTTCAATTTTCTCCCATTTTTTTACAACTTCAGTTTCTACATTCCTTTTTTCCAGTTCTTTTTTTAACCTTTCCGCTTCCTTCCCATAAAGAGATAAAGAAGAAATTTTTAAAACCCTATCAAGGGACTCCATTGCTTCTTTATTTTTATTCTGAGATAGATATACAAGAGCAAGGGTATAATGATATGATTGTTTCTGAGGGTTAATATCTATTGCTTTCTGTAAATTTGAAACTGCTTTCTGTGTATCTCCTATCCTAAAATATGTTTCTCCAAGGTAATAGTAAATATCTGGATTTTGTGAAGCAGTCCTTTTTGCATTTTCAAATATTTCAATTGCTTTTTTATAATCACCCATTTTTAAATATACAACCCCTTCATTTATCAACTCCACAACCTCTTTTCCAAAACCGATTAGACTTATTATTAAAAACAGGAAAAAAATTTTATTCTTCATTTTCTACCCCTTTTATTTTTTAATATACCTTACAATAACCAAAACTGTCAATTGTTTTTTTCTTTGGCAGATTGCAACAATTGCTCTTGGTGTGGATACAAAGAACTCTGTCAAAAGTTTAAATTCCTCTTTGGCAGATTGCAACTAAACTAAACCTATAAATATTGAAAGATTAAGAAATGTTTAAATTCCTCTTTGGCAGATTGCAACCTATGATGAAAATTTGGG
>CAYNUP010000008.1:0-12100 GCA_964400565.1 uncultured bacterium | reverse complement strand
GATAAACCCAACCCAATAAATGTTTATGGAAAGAGTAAATTGAAGGGAGAAGAATTTATTAAAAATTATGAAAAAAGTTTAATAATAAGAACATCAAGAATTTTTGGTAAAGATGGTAAAAGTTTTGGTTGTAAATTGCCTAAAATTTTGAAAGAAAAAAAAGAAATTTTTTTAACAGACGATATTATAAACTGTCCAACTTATGCTTTTGACCTTGCAGAAAGTATAATAAAATTGATTGAAAAAGGTATATATGGTATAATAAATGTTTGTAATAATGGCTGGTGTTCATGGTATGATTTTGGGGTTAAAATGAAAGAAATTTTAAAAACAGATATAGAAATCAAAAAAGTAAGTTTTGATGAATTTTCAAAAATTTTTAATATTGTTGCTAAAAGACCAAAATTTTCTGCACTTTCTATTAATTTGCTTAATTCTTCAAATATAAAAATGAGAAACTGGAAAGATGCAATTATAAGTTTTTTAAATGAGTAGATGTGAATAAGATTGATTTTTTTAGAAAAACCATATAAGGAGGATGTATGGAAAAAATTAAAATTGGTTTTGTGGGATGCGGTAGTTTTGCCAATACAGTTCATTATCCATCCCTTAACGAAATAAAAGATGTAGAAATTATTAGCATTTGTGATATTAACCAGGAAAGATTGAAAAAAACAGCAGAAAAATATAAAGTTGAGAAAATATATACTGATTATAAAAAAATGTTTGAAGAAGTTAATTTGGATGGAGTTTATATAATCATGCCTCCTCACCACTTATATGATATTGTTATAGATGCATTAAAAAGAAAACTTAATGTTTTCATAGAAAAGCCACCTGGAATAACAACATTTCAAACAAAAAATTTTGCAGATTTAGCAGAGAAAAATGGATGTAAAACAATGGTAGGATTTAATAGAAGATTTATTCCTCTTTTAAGAAAATCAAAAGAAATAGTGGAAGAAAAAGGACCTATAATTCAGGCAGTTTCTACTTTTTATAAAAATACATATCCAGAGTTCCTCTATTATAACGGAGCAATTGATATATTAACCTGCGATGCCATACATTCAGTTGATGTTTTAAGATGGTTATGTGGAGAAGCCAAAAATGTAAAAAGTGTTATAAAATCGTATTTTTCAGATGTTCCAAATGCTTTTAATTCAATAATTGAATTTGAAAATGGTGCTACAGGAATTTTATTAACAAACTGGACAGTGGGTAAAAGAATTCACACTTTTGAAATTCATTCAAAAGGCATTTCTGCTTTTGTTGACTGTAATGATAAAGCATTAATTTTTAAAGATAATAAAGATGAACCTGAAATTCTATCAGTATCTGAAATTGCTGGAAGTAATGAATACTATAAATTCTATGGTTATTATTACGAAGACAGACATTTTATAGATTGTCTTAAAGAAAATAAAGAACCCGAATGTAATTTTTCAGATGCTTTAAAAACTATGGAACTTGTAGAAAAAATTTACAGAAATAATATATCCTTATAAAAAGGAGGTCTAATATGAAAGAATGGGAAAAGGTCAATGAAGCAGTAAATTTTATAAGGAGTAAAATTAATATTCAACCCGAAATTGGAATTATCCTTGGGACTGGATTAAGTGGTTTGGGAGAGAAAATAAAAAATAAGGTAGTTATCCCATACAAGGAAATCCCTCATTTTCCTGTATCAACAGTTGAAACACACCTTGGAAATTTAGTTATTGGGAATCTTGGAGGTAAAAATGTTGTTGCTATGCAGGGAAGATTTCACCTTTATGAAGGATATACTCCATATCAAGTAGTTTTTCCTATAAGAGTTATGAAATTTCTTGGAATAGATATATTAATTGAATCAAATGCTGCTGGTGGATTAAACCCTCTATTTAACAGAGGAGACCTTGTTATAATAGTTGACCATATAAATTTAACCGGACATAATCCTCTTGTAGGAGAAAATGATGAAAGATTTGGACCAAGATTTCCTGATATGTCTTCTCCCTATAACCCAACCTTAATAAAAATTGCTGAAGATGCAGGCATTGAAGAAAAAATACCATTAAAAAAGGGAGTACTCGTTGGACTTCTTGGACCAAATCTTGAAACAAAGGCAGAATACAGATTTTTAAGACTTATAGGTGCTGATATGGTAACTATGTCTACTGTAATAGAAGTAATTGCTGCAGTTCATGTTGGTCTTAAAGTTCTTGGCATTTCTGTTATAACTGATATGTGTTTACCGGATGCCCTAAAACCTGTTTCATTTGAAGAAATGGTTGAGGTTGCAAATTCTGCTGAACCGAAGTTGACAAAAATTGTAGAAAAAATTATAATAAATTTATGAAAAAAATGGAAAAGAAGAAAAAAGTTACTATAAGATGCAGAAAATGTTTTATGGTTGATTCTTATGTAATTGAAGAAGGAAAAGAAGTTAAATGTAAACACTGTGGTAGTAAAATTTATCTAATAGACGCTATTTAAAAAAATCTAAAAGTGAGGAGGTGATTAATATTGGTAGCAAATACACAAACTAATTTTGAAAAAATTTTTAAACAATTTAAAAGGGAGGTAGAAAGAGAAGGTATTATAAAGGAAATGAAGGAAAGGGAATTTTATGAAAAACCAAGTGAGATAAGAAAAAGAAAAAAGATGAGAAAATATAGACCTCATCCAAATATCCCGAGATAATAAAAATGTCCTCTTTAATTTATACTGTTTCTTTAAATTGTAGTATTGACTTTACTTTTTATTTAAAAAATATAGTTGAAGAAGATGTAAACAGAATAGAAAAAATAAGGGTTGACCCTGGAGGAAAAGGAGTAAATGTTACAAGGATGTTAAAAAAACTTAACGAAAATTCTTTAGTTATAACATTTCTTGGCAAAAATAATGGAAATTTTTATAAAAATTTACTTGAAAAAGAGAAAATCAATTTTATTCCTATTGAGATTGATGGAGATATAAGAAAAATTTACAATTTTATATCTCCGGAAAAAGTTTTAAGATTTAATGAAAAGGGGCCAGAAATTAAAAAAAATGAATTAAAAAACTTTTGGAATATCCTTCTAAACATAAATTTTAAAAAAAATGATTTTATTGTTATGTCTGGAAGCATTCCACCCGGGATTAAAAAAAATATTTATGCAGAAATAATAAAAAAAACGAGAAATTATGGAACACTTGGAGTTGTTGATGCTGATGGAGATGTTTTAAGAGAAGCAATAAAAGAAAGACCTTTTATTATAAAACCAAATTTAAAGGAACTTGAAAGATGTTTTAACGCAAAAATTGAAAGTTTTGAAAAATTTAAAAATATATGTAGTTATCTGATAAATAATGGAGTTTCAATTTTACTCATTACAAATGGAAAATATGGAGCAATATTATTTACAAAAGAGAAAATAATTTATTCAAGACCACCTGAAATTCAATTTAAAAGCAGTATTGGATGTGGAGATGCTTTTTTAGCAGGTTTTTTATATAAGTTTAAAAGAAATAGAAATTATATTGAATCTTTAAAATTTGCAGTAGCAGTAGGAAGTGCAAAAGCAGAAGAAGAAGGAACAAAAATGCCATCTGTTTCAAAAATAAAGAAAATCCTTCCTTCTGTAAAAGCATATACAAAACCAGAAAGTTTTAAATATTTTTTTAATCCTTTCTAATTTTTCTCCCTGTGCGAAAAATCAGGAAAATAAATCCTCCTATAATGCTATTTAAAATTACACTTAAAAGAGATAAAATTGATAAAGCATATGCATTCTCTTTCCCAATAAAACTGGAAAATAAAAAAATAGATGAAAATTCTCTTACTCCAAGTCCTCCAAGAGATGGAATTAAAGTAGATGTCCAGATTAAAGGAATAAAAATAAAAAATGGGATAATTCTTAATTTTTGTTTAACCACCGAAATACCTATAAGATATTGAGAAAAAATAGAAAGTATCTGGAGAAAAAAACTTACAAAAATTGCAAGATATAGTTTCCTTTTGTTTTCTGTAAAGTAAAAATGAATTGAATTATATAAAAGCAAAAGTTTATTATTTAAAAATTCAGGGATAAATTTTTTAAAAGGTGAATACAAAAATCCTGCTAATCTCCTGATGGAAAAAAAACAAAAAGCAAATATCAATAAAAAAAGAAATAAAAAAATTAAATATTGAAGTTTTCTGCCCTGTGTATGATAGAAAAAAATAGAAATCGCACCCATTGTCATAACAGTTAAAGAACCTATATATCTATCAATTAAAACAGAAATACCACTCAAAAATTTTTTTTCTTCATCTTTAACCACATAAAAAATTTTTACTATATCTCCACCTGCAGATGTAGGAAGAAAATTGTTGAAAAATAATCCTATCATCGTTAATTTCCAGATAAAATATAAAGAAAACTTTTCTTTAAAGTAAATTTCAAGAATATATTTGAATCTTAAAGCAAGGGGAATATTTATAAGAAAAAGTAAAGTATAAGCAAGGGATAAAATTAAAAGATTGGTCTTTCCAATAATTTGAGAAACTTCATTAAAATTAACCTTTTTTAAAATCCAAAAAATAAAAAAAGCGCTGATAAAAATTCTCAAAAATATAAAAATATTCTTTTTCACTTTTTAAGAAGTTTAAGGATTGTATTTCCAAATTTTTCTGCCGCCTCAGGTCCACTCCCAGTAACTATATTCCCATCTACCTCTACTTGACTCCCCGTATAAATTGCTCCATTTTCCTTTAAAATATCAGAAGCAGAAGGATAACATGTCGCCTTTTTCCCTTTTAAAATCCCTGATTTTGCTAAAATCCCAGGAGCAAGACATATTGCACCAACCATTTTTTTGTTTTTATAAAAATCCTGGGATAGTTTTATAGCATAGGGATTGGTAAATAAACTTTCACAACCAGTCCCACCAACAAAAATTATTCCATCATATTTTTTCTCATCAATCTTATCAATTGTTAAATCAATATTTACTTTACCCCCAAGCATTCCTCTTGCAATACCTTTCTTTAATGATGCTATATCTACTGTAATCCCATTTCTTTCAAGTATACTTTTAGGAGTAAATAATTCCTCATCTCTAAAATTTTCAAAAGCAATAACCATCAAAACTCTTTTCTCTTGCCCATATAAAAATAGAAGAAACATGAACGAAATAAACAAAATTTTTTTGATATAATTCATTTTTTACTCCTTTTTTTCAAAAATTTCTTTAATTTTATTTAAAACACCATTTACAAATTTTGGTGAATCTGCATCCCCATATTTTTTTGATAATTCAATTCCTTCGTTGATACTGACAGCATATGGTATATCCTCTCTAAAAAGAATTTCATAAGTCCCAATCCTTAAAATATTTCTATCAATATAACCCATCCTATCTATACTCCAGTTTAAAGAAGCCTGTGATATAACCCCGTCAATCTTATCAATATTTTCCAAAACTCCTTTCACTATTTCCTCTGTAAATTTTTTCACTTCCTCTTTTTCATCAATATTCTTAAGAAATGCTTCAAAAACAGAGGAATCTTTTTCTTTTCTTATATCCATCATATACAAAATTTTCAAAGCATATTCTCTTGCTTTCCTTCTCATTATTTTAATTTTACCATTTCAGAAATTAAAAAGAAAAGATTAATGGGTATCAACCCATGTTTTATAAAATCTCCAGTTTTCCTTCAAAAATTCATCATTATGCCATATAAGAACTCCATTATATCCATTCTCCCAGATTTTTGTAAGTTTATTTATCAAATCTCCTGGTTCGAGTTCTCCAACAATTACAGGTCTATCAAGAAAAAGATTGTACAGGTGATTTTCCAGAGAAAAAATATTTTGAAAACTATCGTAATGGTGAAATTGATAAAAATCAAGATTAAATTTTTTATAATGTGGGAGATAAATCCCAGAAAGCGCGCCTACTGTAATATTTTCTTTTTTTCTGTATTTTCTAATTAACTTTATAAATGAAAAAATAAAATCATCAACTTTCTTCCTTTCTATTTTTAAGTGTTCCGGCTCATTTATTATATCCCATCCATAAATAACATTTTTAGTATCAATTTTTTTGAAAAACCCTTCAAAAAGTTTCAATAACTTTTTCTGAATATCTTCATTTTCAAAAATTTCAGGATGTTCTCCCACAGGTATCCCATTTTCAGAACTCACTCCGTCTGCTATTGTATAATCAAAAATTACAGGTAAAATCTTAATATTTGTTTCCTTTGCAACTTCAATAAGTGAGTTAAAATCCTTATAAACATATTCATCAAAAATACAATTTCCAAATTTATCAAAAATTACACCACTTCTTAAATCACAGAATAAAAAAACTCTTATTACATTTGCTCCCATATTTTTAAAAAAAATAAATTTTTCTAAAAGAACTCTTTTATTAGAGGAAAAACCACCATGATTATTTTCTTCCCATGGATTTCTTCCGATATCCCATCCATAGTTTATCCAAGGTAGATTTACTCCAGAATTGTTAACAAAATCTGTATTCCTTAAATTTATCTCTTCTATCTTTTCTCCATCTTCTGAAAGATATAACTTCCTTCCATCTCCATCAAAAACCATATAATGGTAATATCCACCTATTACTACTTTTCTTAAAATCTGCCCTGAATAAATTTCATAAAGAGATATTATAGAAGAATAATTTTTATGATAAATCACCCCTATTACCATACTGTTGGGATGCCATGCAATACTTTTTAAATCATTCTTTTCATTTTCTTGGAGTGTTTTAATTATATTAAAAATTCCGCCATTTTTAAAAAATATCCCGATTTTTCCATAACCATATGGTTCAAGTTCTTTAACATAAAATTTATCATCCGGAGAAACTGCAATACTTTCAGGATTAATACTTCCTTCGAGTGAAAAAATGGCATCTTTTCTATTTGAAAAAATAGATGTCTGTTCTTTTACAACAGAAACTTTAGGAATACAACCCGAAAGAATTATTAAAAATAATACAAAATATTTTCTCAATTTTTATTTCTTTTTTTCTTTTTTCTCAAGAACTAACTCATACTCTTCATAATCTTTCAAAAGTTTTATAATTTTCTGGGCTTCTTTTGGCACAGGGACCTTCTTTTTAAACAAAATATCTCTCAATCTTATTCCCTTTTTTCCGTAAAATTCCTCATTCGCTTTATCGTCAGCAAAAAGAACCCCTCCTTCAATAGCAACTCCCCCAAAAATTCCCTTACTCTTTCCATAAGCAAGAATACCTGCTCCAGGAGCCACTTTCCCTTCAAAATCTCTTCCCACAGGACCTACAGCAATTCCAATGTCAGTTCCAAGTTTAACTTTAGAGGCAAGCAACATATTTAATCCAACTTCATTCATAATTAACAATATTAAATCTGTTCTCTGAACTCCTGCCTGCCATCCAAAACTGAGTTGAGCAGATGCTACAAAACCGGGAGCGCTCCACTCTTTTGTTTCCTTATCCCTTGCTAAAACTATTCCTTCTCCTCCTTTACCTGCAAGAAGAAAACCACCTTTATACTGTCTCAAGAATATTATCCCGTGACAACTTTTAATGAGTGATAGAGGAATGGCAACATCTGGTTGAGTTAGCATATATTCAAGAAGATTTTCTGCTATTTTAAATCTTCTCAGATATTTCTCAGTATTCTCTCCAAATCCAGAAAATACAATTAAAAAAAATAACACAAAAAATAGTTTTTTTATCTTCATAAAACCTCCTTTTTTTCAAAACAATTTTATAACATATTGATTTTTAAGGCAACCCTTCCACTGCTATAAATGTATTCTGTGGTGAAAAAGAAATTCCTTTTTCTTTTTTCATTATTTCACATTTAAGAATATTAAATTTTTTATCAAGATAATAAATTTTTATATCTTCTTTTACAGAACCATATCCCTGGTTTTCATTTGTAAAAATAACTCCAGAAGGAACATTTGGGAAAATAATAATTGTATTTTCCATTTCTTTTAAACTTGCTCCTGCAAAACCCTGATTTGAAAGTTCTGAATTTGCAATTAAAACTCTTACATTTTTAAATTTCATTTGAGGCCATTTATCAAATTCAATTCTTTCTTTTTTGGATGTGCATAAAATTCCTGATATAAAACCTATAAAAAAAATGAAAATAATTTTGCTTTTCATATCTATTCCTCCCCTGATATTGCTATAACATCAATTTCAATAAGAACTCCTTTGGGTAAATTTGATACTTCTACTGTTGTTCTTGCTGGTTTATTTTTAAAATATTGGGCATATATATAATTCATTTTTTCAAAATCTTTTAAATTTTTCATATAGATAGTAATCTTTATAACATTATCAAGGTCAGCACCTGCTTCAACCAAAATATTCCTTATATTCTCTATAACCTGTCTTGTTTGAGAAGTAATATCTCCTTCAATAACTTTATTGGTTTTTGGGTCTATTGGTATCTGCCCTGAAAGAAAAATAAAATTTTTCCATTTAAGTGCCTGTGAATACGGACCAACAGGTAATGGTGCTTTTTCAGTTATAATTCTTTCAAACATTTTTCAATTTTCTCTTTTATTTGAAAAATATTTTCTTCAACTTTTTTACCTTTCACTTCCAGTTTCCCTATTATCTTTCCGCCTTTTTCAAAAACAAGTTTTTCAAATTCTTCCATTGCTCTACTCTTTCCCAGTCCACTACCATAAGTTGTAAATAAAAAAATATTCTTATTTGAAAAATCAACTTCTTTTATAAAAGACCTGATAAGAGGTGTAATTCTACCTGCCCAGACAGGACTACCTATAAAAACAAAATCATACTTTTCCAATGCAGGTATTTTTTCAATATAAAAAGTTTTTCCTTTTATTGCCTCAAAACAATTTATTAAAAAACTTTTTCTTTTTTTGTTTTCCAGTTCAAACAGATCAACTTCAAAATTTTTTGACCTAAGTATTTCATATATCTTTACTGCAAGTTTTTTAGTATTGCCTGTAAGAGAAAAATAAACTATAATTATTTTCATTTGTTAAAATAATTATACCATACAAAGGATAAAAAATGGAAAAAGAATTTTCTTTTCAGGAGTTTTTAATGTTATCAAAAGAAAAAGAAGCATCTGACATTCATTTACAGGTTGGCTCACAATGTTAAGAATTAAGGGAGAACTTATTAAAATAGAAGAATATAAGAAAATAAACGAAGATGATATCAACAAAATAATATTTGAATTTTTACAGGAAAGAGAAAAGAAAATTCTGGAAGAAACAGATAATATTGATACTTCTGTGGGATTCCATGATATAGGAAGATTTCGTATTAATATTTTCAGACAGAGAGGAACATTTGCTCTTGTTGCAAGAAGAATATCTTCTTTTATCCCAGATTTTGAAACATTAAATTTACCTGAAAGTACAAAAAAAGTATGTGATTTTTTAAATGGGCTTGTTCTTGTAACAGGTCCCACAGGAAGCGGCAAATCAAGCACTCTGGCTGCAATAATAAACCGGATAAACAAAACAAGAGCATGTCATATTTTATGTATTGAAGACCCCATTGAATATCTTTACAAAAATGATAAGGCAATAATAACTCAAAGGGAAATTGGAATAGATGTTAGAACTTTTAAAGAAGCATTAAAATATGCAGTAAGACAGGATCCTGATGTTATCCTTATAGGTGAAATAAGAGATGAAGAGACAGTTGAGTTTGCAATCCATGCTGCAGAAACAGGACATCTTGTATTTGGAACATTGCACAGTCAAAATGCCACTTTAACAATAGGAAGAATTTTAAATTTTTTTCCTGAAACAAGACAACCACAGGTAAGAAGAGATTTAAGTTTACATTTAAAATGTGTAATATCACAGATACTTCTGCCATCAATAAAAGAAAATGTCCAAAGAGTACCAGCTGTAGAAGTTATGTTTGTCAATCCTTTAATTTCTCGTTTAATACTTGAAGGTGAAGATGGGAAAATAATTAAAGCAATAAAAAGCGGGAAAAGTGAAGGTATGCAGGATTTTGAAGATTCTCTTTTAGACCTTTATAACAGAGGATTTATAGATAAAGAAACTGCTTTAAAATATGCTGAAAATCCACAATCACTTGAAATGAAAATGAAAGGAATATTTCTTGCTGAAGAGGGAGGAATTGTTATTTAATAATCTCTTAATTTTACTCCCGTTTCAACAAAAATTCTATAATTTTCTATATGCCTTGGTAATAACTCCGGCCATGTATTTGGACCAGAAGTGGGACATAAAATAAATCCACCACCAGGTTTTGCTTCTTCTATAATTTTTTCTACAAGTGTTTTCATTTCTTCCGGTTTTAAAGTATCAAAAGCACCATCCTCCACTCCTCCTTCAAGACACATTTTTCCATTACTTATTTCTTTCATTTTTTTCAGTGTTATTTTTGATACAGGAGGTGGTTCAACAGGATTCAAACAATCAACACCCATTTTTATAAATTCCTCTAAGACAGGAGCCATATCACCATGACAGTGAACCCAGACAAGTTTATTTTCATTATGGATTAAATCAATTATTTTTTTATCATAATTAAAGACAAATTCTTTAAAATCTTTTACAGAGGCAAGAGGAGGAATACATAATTCAGGTCCAACATATCCAAATCCATCTCCTATCTTTTTTGATAAATAATATTTCACAAGTTTTTCAATTTTTTTAAATTCTTTTTCTATCATTTTATGAAGTATATCTCTATAATCATAAAGGAAATAACTGAATGTCTCCGAACCCATAAATCTATGAACTGCGTACATTGCCTCATCTATCCCTATCAATATTAAACCCCTTTCTCCAACTTTTTTCTCAAATTCAAAATAAGAATCAATTTTTGGTAATTCTTCTGTTTCTATAATTGAAAGGTATTTTTCTGCATCTTTTAAATCCTCTATAAAATGTTTTATTCTTCTTCCAGGAGAACCATCTAATTTATATTTAAAAATCTGAAATAAATCTCCTTTTGGTGTTTTAATTTTTGTAATAATTTCTTTTGCTTCTTCTTTCTCTAAAATTTTTCTTCAATTTCCATTTGATATGGTACTGGTGGGATTTCTTCTTTTGCAGGACTCCAAAATTCAATACTTTCAAGATCATATTTCTTTACAAGTTCGCATAATGGTTTAAATCTTTCAGAAGGAAAAACAGGACTAACTCCCCATATTCTTATAGGCATTCTGTCAATTTCTTTACATTTAAAAACTCTCTTCAATCTCTCTCTATGAGTCATTTAAATAAATTTCTGTATTTAGGAACAATATCAGAAACAAATTTTCTCATACCTTCAGAAGTTTTAAAATGAACAAGCATATCCTTTAAAACATAAAATGGAATTGTTGCAATATGTGCACCTGTTTTAGCAATTTCTCTTACCTGTCTTGAATTTCTTATAGAAGCAGCAATAATTTCAGTTTTAAAGTTGTATTTATTAAAAATCTCTACTATTTCCCTGACAAGATTTACTCCACTTACAATTCCTTCATCATTTATTATTTCTTCTTTAAACTTTACTCCATTTTCAGGATAATATTCATCTTTTTTAAAATCCTTCCATCCCATCTTTTCACTTCTTAAATAATCATCAATTCTTCCTACAAATGGACTTACATATCTTGCTCCTGCTTTTGCTGCTAAAATTGCCTGTTCTACTTTCATAATTAAAGTTACATTTACTGGAATCCCTTCTTTTGAAAGTTTATAAATTGTTTTAAGTCCATCAAAATCTGCTTTTTCTTCTAAGGATGGATTTATGGGAATTTTTATAACAACATTATTTGCGATTTTGTTAAATTTTTCATAAAGAATTTTCGCCTCTTTATACATATCATCAAAATTTGTTCCTATAACTTCTAAACTTACAGGAAAAGGTTTTGCAACTTCCAGAATTCTCTTTATATACATCTCCATATCTATTTTTTCTCCTTTATTCATTAATTCATCACATGCTGCTTTTATTAAAGAAGGATTTGTTGTAACTCCATCCATTATTCCCCAAGAAAATGCTTCTTCTATTTCATTTATCTTCGCAGTATCAATAAATATTTTCATCTCTTTCCTTTTTCAAATCTGAGTTCAGAAAAAATTACAAATCGGGGCGCTCGGATTTGAACCGAGGACCT
>CAYNUP010000007.1:0-4357 GCA_964400565.1 uncultured bacterium | reverse complement strand
AATCTTCAAAAATAATAAATCTTTCTAAAATACGACATAAAAAACTTTTTAATTTTCCTCTTTTTCCTAATTTTCAACTTTTTCTAACTTTTTACTTTTTTACTTTCTAATTTTCAACCTTTTTATATTATATCACATATTTATTATACCCCCCCCCAACAATTTGTCAAAGGTATCATTATTCTTTTTCTACAGGAAGGTCTAAAATCAAATAGTGAAAAGAAATATATCTGAAGTAAAAAAGCAAATAATCCATCAAAATTACCTATTATGAAAATGGACCATGAAGAGCACCTTTATTACATTTACACCCTTTCTTACCACATCTTACATACCTATTAGTTAACCATAACGGAAGTTGTAATCCAATACCAAGACAATGTGTTTCAAGTAGTTGTCTCTCTTTCCTTAATTTTTAATATCTTTTTTCTTCATTTCTTATCTTTTTAAATTATATCAATTGTTAAGAATATAACAAAAATAAAAATTTGTGTCAAATTTTATTCTTTAATAATGGCTAACTTAATATAAATCAAGATATATCAATAAATTACATCTCTTTTCTCTAATGTCGGAATTTTAGAATCTTTTATAGATAAAGATCTAAAGTTTCACTTTGTTGATTTATCTTTATTTTTAACTTTATACTCTGTCCTATTATATGCTTTTAAATACTTCATTTCATTTTTACAAATAGATGCAATTGTTAACTTTTTTATTTATTGCCTATACAATGGATGTTTTCTTTCCAGTAAGGGAAGTTTTAGGGCTCTACCTGATAGATGAGATAAATATACTCCCATAATCATCTCCAGTGCCCACCGTCCATCATATCCACTTGATATTGGCTGACGTTTCTCTGTTATTGCACAAAGTAGGTCAACAGCAGCATAGCGGTTGCAGTAGGCAAAAGGAAAATCCTGTTCAGAGCTATTCTCATCAAGAACCAAAGGGTCAGCTCCTGAAACTTCCAGACGAGATGGTGTATAAATTTTTTCAAATTCTATAGTTCTCCCTACAGAATATTTTTTCCTGCTTATATAAATCCAAGGTTTTCCATCAAAACGCAAAGAGAGTATCCTTTCCGAGCCTACTACACAAATACCCATGCGCTTTTCATGTCCATCAAAGAGCCCCCTTCTGCTCTCAAAATAACCACGTACACCTTCTGAAAACCCAAAAAGAGCAACAATTTCATCTCCTGCAACTGGGCCTATGTCTTCCGTGGGAATAGAAATATCGGCAAGAGTCATTTCCCTCCCACCTACGGTCACATGTCCAAATATCCACTTTGGGTCACCAAAAAAAAATCTGGATAGATCAAAAAGATGAGTGCCAAGAACCATCATATCCTCTCCACCTCCACGTTTATCTTCTTTCCCTCTGCAAAATATTGAAAGAGGACGACCAATAAATCCTTTTTGAATTAATTCCTTGGCAATTCGGTACATGGGAGCATACCTTCCAAGATGTGCCACAGATATCAGAATGTTTCCCAAGACTGCCGCTTCTAACATTTTGTCAGCATCTTCAAGATTTTCGGCAAAAGGTTTTTCACAATAAACATGACACCCTACCTTGGCTGCTTCAATAACAACCTCTGTATGGCGGGATGGTAACCGGGAACAAATACAAATAACATCAGGCTTATCAATTTCAATAAGTTCTCGCCAATCAGAATAACTTTTCTTTGCTCCGGTTTCCTTTTGAAGTTTATTCCTCCCTTTTTCATCAGGGTCTGCCACTGATACAATTTCTACCCCTGGTAACCCAGAAAATGCAAGGTGAATTCCATGTCCATCATAACCTGAACCAGTATAATATCCTACGATACCAATACGCCAAATTTTATCTCTCGGAATTTTTATATTTATATTTACCGGTATAACATTCTCTTTTTTTTCCATTTAAAGATTTAGTGTTTAAATTTTATAACATTGACTATATTTTACTACAATTAATGTTTATCATAAATTATATTCTTTCCCCTCTTTTAGTCAAATTGTTGAATTGTCTTATCAAAAATCTAATTGAAATTTTTTTACCTTTTTAAAAAGAAGATAAAATTTGATAATTAGAGTTTTAGAAAAGATAAAAAATTTGACAAAATTAAAGAAAATACAATAGAATTTATATCTAATTTTTAAATAAATGGAAATATTAGTAGGAGGGGAAATGGATATATACGATATGATTCCACAAGGTGGATATGTGTACGACCTATCCATAGGCGAATGTGTTAAAGTAAATCTACCTGGAGGACATTCATACAAGGTTACTTTGCTTGAGGTAAATGAACCACGATGTAAAGCACGAGGAGTAATTCGTTCTCCGTACATTACGATTGATGTTGACGGAGAGAAGATAAAATTACCTGTGGCTGAATATAACATGCCCAAAATAGTTGATCAAATGAGAATAGCCTGTTCAGTAACACGAGGAATAGCAGAAGCAGTGAAGAAATATAAAGATGTATATGCTTTAGAGAAAGATGCACGTATTAGATGCTGGCCTCTTTATGGCCACCTATTTGGACCTACACCAATAGTATATCCTGTTCGTCAAAAGTGGTTTGCATCCATGACCCAGATGCCTAATGAACGATGTTATGTAGACGCTTGCGAATTACCTCTTGTAAAACCAGATTCATATATATATTATCATTATGGTATGGATATAGGGGGACATGATAGAGCTGTACCTATCGTTGCTGCAAGAAGTGGATATGTTGTTGTTCGTGGGGAGCAGAAAATTGTAGAGTACGACGAAACAATAGCAGGTGCTCCTCAATATGATCGTGTAGTTGTGCGAGATGAAGCAGGTTGGTATTATACTTACTCTCACTTGGATATGATCGACCCTACCATTAAATTAGGCGGATATGTAAAAGCAGGCGATCCTATTGGTGTTCTTGGTAAGGAGGGGACTTCAGGAGGATGGGCTCATCTTCACTTTAGTATGGTTTCTATGCAGCCAAGTGGAAGATATGGACAAGTTGATGGTTATCCATTTCTTGTAGAGGCTTATTTTCATGAAAGACCAGGGTCTCTATTGGCATGTGCACGGCCGCATCTTGTTGGTGTTGTGGGCGAACCTTTGACTTTTGACGGAAGTCGTTCCCTCTGCGATGGATCGGAAATAGTATCCTATCAATGGAGGTTTCACGATGGAAATGTGGTAGATGATGTTAAAGCAGTGAAAATTTATTCTAAAGAAGGAATGTATTCTGAGATGCTTACTGTTAAAGATGGCAGAGGACAAACTTCTGTGGACTTTTGCGTAGTTCAAATTTTACCGGTAGATGCAGATCCTTCAAGAACTCCACCTACAATGCAACTTACCTACTACCCAACTGATAATCTCTCTCCTGGACAACCAATTGCTTTTAAAGTTCGCACATTCTTTGGAGGAGAAAAATTTGAGGTAAATAGGGCTGGGGAGGAAGAATGGGATTTTGGAGATGGAACTAAAGCTGTTACTTGCTCTGGAGCGCCGCCTAGGGGGACTCTGTGTACCGAGACAGATTTTGCAGAAAGGTGGCATGCTTATCGGAAACCAGGTCGCTATATTGTTACCGTCCGAAGGATAGGCAAAAATGGTTTAACCGCTATAGCTCAGGTAAGTGTTGAAGTAGGATGTTAATTTTAGTACTAACTTTGCAATTTAATTAGTTTAGTGACATTTTCTATTTTAATTTAACTAACTTTCTCTCAAAATCTGTTAATTTAAGATGGGAACAATTTTTACTTTTAAAAAAATGTGCTGATGAGGAAAATATTTAATTAAGAAGAGAAGAAAAAGTTTGAGGTATTAAAGTTTATTGACATCTGAGATAATTATAAATAAAAAAGTGTCTCAGACGATAAAAATAATCTTATCGAAGGAGAGTAAAATTATCTTTTTTATCCAAAAAAACAACAAGAGTTTGTCAGAATGAAAAATTTATAGAAAAATTAAAATGGTGACATTCTATCCTTGGAACTACAAAAAAAATTTGATAGAGAAATAAAGTTGGTTAAAATATAAAAAGTTCATTGAAAAGAGGGTATTATTTTGGTAGGTGGGTCAAAATTAAATTGCAAAAAAAAGGGTCGATTTTCCCTTGCAATTCACACAAACCATTTCTCAAAGACATATAATGAACATCTTGAAGCAATAAAAATATATCTTTCAAATTAGACAGATCAGGAAACAAAAATTGATGGTTTATTTTAATTTGGGTTATGTTTGAAAATAGCCACTTAAAAATGTTAAAATGTGGCTATGGATAAAGTAAAGTGTCCAAGATGTCTCGGAAAAAAATTCTGGAAAGTAAGAAGAGGGAAATTAAGATGTAAAAATTGTAGATATGAGTTTA
>CAYNUP010000006.1:0-14423 GCA_964400565.1 uncultured bacterium | reverse complement strand
GTATTTTATTGTGTAATCCAGACGATGTTTTTGTATGTAGTGATACACCCGATGAAATTGCCTATATAAAAAATATGGCAATTGTAAGTAAGGAAGAAAGTGCTGCCTTATTAACTCCAGGACATACATTTCATTTTGATGGATATTATGATCAGGGTAGAGACAGAGAGGTTACGAAATTTCTTGTTCCCAAGGGTGATAAATTGAGTAATTCTTTAAATCAGATAGATAGGGAAGAAGGTTTAAATGAAATAAAAGGACTTCTTAAAAATTCTATGAAAGGTAAAACAATGATTGTTAGATTCCTTGTTCTTGGACCAAGAAATTCAATTTTTACAATACCATGCATTGAATGCACAGATAGTTGGTATGTTGCTCATTCTGTTGATTTACTTTATAGGCATGGTTATGAAGAAATAATTAAAGTTGATGATAGTTCTGATATATTTTTTACACTTCATTCAGCAGGTGAACTTGACGAGAATATGACAAGTAAAAATTATGATAAAAAGAGGATTTATATTGATTATAAAGAAAATACAGTTTATAGTGTTAATACTCAATATGCGGGTAATTCTGTTGGATTTAAAAAACTTGCTCTTCGTCTTGCAATCAGGAAAGCACATAAAGAAGGATGGCTTGCAGAACATTTTATGATTATTGGAGTTTATGGACCTGATGGAAGGAAAACATATCTTGCAGGTGCTTTTCCAAGTGCTTGTGGTAAAACTTCAACCGCTATGCTTGAAGGAGAAAAAATTTTGTCGGATGACCTTGCTTATGTAAGAAATATAAATGGAATTTGTAAAGCAGTAAATGTAGAATGCGGGATTTTTGGTATTATTCAGGGAGTTAATCCTGTTGATGACCCATTAATATATAAGACAATTACATCTCCAAATGAAATAATTTTTTCCAATATTCTGGTTAAAGATGGTAAAGTATGGTGGCTTGATATGGGATGTGAACTGCCAGAAGAAGGGATTAATTATTCAGGGAAATGGTATAAAGGGAAAAAAGACGAAAAAGGGGAGGAAATTTTACCATCACATAAAAATGCAAGATATACAATTTCTTTGAAAGCACTTCCAAATTGTGATGAAAATCTTGATAATCCTGATGGAGTTGAACTTGGAGGAATTATATTTGGTGGAAGAGATTATAGAGGATATGTTCCTGTTCAGCAGGGATTTGATTGGGTTCATGGAATAGTATCCTATGGAGTTGCTCTTGAAACAGAAACTACTTTTGCAATAGTTGGAGAAGAAGGGAAATATGAAATAAATATAATGAGTATTCAGGATTTTGTTTCAATTCCTCTTGGAACCTATATTAAAAATTATATTGAATTTGGAAAGAATTTGAAAAAAGTTCCTTTTGTTTTTGGAGTTAATTATTTTTTGAGAGATTTAAAAACAGGTGAATTTTTAAATTCAAGGAAGGATAAGCATGTCTGGATAAAATGGATGGAATTGAAAGTTCATAATGATGTGAAAGCAATAGAAACACCAACAGGTTTAATTCCAGTTTATAATGATTTGAAAACTTTATTTAAAAAAGTTTTAAAAAAAGATTATACAAAGGATGATTATATAAAACAGTTTACAATAAGAGTTCCTGAAAATCTTGCAAAAATTGAAAGAGTTATTAAATTCCTGAATGAGAAAGTAGAAGATGCACCTGAAGAAGTTTTTAAGATATTGAATGAACAGAAAGAAAGATTGATAAAAGCAAGAGAAAAATTTGGAGATTATATTTCACCTGAAAAATTTATATAAAAGGGGAGAAAAATGTGTTATTTGTCAGAAAGAGCAAAATTTTTAAAACCATCAGCAACTCTGGCATTGAATAGAAAAGCGAAAGAGATGAAATCAAAAGGTTTAGATGTTATAAATTTAACAGTTGGAGAACCTGACTTTGATACACCTGATGAAATTAAAGAGTATGCAATAAAGGCAATGAAAGATGGATATACAAAATATACAGAAGAAAAAGGGATGAAAGAACTAAGGGAAGCAATATGTGAAAAACTTGAAAATGAAAACAGATTAAAGTATGAACCAGAAGAAATTGTGGTTTCAAATGGTGCGAAACATTCTCTTTTTAATATATTTCTTTCAATTTTAAATCCAGGTGATGAAGTTGTAATCCCAGTTCCTTACTGGGTCAGTTATCCTGCCATGGTTTCTATATGTGGAGGTATTCCTGTTTTCTGTAGATATAATGAAAAATTCAAAATAGATATAGATGATTTAAAATCAAAGATAACAGAAAGAACGAAAGCATTAATTTTGAATAGTCCTTCAAATCCAACTGGAATTGTATATGAAAAAAAGGACCTTGAAGAGATTGCAGAAATAATTCTTTCAAAAAAAATTATCTGTATTTCTGACGAAGTTTATGAAAAGATAGTTTTTGATAAATTACATATAAGTATTGCCTCTCTATCAGAAGAGATGAAAAATTTAACAATTATTGTAAATGGAGTTTCAAAAACTTTTGCTATGACTGGTTGGAGGATTGGATATATTGCCTGTAAGAAAGAAATTGCTGATGCAGTTGGTAAAATTCAGGGACAATCAACATCTGCACCTTCAAGCATATCTCAGAAAGCATCATATTTTGCAATAAAAGAGGGTGAAAAATTATACAGTAATATGGTTGAAGAATTTAAAAGAAGAAGGGATTATATTGTTAAAAACTTATCAGATAAAATAAAATATCCATTTCCTGAAGGTGCCTTTTATATTTTTTTAAATTTTAAAGATATGGATTCAAAAAAATTTTCAGAGAGATTACTTGAAGAAAAATTGGTTGCAACAGTTCCTGGAGAAGAATTTGGTGTTGACAATTATATAAGAATTTCATATGCTATAAGTATGGATAGTTTA
The DNA here is from genome assembly GCA_964400565.1 of uncultured bacterium. Lineage (GTDB taxonomy): Bacteria > Ratteibacteria > UBA8468 > B48-G9 > JAFGKM01 > JAMWDI01. The sequence goes on along the minus strand of CAYNUP010000006.1, from coordinate 11,532 downwards.
AAGAAAGCGATAGAAAGAATAAATAAATTTACAGAGGAGAATTTATGAAAAAATTTTTTTCTTTCATTTTTTTATTTTCATTTACTTTATTTTCTCAGGTTTCCTATAAATTTGAAAAATCTAAAGTTATAAATTACTCTTTTCAATTAGACGGAAGGGGTTCTTTGACATATCCAGGTGTAAAAGAAGAAAAATTTAATGTTATTGCGAAGGGGAATTTGAAGATTGAAACTATTGAATTTGAAAACGATGTCTATACTATTCAGGTTATTCCTTTAAAAACATTTGTAAAGGTTGGAGGAGAAATACTTGAGGATAAAACAAAGTCAGATACAGAAGAAATTTCTTCAATTATATCAAGTTGTTTAATCAAAATAAAGAAAAATGGCGAAATAATCAGTATTGAAGAAATAAAAAAAGGTATTTTAACATTGTCTCAGATTTTGTCTCTTCTTCCAAAATTTCCAGATGATATAACAACAGGTAAAAAGTGGACACAGGAAGTACCTGCTTTTGAATTACCTGGAATTCCAATGTGTAATCTTAAATTTGATTATATTTACGAAAAGAAAGAAGGTCTTTCTGAAATAAAATTTACAGCAAATCAAACAATAAAAGAGACAAAAAAAGATGTGAATACAAAAATTACTTTTACAGGAAAGAATAATTCAAAAGGGACTTTTAATTTTAATGAGGAAGAAGGGACTATTGATAACTTTAATGGTAATTTTTTGCTTGACCTTAATATAAAATATGAAATTCCATCTTCTCCAGACCAAAAGAAAATAGAAACAATTTCTTCAAAAGTATATCTCAATTTGAATGTCTCTTTTAAAAAATTGCTTTAATATAAAGAATTATCGTAATCCTGTGCTACTTTCGGCTTTGTATAGTCTATCCATTATTGCTATTCCCAGTCCTTCTTCTGGAACAGGTTCTGCATAAATAATATCAAGACCCGCATTATCAAGTTTATGTAATAAAGAGAAGAAATTGCTTGCTGCCTCAATTAAATCACCCTTTTCGGAAAGAACCTCTATTTTTACAAATTTTTCTTTTTCTTTTGCTTCCTTAAATGCAAGAAGTCCTGCTTTTATTCCTTTTTTAACTTCTTTATAATTTCTTAAAATTTTAAGAGGTGTTTTTGGAGAATAATGATATGGCAACTGTCCAGGAGATAAAATTTTTTCTGACCTTTTAATAATTTTTACTTCTCCTATAACTTTTTCAATTTCTTCTTTCGGTATTCCACCTGGCCTTAGAATTATATTTTCTTGGGTTGTTAAATCAATTACAGTTGATTCAATACCAACAGGACATTTTCCTCCATCTATGATAATTTCAATTTTATTACCAATCTGTTTTTCTACATGAATTGCTTCAGTAGGACTTAATCTACCAAATATATTTGCACTTGGAGCCGCAATAGGAAAATCAACTTTCTCTAAAATTTCTAAAGCAACAGGATGGGAAGGCATTCTTACAGCAACAGTTTCAAGTCCAGAAGTTACAATATAAGGAACAATTTCTGTTTTTGGAAGTATTATTGTTAATGGTCCTGGCCAGAATTTTTCAATAAGTTTTTCTGCCCTTTCATTTATTTCTTTCCATAGTTTTTTTACATCCTCTTTTTTTCCTATATGCAATATTATCGGGTCAAAAAATGGTCTATTTTTAATTTCAAATATTTTTGCAACTGCAATAGAATTTAAACCATTTGCTCCAAGTCCATAAACTGTTTCTGTTGGAAAAGCAATAACTCCTCCATTTTTTAAAATATCTACTGCGATTTTTATTGTTTCTTTGGTAGGTTTTAATATCTGGGCCATTTTTAAATATATTCTTTAAGTTTAGAAAGTATTTCTTTTAATGGCGGGACATCAAACCATTTTCTACCAGTTATTTCATTTGCATAACTTCTATATATATTTGAAATTAAGATAAAAAGATTTTCTGGAAGATGAGGTGGTTTTATTTCAACATATTTTTTCCATTCAATTCTGTCTTTTTTCTTCGCTTCCTCTACCTTCTCATACCATTCTGTTTTTCTGTAATATATTCTGGCAATTTCTTTACTTACAGGTATTCCATTATATGTAAAACGGCATTCATCAAGAGTTCCAACTGCATCAACCAAAATCAAGTTTCTGTTTTCGTCAAATCCAAATTCAACTTTTCCATCCTCATTTATAAGTCCAATTTTTTCAACTTCTTTTGTTATTATCTCATTTATTTTTAATGTTTTTAATTTTATCTCCTCTATCTCCTCATCAGTTAAATTTGCAATTTCCTTTGCTTCTTCCCAGTTTATATATCTATCACTTACTTCAAGTTTTGTAGAAATGTCAACTATTGGTTTTTCAAGTTTTTCTCCAGGAGATGGTTGTTTTTTCAATCCTATATCAGAAAGTTTTAAACTTCCATCTTTTAATCTTTTAAAAACAGAAGAACCTTCTGGAAGATAGTTTCTATAAATTACTTCAAGAGGAATTAAAAAATTAACTTTTTCCTTTTTGTAAATTGAATAATCATAAGTACCTGCTTTAATTTCGGGTTTTAAGACCCTTAACATTTTAAATTCAATTGTATTAACAGGTTTTGTAATTTCTCTCAATTTTTTTATATCTCCGTCTTCAACAAGTCCAATATAATGAGTTTTTATACCATTTTCTTCAAGTTTTTCAAAAAAATGTGCTGTGGATATACATATTGATTTTCCTTTATCTTCTATATGGTCAGGCATTTCTCCCCAGTCAAAAACAGAATACCTGTCAGAAAAAATAAATCTTCCAGTTCCAGGTATTTCTCCGTCAGGTTTTTTTAAAACAATAAGGTCTTTAACGCTACCCATTTCTTAAATTTTTATCCTCTCTTTCTATCTCTTCCTTCAATTCTTCCTGATATTTTTTTATTTTCTTTTCAAGTTCAGAATATTTTAAAGATAAAATTTTGATTGCTGAAAGTGCTGCTTGTTCCGGTTCAAGAACAACAACAGGTGCAACACCTTTTGGCATCCTTAAACTTGAAAAAATATCAAATCCAGAAAATTTATCGCTGTAAGGAGGACATGCTATAACAGGTTTTGAAGTATTTGCATCAACAAATCCACTTAAAGCATTACTTTTTCCAGCAACTGTTATAAATACAACATCTTGGTTTTCATATTCTTTAATAATTTCAAGAACTTTCAAAGGTGTTTTATGAGCAGAGGCAATTCTTAAAACAACATCAACTCCAAATTTCTTAACATTCTTTTCTATCTCTTTTGCCCATTCAATATCTGCTTTTGAACCCATAATTATAACTATCTTCATACCATTTATTGTATTACAAATCTTCTTTAAATGTCAAAATTTTTGTAAAAAACCTGTCCACCTCGGAAGTTTACAGAAGGAGTTTGATTCCAAAAGATATACGAAGTATTTAAGAATTTCCCAAAAATTTTAAATGAAATTAAAAATAGGGTATAATAAAAATAAAAGGAGAAAGGATGGAAAAAGTAATGATATTTCTAAGTTTCTTTTTAGGGTTTTTGAGTGTGGGATTAGGAGTTGGTGCTATTGTTTTTGCTAACATATTGAGTAAAAGGACAGACCAATTAGTAAAGACAGAAGATGAGAGAGCAAAAAGTTTAATGAGAGAGTTAGGAGAGATGACAAAAGAGACACAAAAGATGATAGAAGAAGGGAATAAAAGGGCACAAGAGATAATAGAAGAAGGGAATAAAAGGACGCAAGAGATGATAGAAGAAGGGAATAAAAGGGCACAGGAAATAATGGCAAATACTCAAAAAATGATAGAGAAGATGGACGAAAGATCGGAAAGAATGGACAAAAGATATCAAGAAACAATACACTATATTGTTTCTTTAATAAAATCTGATGGAGAAAAGACAAGAGAATTGATAAATAAAGTATTGGAAAAAATGCCGAGTTAAATCTTTTGCAGAATTTATAAGCCACCTTAGCTCAGAGGTAGAGCAGGGCACTTGTAATGCTCAGGTCCGGGGTTCAAATCCCCGAGGTGGCTCTGGAATTTTTCTTTAGAAGGGGATTTGAAGTGAGCGAAGTAAGACAATCCGAGCGAGCAGAGGATTGTCAGCGAGTGGCCGACCCCGAGTGTAGTGGGAACGAGGGGCGCCAAATCCCCGAGGTGGCTGTGAAATTTTTCTAAAATGGTTAAGTCAGATAAATGGATAAAAGATAAGGCAGAAAAAGGGATGATAGAACCATTTTCCCCAGAAAAAATTAAAAAAGGTATATCTTTTGGTCTATCTTCCTATGGATATGATTTTTCTCTTTCTGATGAATTTATGATATTTAAAGGTAAAATTGCTTCTCCTAAAAAAATAAGTGAAAATGACTTTGAGAAATTTAAAGGAAAAGTATGTAAAATACCACCAAATAGTTTTGTCCTTGGAAGAAGTGCAGAGTATTTTAGAATTCCAAGAGAAGTTATAGGGATATGTTTTGGAAAATCAACATATGCAAGAAGTGGAATAATTATAAATGTTACTCCTTTAGAGCCAGAATGGGAAGGGTATATTACAATTCAAATAGCAAATTTAACTTCTGTGGAAGCAGAAGTTTATGCAGGTGAAGGAATAGGTCAGGTAATTTTTCTTTCTTCTGAGAATATATGTGAAAGGTCTTATAAAGATTTGTCTGGGAAATATAATAAAGCAAAAGGGATAGAATTACCCAAATAATTTTTTATTTACCTATACAGAAATTAGAAAATATATCTTCAAGAATTTTATCAGAGAACTTATTTCCTGTCATTTCATCTATCTCATTCAAACAATTTTTTAAATTTTCAGCAACAATTTCAGGCATATTTTCTTTTTCAATTTCTTTTATCGCTTCTTCCAAATAAAAATTCACCATATTTATTTTCTTTTCCTGTCTTAAATTTAAATATATTTCATCTCCCTTTATTTCTCCAAAACCCTCATTTATAAGTTCAAAGAGTTTATTTTCTATATCTTCAATTCCAATTTTATTTTTTATTGACACTTTTACAATTTTATTTTCAGGAAACTCTTTTTTTATTATATCCATTTCTACTTTTTGTGGCAGGTCTATTTTATTTATTATGAGAAGATATGGTTTTTCCTTTACATATTTTATCAATTCATAGTCATACTCATTCAATTTTCTGCTTCCATCAATCATAAGTAAATTTATTTCTGCCTTTTTCATCCAACTAATTGATTTTTCAACTCCCATCTTTTCAATTTTGTTTTTCACTTTTCTTATTCCTGCTGTATCAATTATGTTTACAGGAATACCCTTTATATTTATCACCTCAACAATTGCATCCCTTGTTGTGCCAGGAATTTCAGTAACAATTGCTCTTTCTTCCTTTAAAAATGCGTTCAATAGACTTGATTTTCCAACATTCGGGCTTCCTATAATTGCTGCTTTTATTCCATTCTGTATTATTTTCCCTTTATTAGATTTTGCAAGAAATTTATCTATATCTTTTTTTATCCCTTTCAATTCATAAATGATATTTAATCCAAAATTTTCCACATCCTCTTCTTCTGGAAAGTTTATTTTTGCTTCTAAATTTACAAGAAGATTAAAAATCCTGTTTTTTATTTCAGAGATAAAATTGCTTAAAGAACCTTTTAATTTTTTAATTCCAATTTCAAGACCGTATTCTGTTTTACTATTTACAATTTCAAGAACACTTTCTGCCTGAGTTAAATCAATTCTTCCATTTAAAAAAGCCCTTTTTGTGAATTCTCCGGGATAAGCAAGACGAGCACCTTTTTTAATGCAAAGATTTAAAACTTCTTTTAATGGAATAATCCCTCCATGACAGTTAATTTCAGCCATATCTTCTCTTGTATAAGTTTTTGGAGATTTCATTATTGTTAATAAAACTTCATCTATTACTTTCCCATTATCAACAATATGTCCATAATGAATTGTATGGGATGGTATTTTTTCTATATCTAATTTTTTCTTTTTGAATGGGTTTTTTCCTGGAACAAAAATTTCTTCTACGATTTTAAATGTATCTTTACCACTTAATCTTACAATTCCAATTCCACTTACACCCAGAGGAGTAGAAATAGCACAAATTGTATCCATATTTAAATTTTACCATATTTCCAGAGTTGGTGTTTAACTTTAAACATTCATTATTTTCTATTTTCCTATTTTTATGGTATAATTTTTCATTATGAATGTTCTTGATTTAAAAGAGGGAAATATTTTTGAATATGAAGGGAAATTATATATTGTAAAAAGCGCAACTCATGTGGTTCAGCAGCAGAGAAGGGGTATAGTAAAAATAAAGGCGACAGAGATAGATACAGGCAAGGGGATAGAATTTAGTTTCAGGAGTGATGTAGAAGTCAAGGAAATTATTCTTGAAGAAATTCCGCTTATCTATTTATATTCTGACAAAGATGGATATTATTTTATGGACAATTCAACATATGAACAGTTTCATTTAAGTTCTGAAATAATCGGAGATAAAAGATATTTTTTAAAAGAGAATCTTGAAGTTATAGGTCTTTTCTATCAAGGTAAAATTATTGATATCCAACTTCCATTAGTGGTAGATTTGGAAGTAATTGAGGCAGAACCAGGATATAAAGGAGATACAGTTCAGGGAGGGAAGAAAAAAGTTAAACTTCAAACAGGTCTTATAGTTCAAACTCCCTTATTTATTGAAGTTGGAGATACTATAAGAATAGATACAAGAACAGGTGAATATATAACCCGGGTTTAAAAAATCTATAAAAATGAAACCAGAAGAATTAAAAATTTATGCAGATTTTATGAAAGAATATGGACTTGAATATCTTGAAGTTAAAAAAGGGGATTTTCATTTGATTTTAAGTAAAAAAGGAGAAGAAGTTAGAGAAAGCAGAGTTATTGAAGAAAGACCAAAAGTTGATATTGAAAAAATTATAGAAGAATCAAAACATACCAGTCAGGAACTTGAAAATATTGTTTATGTCAAATCACCACTTGTCGGGACTTTTTATAGAGCACCTTCTCCTACAAGTCCACCTTTTGTTGAAGTTGGTTCTTCTGTTAAAAATGGAGATGTTTTATGTATAATAGAGGCGATGAAAGTGATGAATGAAATAAAATCTGATCATGATGGAATTGTTAAAGAAATACTCGTAGAAAATGGAAAACCAGTTGAATTTGGTCAGGTCCTTTTTGTTTTAGAAGTTAAACCCTCTGAAAAAGAATGATAAAGAAAGTATTTGTTGCCAATAGGGGAGAGATTGCTTTAAGAATAATAAGAGCGTGTAAAGAACTTAAAATTCCTGTTGTTATTGGATATTCAGATGCAGATAAATTTTCCCTTCCTGTATTTCTTGCTGATGAGAGAATATGTATTGGACCTTCCCATCCAAAAGAAAGTTATTTAAATATTCCTTCAATTATAAGTGCAATAGAAATAACAGGAGCAGATGCAGTTCACCCAGGATATGGTTTCCTTTCAGAAAATATTCAGTTTGTTGAAATATGTAATGCATCAGGAATAGTTTTTATAGGACCAACTTCTGATAATATAAGAAAAATGGGAGACAAATCACTCGCAAAAAAGATAGCAAGGAAAGCAAAAGTTCCTGTTATTCCAGGATATGAAGAAAATGATTTTAAGCAGGCACTACATCATGCAAAAAAAATTAAGTTTCCAATAATGATAAAGGCAGTAGCAGGAGGCGGAGGAAGAGGAATGAGGAAAGTTTATACAGTTGAGGAATTTGAAAGGATGTGGCATACATGTCAGGAGGAAGCAAAAATTTCCTTTGGAGAGGGCTCTTTATATATTGAAAAATTTATTGAAAGACCAAGACATATAGAAATTCAAGTTTTATGTGATAATAAAGGAAACATTTATCTTTTTCCTGAAAGGGATTGTTCAATTCAGAGGAGACATCAGAAATTAATAGAAGAAAGCCCATCACCATTTGTTGATAAAAATTTAAGAAAGAAATTACAGAAATATGCAAAGAGAATAGTCAAAGAGATTAAATATAGAAATGCAGGAACAGTTGAATTTCTTGTAGACCAAAATAAAAGACCATATTTTATTGAGATGAATACAAGGATTCAGGTTGAGCACCCAATTACTGAGTGTGTTACAGGAATAGATCTTGTCAAAAGTCAGATTAGAATTGCAGATAATTCACGGCTTGATTTTAGACAGAAAGATATAAAGATAAATTATCATTCAATAGAATGCAGAATTAATGCAGAGGACTCTGAAAATAATTTTATGCCATCTCCTGGAATAATAAAGAAACTTATTTTACCTTCAGGACCTGGAATAAGAATAGATACACATATTTATGAAGGTTATTTTGTTTCTCCTTTTTATGATAGTTTGATTATGAAACTTATAACTTATGGAAGAACAAGAGAAGAAGCAATTGAGAGAATGAAGAGAGCACTTGATGAAATAATAATAGATGGAATAAAAACAACAATCCCTCTTTATAAAAAAATATTTTCACATCCTGTATTTCTTTCTGGTAGATATTATGTTGGTTTTGTTGATAAAATAATTTCTGAAGAAAATAAAAAGGAGGTTTTTAAATGACAGAAGAAAAGGGCAAAGTTAAAATAGATGATGAAGTTCTTGCTTCAATTGCCTCAATTGCAGCAACACAGGTTCCAGGAGTTTGTAAAATTGCTACAAGTATTGTTGGAGGAATAGCGAAAATTATAAGGAAAAAACCTGATATTGGAGTAAAAGTGATACTTGGAGAAGGAGAGGTTAGTTTTGAACTTGGAATTGAAGTTGAGTATGGAGTCAATATCCCGGAAATAACATATGAAGTTCAGGAAAAAATAAAGAAAGAGGTTGAAAAGATGTCAGGATTAAAAGTTGTAAATGTTGATGTTATTGTTAAAGGTATAAGACCACCAAAAAAGGAGAAACAATGATAGACCTTCATACACATACTCTTTTGAGTGATGGAGAACTTTTACCGAGTGAACTTGCAAGAAGGGCTGATGAGAAAGGATATAAAGTTATAGCATTTACAGACCATGTTGATTTTTCAAATGTTGATAGTATTGTTCCTTCTCTTGTAAGGGTTTGTGAAAAAATAAATTTAAATTTCAGAATAAAAACAATTCCAGGAGTTGAGATAACACATGTTAATCCAGTTGATATTCCAAATATTGTAAAAATTGCAAGAAATCTTGGAGCAAAAATTGTTGTAGTTCATGGAGAGACAATAGTTGAACCAGTTGCAAAAGGAACAAATAAAAAAGCACTTGAAAGTGATATTGATATTCTTGCACATCCAGGAATTTTAAGTGAAGATGAAGCAAAAATCGCATGTGAAAAAAAGATTCATATTGAAATATCAGCAAGAAAAGGGCATTCCTTATCAAATGGGCATGTTGTAAGATTATGGTATGAATATGGATTTCCTTTAATTTTAAATACTGACTCCCATTTTTCAGAGGATTTAATAACAGATGAATTTGCAAAAAAAATTATAATTTCAAGTGGAGTAAAAGTTGAAGATATAAATAAAATTTTAAATACATCTTATTTACTTGCAAAATCAAAACTTGATATTGGATTTGAAATATGAATATGGAAAATTTAAAAGATAGAATAAGTGTTGTTCTTGTTGGTATTGAAGGCGAGGAAGAATTGATAAAAGTGTTGAGGGATGTTAAATATGTTGAATTGAGGATTGATGAGTTTTTGAGGAATTTTGATGAAAGTGGCTTGATTGAATGGATAAAAAAAATAAAAAAAATTGGAGAGAATGAAATAATAGGAACAGTAAGATGGTATAAAGAAGCAGGAGAAAATCCATTCTATATTCCTGATAAAAAAAGGATTGAAATTTACAGGGAAATAAGTGATTATGTAGATTTAATTGATGTAGAGTTGAAAAGTAGAATATGTGAAAATGTGATTGAAATTGGAAAGAGTAAAAATAAAAAAATAATTCTTTCATATCATAATTTTAAAAAAACTCCTGATTACAAAATTCTGAAAAAAATTGTTAATAAAGGGAAAAGAAAAAATGGTGATATTATAAAAATTGCAACAAAGGTTAATTCTCAAAAACATCTATTTACACTTACAAAGATTTCTTATGAATATTCAAAAAAAATAAAACTGATTGTTGTGCCTATGGATGTCTCCTTATATGAAAGGTTAATTCCCCTTGCCTTTGGTTCTCTTTTTTCCTATGTCTCCCTCAATAAAAAAACAAGTCCAAACCAGCCCTCTTATTATGATTTAAAAACTTTTGTTTCCCAGGAATAAATAAAAATTTTACAAATTATAGTTTAAAAGGTAAAATTATTTTGTTAAAAATAAGGAGGCGTAATGTTGAGATTTAAAGAAATTCTTGATAAATTTCCTGGAGAATTAAGAGATGCTATTATAGAATTTCATGATTTTTTGAGGGAGGAATATATTATAAAAAGAGAAGAATTTGAAGAATTAAAGAAAATTGTTGGTAAACTTGCTTTATCAATAGAAAATCTGACAGAAAAGGTAGAGAGTTTAGCGATAGCGCAGCAGAGGACAGAGGAGAGGTTAAATAGTTTAGCGATAGCGCAGCAGAGGACAGAGGAGAGGTTGAATAGTTTAGCGATAGCCCAGGAAAGAACCGAAAAAGAAATAAGAACTTTAACAATTACAGTTAAAAGAATTCAAAAAGAACTTGGTGGTTTATCTCATTCAGTAGGTTTTGATTTGGAAAATCAGGCATATAAAGCATTACCTAATATTTTAAAAGAAAGGTTTGGAATAGAAATAAAAGATAGATTATTGAGAAAATATATAGAATATCCTGATGGAAGAGAAGAAGAAATAAACATTTATGGAGAAGCACAGAAAAATGGGAAGAAAATATTTATAATAGGAGAATCAAAAACCCATTTATCAAGAAAAGATATAGAAAAGTTTAAAAAAAGGATAGAAAGATTGAAAAAAGTTATAGGAGAAGAAATATTCCCTATATTTGTTGTTCATACATCTTCGCCAAAAATTGTCAAATTTTCTCTTGATTCTGGCTTTCCTGTTTTCTTCTCCTATGAATTTTAATAGATTAAAAACTTGACAGAATAAAAAATGTGTGTAAAATAGAAAGTAGAAAGGATAAAAGATAGTAATAAATATACCAAAAGTAATAAGAGATAAACTTGGAGAAGATGGAGCAGATGCACTTGTTGAAGTTTTTAATTTAATTGAGAAGAATATAAGGGAAGATAGCATAGTTATAGTTGAGGAGAAATTTGAGAAAAGATTGACAGAAGAAATATCAAAATTAAGAGTAGAACTTAAAGAAGATATAGCAAATTTAAAAGCAGAAATATCAGAGGCAAAAGCATTTTTAGTAAGGTGGATGTTTGTTTTCTGGGCGAGTCAGATTGCTTTAATAATAATTCTTTTTTCATTTTTAAATAAAACTTGACAAAAATAAAAATATATGTAAAAATAAATTTGACAGGATAAAAAATATTGGGCAAAATTAAAAAGAAGGATAAAAAAGGTTAATCCCCTCACCCCAAC
>CAYNUP010000005.1:0-2198 GCA_964400565.1 uncultured bacterium | reverse complement strand
TTCAAAAAGTTAAACAATTTCTTTAAAAAGGAGGACAAATGATAAAAATTGGGATTAATGGATTTGGAAGAATTGGAAGATTGATTTTGAGAAGTGCGATTGAGTTAAATTATGATGGATTTGAGTTTGTTGCTGTAAATGATATAACTGATGCAAAAACACTTTCTCATCTATTTAAATATGATTCAAACTATGGAATATTCAATGGAACTGTTGAAGCAAAAGAAAAAAGTATAGTTATAAATGGGAAGGAAATAAAAGTTTTAAGTGAAAAGGACCCAAAGAATCTGCCATGGAAAGATTTAGGAGTAGATATAGTAGTTGAATCAACAGGTCTTTTTACTGAAGCAGAAAAAGCAAAAGCACATATAGATGCAGGAGCGAAAAAAGTTATAATTACAGCACCTGCGAAAGGAGAAGATGTTACAATTGTAATCGGAGTTAATGAAGATATGTATAATCCTGAAAAACATGTAATTATCTCAAATGCTTCCTGTACAACAAACTGTCTTGCTCCAATGGCAAAGGTTTTAAATGATAATTTTGGAATAGTTAAAGGACTTATGACAACAATACATGCTTACACAAATGACCAAAGAATTCTTGACCTTCCACATAAGGATTTAAGAAGGGCAAGAGCAGCGGCACTTTCAATTATACCCACAACAACAGGAGCAGCAAAAGCAATAGGAAAAGTTATACCATCTTTGAGCGGGAAAATGCATGGAATTGCTTTAAGAGTCCCAACATCAACTGTTTCAATAGTTGATTTGACTGTTCTTCTTGAGAAAAATGTGACTGTTGATGATGTTAATAATGCATTTAAAAAAGCATCAGAAACAGATTTAAAAGGAATATTACAATACTGTGAAGAAGAACTTGTTTCAAAGGACTTTGTTAAAAATCCACATTCTTGTATATTTGATGCTTCTTCTACTTATATAGTTGATAATAATTTTGTAAAGGTTTTTGGGTGGTATGATAATGAATGGGCATATAGTTGCAGAGTGGTTGACCTGTTAAATTATATGATTAAAAAGGGACTCTAATTAAAAGTTGGAGACAAAAAATATTTTGATTACGGGTCCTCCTAAGTGTGGAAAAACAAGTTTAATAAAAGAAATTATTAATTATATTAATATTGAAAAGTGCGGTTTTTTTACAGAAGAGATAAAAGAAAAAGGTAAAAGGGTAGGATTTAAGATTATAACACTCAAAGGGAAAGAGGGTATTTTAGCACATAAAGATTTCTATTCTCCATACAGAGTTTCAAGATATTCTGTTTCTCTCCATGATTTAGAAGAAATTGGAGTTAAAGAAATTGAAGAATCTATTGGGAAAAAATGTATAATTATAATTGATGAAATTGGGAAGATGGAGTTATTTTCTAAGAGATTTAAAAAAGCGGTTATTTCTGCCCTTGAAAGTGAAAATAAAGTTCTGGGAACAATAATGTTAAAACCAGACCCTTTCTGTGATGAAATTAAAAATAGAAATGACACAAAAACTTTTATTCTTACGAAAGAAAACTATCAGGAAATAAAGAAAAAAATTATTGGATTATTTCATCTTACCTGTTAAACTTCCTTTAAACAATATAAAATTCTGATAAGTTGAAAAGGTAAAACAGGAAATGTCAGATAAGCATCTATTGAAAATTCACAAATAAAATTTTCTATCTTTTCATTCATCTCAGGTATAAGTATTAAAATTTTGCAACTTTTAAATTTCTCTTTAATTTTAATAGTAGTTTTCTTTACATTAAAATCAGGATTTTCTATTTCAAGAACTGAAATATCTATAAAATCTAATCTGTCAATATAATTGTTTAAATTTTTATCTTCCCATAAAAACCCTTTACTTTCGTATTTAAAAACCTGGGTATATAAAAGATATTTTTCAAGCAATAACTTTTCTTTCATTATAAACAAAACCTTACACATATTTCTATTTTAACATATAAATAACTAAAAGTTAATAAAAAATTTAGAAACTAATGGTTTGTTAAAATTTAGGGTTATGTTTGAAAATAGCCACTTAAAAATGTTAAAATGTGGCTATGGATAAAGTAAAGTGTCCAAGATGTCTCGGAAAAAAATTCTGGAAAGTAAGAAGAGGGAAATTAAGATGTAAAAATTGTAGATATGAGTTTAAAGCAAATAAATTTTTATTAAGATTAAACAGGTATCAGTGGAAGA
>CAYNUP010000004.1:0-3059 GCA_964400565.1 uncultured bacterium | reverse complement strand
AAATACTGCTATAGAATCTTTTTTCCCAAATTTTATATTTCCTATTTTTCTTGTAATAAGTTATCTATTCATAGCATTTATAATTGACTGGAAATTAAGTTTACTCTCAATTTTTATTTATCCTTTTATTCTTATTCCTGTATCTCACCTGGGAAAGAAATTGAGAAATCTTGGAAGAGTAATTCAGGAGGTATATGGAAATGTGGCAAATTTCATAAATGAAACTGTTTTTGGACAGAAAATTATAAAAGCATATAATCAGGAAAAAAACTTATTTAAAAAGTTTGAGAAAAGTAATGAAAATATCTTTAAAATAGTGATTTCAACAAATAAAAAATATCTTCTTATCACTCCTTTTATTGACTTTTCATGCGCTCTTGCTTCAAGTTGTATTATATATTATGCTGGAAGTAAAATCATAAAAGGAGAAATAACTCCTGGATTTTTATCACTTTTCCTATTTGCACTTTTTTCAATAATAAGTCCTTTAAAAGAAGCAATGCAAACATATGCAACAATAAAACATTCAAGTTCTGCTTTACCAAGAGTTTTTCATATTCTTGATTTTCAGCCAAAAGTTAAAGATGAAGGAGAAAAAATTTTCCCAGGTTTGAAAGAAAAAATTGAATTTAAAAATGTAAGTTTTGCCTATAATTCAAAATTGGTCCTTAAAAATATAAATCTTACTGTAAAAAAGGGCGAAAAAGTAGGTATTGTTGGGAAAACAGGTTCAGGAAAGAGCACTTTAACAGGACTTTTATTAAGATTTTATGATCCTGTTGAAGGAGAAGTATCCATTGACGGAGAAAATATTAAAAACTTTAAACTTGAATCTTTGAGAAAACACATAGGTTATGTTCCTCAGGAACCAATTATTTTTTATGGTTCAATAAAGGAAAATATTACTTTTGGTGAAGAGGACGAGGGAAGATTTATGGAAATAATAAAACTTGTTGGACTTGACAAATTTATAAATCAACTTGAAGAGAAAGAAAATACAATCATAGGAGAAAAAGGAGCAAATCTTTCTGGAGGTCAGAAACAACTTATTTCAATAGCAAGGGCAATATATAAAAATCCAGAAATTTTAATATTTGATGAAGCAACTGCCTCTCTTGATAGTGAATCTGAAAAAATTGTGCAATCAGCAATTGACAAAATAATGGAAAATAGAACTGTTTTTATTATTGCGCACAGATTATCAACAATTAAAAACACTACAAAAATTATAGTTCTTGAAAATGGAGAGATTATTGAAACAGGAACCCATTTTGAGTTGTATGAGAAAAAAGGTGTTTATTATAAATTCATAGAAATGCAACAGTTATAAATTTTACTATTTGTTTTTAATAATTTTCCCATGCCTCCTTTGTCTTCTTATAATATCTGTATTTGACAAACTGGAAAAAGATGATAAATTTTAAAAATTAAATTAGGAGGGAAAATGGATATTAAGATAGAAAATGGAGAAAAGGTTTTATTTATCGGAGATAGTATTACAGATTGTGGAAGAAGAGGAGAATTTAGCCCTCTTGGAAATGGTTATGTTAAGTTTTTTTCAGATATGTTAATTGTAAATTTTCCTGAAAAGAAAATAGAAATAGTTAATAAAGGTATAAGTGGAAATACAATACTTGATATTGTGAATAGATGGGAAGATGATGTAATTTATCAAAAACCTGATTGGTTGAGTATAATGATAGGAATAAATGATATTCATAGAGTTCTTAGAAAGAGTGATATGTGGACAGAATTCACTCCTGAAAATTACAGAAAAAGATTTGATTATATTCTGAAAAGGACGAGTGAAAAACTAAATTGTAAGATAATTCTAATAGAGCCATTTTATATTTCCACAGATAGAACAGATAACTTTAGAGGAAAAGTTTTAAAAGATCTGGAAGAATATATTGAAATTGTAGAAGAAATGAGTAAAAAATATGAAACATATCATTTAAAAATGCACAGAATTTTTCAAAAATACCTTAATTTTTTTGAACCTGAAATATTTGCTCCTGAACCGGTTCATCCAAATCCAACAGGTCATTTTCTTATAGCAAATGAACTATTTAAACTGCTTTTAAAATAATAAATTTGAAACTTTTTCACAAAGGTTTTTAAGTGTTTCAATGTTATTATCAGGAATATATTTCATTTTTGTAATTTCTTCTTTAACAGGATGTTTTAATATTTCTTCAATAGATTTTCCTTTTTCAATTGCCTTTAATGATACTCTATAAAATAAAATAATTGTTTTAAGCATTAAATATTGTTTTTTTAATGTAGTATATGCATCTTGTT
Source organism: uncultured bacterium (assembly GCA_964400565.1). GTDB lineage: Bacteria > Ratteibacteria > UBA8468 > B48-G9 > JAFGKM01 > JAMWDI01. Next base: position 758 of record CAYNUP010000004.1, on the reverse strand, counting down.
CATCAAAGGCACTTTGATGTAAGAAGTCCTCTCTTATAGAGCGAGCAATTTCAAGAACCAATCTATCGGTTAAAGAAAGCGTTTCCATTCCTACAAGACGAACAATCTCAAGCAATTCTGCCTCTTTTTCTAAAATTGAAATTGCTTCATTTCTTATTTCCATAAAATCAGGTGCAATTTTTTCTCTCATAAATTTTTCTATATTCCTTTCATAAAGAGAATAACTTGTAAGCCAGTTTATCGCTGGAAAATGTCTTTGATAAGCAAGCCGGTCATCTAATCCCCAGAAGACCTTAACAACTCTTAATGTCATTTGAACTACAGGGTCTGTTAAATCTCCTCCAGGTGGACTCACAGCTCCAAGAAGGGAGAGAGAACCAATTCTATTGTCTTTTCCGAGACATAAAACTTTTCCCGCTCTTTCATAAAATGAAGCAACTCTTGTACCAAGATAGGCAGGATATCCTTCCTCTCCTGGCATCTCTTCCATTCTTCCTGAAATTTCTCTCAATGCCTCAGCCCATCTACTTGTAGAATCAGCCATTAAAGCAACTGAATAACCCATATCTCTAAAATACTCTCCTATTGTTACTCCTGTATAAATACTGGCTTCTCTTGCAGCAACAGGCATATTAGAAGTATTCGCTATTAAACATGTTCTTTCCATTAATGACCTTCCTGATTTTGGGTCTTTTAATTGAGGGAATTCAATTAAAACATCTGCCATTTCATTCCCTCTTTCACCACACCCAATATAG
>CAYNUP010000003.1:0-6789 GCA_964400565.1 uncultured bacterium | reverse complement strand
ATCCAAAATATATAAAATCAGATTATTCTGATGCTTTAAAAACACTTGAAATAACAATAAAAGCACATGAGAGTATAGAAAAAAACAAACCTGTTTCTCTATCCTTTTAAATTAAATATTTTTGACTTGATTTTGGAAATCGGTTTAAAATAAGTATGATATGATTTTGCTTTTTCTTATTTTAGGTTATTTATGTGGAAGTATATCTTTTGCCTACCTATTTACTCTCTTCCTGACAGGTAAAGATATTAGAAAAATAGGAACAGGAAATCCTGGAGCAGCAAATGTTTCAAGGAGTGTTGGCAAAAAATGGGGTATTATTGTATGGATTGCAGATACAATTAAAGGTATTATTCCTATGGTAATTGCAAAAAATTATGGTATTACAAACTTTATCCTTTTAACTTTAATAGGTTCTTCTGCAATTATTGGTCATTGTTTTTCAATATTCTTAAAATTTAAAGGCGGAAAAGGTGCTGCTACAAGTGGAGGAGTTATTTTATATCTGATGCCTAAATTGTTTATTCTTGTCCTTATTCTCTGGTTTTTTGCCCAGAAAACAAATCCCCGTTCTCCAAAAATTTTAATTTCTTGTATCTTGGTTTTTTTTATATTTCTCGGAATTTTTTATAAACAATATTTTATTCAGTTATTTTTTTCAACATTAATTTTGATAATAATGGGTGCTATTGTAAATAAGGATGTAATTGAAGAGATAAAGAAACAGAAGAAAGGAATTTAAAATGGTAATATGGAAAAGGAAAATATATAGAATTTTTATGGGTTCAATAATTCCTTTTGTTTATCTATTCACGCATTCCCCTTTTTTTCCTTTAATTATATGCTCTTTTTTTTTAACTCTTCTTCTTGCTCTTGAATTTGAAAGATGGAAAAATCCGAAGGTATGGGATTATGTTTTAAAAAAATATGGAAGAATTTTTAAAACTCCTCCTGGTAAACTCACAGGAGACACTTATTTTATGATTTCATCTTTTATAATTTTGATTTTTTTTAACAGAAATATAACAATACCATCTTTATTTTTTCTTGTTTTTGGAGATGCAGGAAGTGGAATTATAGGTAGTAAATATGGGAGAATTAAAATTTTCCCTGGAAAATCTCTGGAGGGATTTATAGGAGGACTTCTTTTCAATTTTATAATTTCATTAATAATCTTTAACTTTATTGAAATTCCTTTTTACATTCTTATCTTTGGTGTATTAGTTTCTTCTATAGTAGAAGTTTTGCCATTAAAATTAGATGATAATTTAACAGTAGGAATTATAACTGCAATAAGTATGGATTTATTAACAAGGTTTATCTAAAAATGAAAAAAGGACTTGCACTTTCAGGAGGAGGAGCAAGAAGTTTTTCTCAAATAGGAGTATTAAAAATTTTTGAAAGAGAAGGGATTTATTTTGATGTTATAACAGGAACAAGTATGGGAGCAATAATTGGAACTATTTATAGTTTTACTGAAAATGCAGAAAATTTGGAAGAAATTATTTTGAAAATATTTTCAAAAAAAGAGTTTAAAAATTTGGAAAGTTTTTTTTCAAGAAAAAAGGGCAAAAGATTAAATGTATTTGACTCTTTAAAAACTCTTTCTTTATTTTTTTTAGATATTTTTAAAACAGGTCTTTTTAAATCAGGAAAAATTGAAGAGATAATTTATAAAAATATCAAAAGGGATATTTATTTTGAAGAAGCAAAAAAAACCCTTGGGATTGTTGCCAGTGAATATTTTTCAGGGAAAACAGTTATTTTTCATAAAGGGAAAATAATTCCTGCATTAATTGCTTCCTCTGCAATTCCTGGGTTAATAACCCCTGTAAAAATAAATGATAAATTATATATGGATGGAGGAGTGACAAGTAATTTACCAGTTATAGCGAATTATATTCTTGGAGGAGAAATAATAATTGGGATTGAAAATAATACACTTTTAAAGAAAAAAAATCCTTTGAATGTTTTTGACATATTTGTTCAGGTAGAGAAAATAAAAACAAATTATTCAGGACTTTTGGAGGGTGTTTTTGCAGATTTTGTATTAAAAATAGAATTATCTGAAATTGAATGGTTTAATTTTTCAAAAATAAAAGAATGTATAAAAATTGGAGAAGAAACAACTTTAAAAAATTTAAAACTTATTGAGAAAGTATTGAATAAAACAGAGAAATTTTCCACAAAAGAAGGAATTATTGAAAAATTAAAAGAACATTTTTTACTCGGGGAACCTATCATTTAACCATGAAGACCACTGGTCAGGATATTTTTCAACCCATTCTTGGACTCTTTTTATAAAAAATGCTGTATTTTTTCTTATGTCTTCTGAAGGATTTTTTGTTTTCTGAAGGTTATACGGTCCTTCAATTACTATTTTATGTTTTTTCGGTTTAATTCTCACAGTATAAATTCCGATCACAGAGGTATTATATTTTCTTGCAAAAACTGCTGCACCTGTTGGAACATATACTTTTCTATCAAAGAATTCACATTCAACTCCATTTGATGCATGTTGGTCCAGATAAATACATAAAATTCCACCCTTTTTAAGCCATTTTGTTGATTCTTCTATTGCTTCTTTTAGATTACTTTTTGAAATAAAAGGAACATTAAATTTTGCTCTCATTTTTTTAGCATCCCTTTCAGTATATACATTTGTTGATTCATTTACAATCATATTTACAGGATATCCTTTTTTACATAAAATTGTAAGTGCAAATGGGAAATTTCCCATATGGGCAGAGATTGCAACAACCCCTCTTTTTTCTTTTAAAACCTCTTTTAAAATATCTTCTCCTTCTATCTCAGCCATTTTAAAAAGTTGTTCATCTTTAAATTTATATAACTGAAACATCTCTAAAAAATTCATTATTTCTTTAAAAAGATTTTTACATATTTTTACCTTTTCTTTTTCTGTATATTTATCTCCAAATGCAATATCAAGATTTTTAAAAACAAGTCTTCTATGATGAGGGAAAATAATATACGCAAAGTTTCCCAGAATTCTGCTTGCTGTGTCACAGAAAGAAAATGGTAGGATTTGAAAAAAGAATGCAATAATTCTAACCGGTATATAAATGGCAACAAGGTCTAAGAAATTTTTTAACCACTTTTTTAAAGTTCTCTTCTTTTTCATTCGTTTCACCCTTTTTTATTTAAAAATTATTTTTTTGATTTTACTATATTTATTTTATTTTTCAAATAAGATTTTGAAAAGTATGTTTAAATAAAAGAAATATCTGCACCAAAATTACCTTTTGTTAAGATTAAGACATCCCACCAAAATTCATTTTCTTCAAAAATTTTTTACAAATATCTAATATTTTGGTCAGATTAACTTTGGTTTTTTGCTAATGTTGTTTGAATTCCGTAAAGTTAAACAAGTTCAAAATTATCTATGATAATTATTTATGGTAGAGATTTGACACTAAAGAGTATATTTTTTATAATAAATTTAACAGGGAGGAATACATGGAATATAAAAATGTTTTAAATGCTCCTGAAGATTTTATTGAAAGAACAGCGTACAATATGCAGATGTTGCAGAGGATGGAAACGGAAGAGTATTTAAAGTATCTTTGTGTTGATAGATATTCTGAAAGACAGAAAAAATATTGGAAAAGGGATTACTCTTCTTTAGAGAAATACCTTAATTCAGTTGAACCAAACAGAAAGAGATTACAGGAAGCAATTGGGATATTTGAACCGGAAGGAAATTTTGATCCTGAAGAGGAGCCATTTTTAGAAGATAAAAATGTAATTGCAAAATGGATAAGAATTAGATTTGCAGGAAATCTTTACTGTAGAGCAATTTTTGCTATTCCAAAAGGTAAAAAAGGAAAATTTCCTCTTGTAATTGCTCAACACGGATTATCTAGTTGTCCAGAAAGAGTATTTGGATTTTTAGATGAAGGAAAGATCTATCATGCGTATGGTTATCGCCTTGTTAAAGATGGTTTTGCTGTCCTTGCTCCCTTAAATCTTACTACTATTAAGCGTGCCCGGTATCAAAGAATAGCGCTTCTTCTTGGTAAAACATTAGCAGGATTAGAAATTAGTAAGTTGCAACGACTTTTAGATTATATTGTGAATTTCCCAGAGATTGATAAAGAAAGGATTGGTATGTGGGGAATAAGCCTTGGAGGATACTACACATTATTTACATTGCCTCTTGAACCCAGAATAAAAGTAGGAATTGTTTGTGCTTTCTTTAATCATCGCTTAAAGAAAATGGTTATTGATGACTACAGATATTCATGTTATCTCTCAACTGAAGAAGAACATATTTTTATTCCAGGATGGCTCAGGGAATTTACTGATTCTGACCTTGTATCCCTTATTTGTCCAAGACCATTGATGATTCAAACAGGAAAAGCAGATGGTATTGCTTGGTGGCCATTTGTTTTAGAAGAGTTTAAAGAGGCAAAGAAGCATTATGAAAAACTTGGGTTTTCTGAAAGAATCGTGATAGATTTACATTCAGGTGATCATGAGATTAGATATGAAACAGGTTTTTCTTTTTTGAAAAAATGGTTGAAAGGTAAAATGTAATTCTTTATCTCTCAATGTTTTTAAAGTTTTCCTATTTAAACGAAACTAACTCTTGTTGAAATATTTTTTAATATTTTCATTCTTCATACTTTCTAGTTTTTTAAAGTTGCCCGAATTTGTTAATTAAAAGGGAAACTCTAACCAAAATTTTAAATAATTTTCTCCGGTATGCCTTTATTTTTAAGGAATAGTGAGGATATATAAATATGATATAATATTAGATAAAAAGGTTTTATAAAAAAATAACAATTCCAGCAATGAGAGTATTGAATATTACTTTGAATTTTTAAACAGATAATGGATAAAGAAATAATTGATTGTCACATTCATCCAGCAGTTGATAAACAAACCGATTTTTGTTGGTATAAAAAATCAGGTAGCATTAGAAAACAGTTTGACGATTTAAGAAGAGTCGGTATTTCAAGAGCGTGTGGAAGCCCTGTTATAAAAAGACCCCCATATTCGTTTAAAGAAATAAAAAAACTTAATGATATTGCTCTTTCAATCAGGGATAAATTTCCTGATTTTTACATACCAGGCATTCAAATACATCCTAATTTTCCTGATGAGTCCTGCAATGAAATAGAAAGATGTTGTAGAAATTATGGTGTGCGATGGATAGGAGAACTTGTAGGGTATCTTATGGGCTTCTCTTCTAATGATTATATTTCAAAAAATATGATTGAAATATTGAAATATGCTTCAAAATATAGAGTGGTTGTAAATTTTCATTGTTCTGATATTAATGTTATAGAAAAACTTTGTAAAAATATATCTAATATAAATTTTGTACTTGCCCACCCGGGAGAAGGAAAGGAATTTATGAATCGTATTAATTTGGTTAAAAAAATTAAAAATCTTTTTCTTGATATTTCAGGAACAGGGATTTATAGATATGGAATGTTAAAAAAAGCAGTGGAAATAGGAGGTTATCAGAAGATTATTTTTGGTACTGATTATCCAGTAAACAATCCAGCCGTGTATGTTTATGGTGTCCTTTTTGAACAACTTTCTGAAAATGAAACAAAAGCAATATTTTCGGGAAACTTTATCAAATTGGTTTTATAGTATAGATAAAGAACAAAGTGTCACCAGTTTTAAATTTTTATTTGGTTAAAAATATAATTTTAAAATTTGTCAAGTGGAAATTAAAAATTTTTAAATTTATTGATTATCAACACTTTTCACATCTCTTGACAAATTGTTGGGGGAGTATAATAAATATGTGATATAATATAAAAAGTTGAGAATTAGAAAGAAAAAAGTAGAAAGTCAGAAAAAAATTGAAAATTAGTAAAAAGAGGAAAATTTAAAACATTTCTTATGTCGGAATTTTAGGAACTCCAAAAAGACTTGACAGATTTATTAAGAGAGGAGACAATATGACTGATATAAAATTGACAAAGGAGGTAAAGAGTTTTGCTTTTAAATATGGAGCAGATCTTGTTGGTGTTGCTCCTGTTTCAAGATGGGAAAAACCACCATTACAACATAGTCCTAAAGGAATTTTCCCTGATGCAAAAACAGTTGTTGTGTGTGGAATTCATATACCTGACGCATGTGTGGAACTTGGAGGAGAAAAAGATACAAGAATTTCAGATCCTGCATTAGTTCAAGCTAATATATCAGAAATTTTAAATTATCTTGCATATCACATAGCAAAATTTCTTGAGGATAATGGTTATCAGGCAATACCAATTAGTTCAACATCCTTCTGGAATTATAGATCTTCTGAAGGTGCAGAACGAGGATGGATGGCAGACATTTGTCATTATTATGCAGCAGTTTGTACAGGTCTTGGAGAAATTGGATGGAATGGAATAGTTCTTACACCTGAATTCGGACCAAGACAAATTTTTGGTGTTCTGCTTACAGATGCTCTACTTGATGAAGACCCCCTTTATAAAGGAGAACCTCTTTGTAAAAGATGTTTTAAATGTGTTGATGAATGTCCTTCTCATGCAATATCAAAAAATGAATCTATCAAAATATCTTTGGAAGATTTTGTTTTTTCCTGGGGTTATATTGACCAGTTAAAATGTGACTGGGCTTGTAAATATGGACTTATTGGAGAAGCAGGTCCAAAATATTTTTATTCAAAAACAAATTTTCCTGTACCTGATTTTATAACACCAGAAAAAGTATGTGAAGCAATAAAAAAATCAGACCGTATCCAGAGATTATCATCTTACACTGCAATTGTTGAAAAATGCTTTGTAGAATGTCCTGTAG
>CAYNUP010000002.1:0-8209 GCA_964400565.1 uncultured bacterium | reverse complement strand
ACTTACAGGAATCCATTCAGGGAAATCAAAAAGAACTGCTTTCAGAAAATTTTTTGTTTTTTCTTCTTTTTCCTCAATTTTAATTTTTTTACTTTTTTTCACTTCTTTCACCTTCAAGTTTACTTGTAAGTCCAAATATTTCAATAAAACCAGTTGATGCTTTATGGTCAAATATATCTTTTTCTGTATATGTTGCAAGTTCCTCTTTATAGAGAGAATATGGTGATTTCCTACCAACAACTATACAATTTCCTTTATATAACTTTAATCTTACCTTTCCGGATACATATTTCTGACTTTCTTCAATAAATCTGTCAAGGCATTTCCTTAATTCTGAAAACCACTGACCAAAATAAATTATCTGGGAATATCTTATTGAAACAATTTTTTTAAACTCATATAAATCTCTTGAAAATACAAGTTTTTCAATTTCATTATGTGCATTGTGTAAAATTACTGCTGCAGGTGCTTCATATATTTCCCTTGATTTTATCCCAACTAATCTATCCTCAATCATATCAATTCTTCCAACTCCATGTTTTCCACCCATTTTACTTAAATTTTCAATTATTTCGATCAAATCCATTTTTTTACCATTTAAAGAAACAGGAACTCCTTTTTCAAATTCAATTTCAATATATTCTGGCTTTTCTGGTGCTTTTTCAGGTGATGTTGTTATCTGATATGCATCTTCTGGTGGTTCAGTATATGGATCTTCAAGAACTCCACATTCAATTGATATCCCCCACAAGTTTTCGTCAATACTGTATGGTTTTTTCTTTGTGGTTGAAATAGGGATTCCTTTTTCTTTTGCATATTCAATTTCTTCCTCCCTTGATTTAAATTCCCATTCTCTTAAAGGTGCAATAACTTTAAGGTTAGGTGCAAGATATTTAAATGTCAATTCAAACCTTACCTGGTCATTCCCTTTACCTGTACATCCATGAGATACTACATCTGCCTTTTCCTTTTTTGCAATTTTAATTAATGATTCTGCTATTAAAGGTCTTGAAAGTGAAGTTGCAAGAGGGTATTTATCCTGATATAATGCTCCTGCTTTAAGTGCTGGAATTATATATTCATTTACAAACTTTTCCCTTAAATCCTCATAATAGAATTTTTTTGCTCCTGCTTTTTTAGCCCTTTCTTCAAGAATGTCAGGTGATTCTATTTTCTGTCCAATATTTGAAGTATAGGCAATAATTTCTGCATTATATTTTTCCTTTAAATATCTAATAGCAACAGAAGTATCAAGTCCTCCTGAATAAGCAATTACTATTTTCATTTTTCTCCTTTTTGCTTAATTATAACATTTTTATTCCTGATATTCCAGTTTTTGTACAATTTCCAAAATTACTCTCAGAAAATGTGAAGAAGATACTAAAGAATTTTTTCTTCTCTTAATTTTTTGTATAATTTCAGGCGGTCAATTAAGAATGCTCCAAACCCCGAACAGGCAGAAATTATATTTAAAATTATTTTAAGGGTTGGATTTAAAGAAAGAATATTAAAAATTAGAATACCAATTATAATTGATAAAACCCAAATAATCCTTTTATCTTCAAATTTATAAAAAATCTTTCTTGCAAGATAAATAAATATAAAACCCCTTGAAATATAAAGAGATGATACAAAAATTGAAATTAAAATTAAACTAATTGGAACACCTATAATTGTTATAAGAAAAACAAAAATGAAAAAACTGAAAATAATTACAAATAAAGACCCGAAGAATAAAGATTTTATAAAACTTTTTCCAACTACCAGTGTCGTTGATTTTAATAAATTGGGTGCAAAAATTAAAAGTAAAATATAAGGAAAAATTAAAGATAAAAAAGAATAAAGAAATTTTATCCTTTTTAATTTTATTGTTTTTTCTTTAATTTTTTCTCCATATGGTTTCTTCCATTCAATTTTCCCTTTAATTTCTACTTCAGGTGCATAAATTTCTTTTGGAGAATAATATACCAAACTTCCAAGGATTTTTGTTCCTTTTGCAATTTCAATTTCTTCTCCATGTAAAATAATATCTGAAAAAATGCCAGAAATTTTAATATTACCTCCATAGATTGATGTTTTATTGAAAACCTTAACATTTTCAAGAATTACCTTACTTGCCATTATCCTTAAACTCTCTTTAATTTCAGAGTTTTCAATTTCTATATTTCTTGCCATTGATGTAAAATTTCCACCGATTTTACCATTGAAATATATTCTGTTTCCAACTGAATAAAAATCATTTTCAATAATTGATAGGATTTTCATATTTAAAGCAGATGCCAAAAAATCTCCATTTATTTTAAAATTACCATCTATATTTTTCGCCAATCCTATAAAATCATTTTCAAACAAACCATTTAGATTTATATTTTCACCAATTACAAAAACTTCTTCTTCTGAACCAGTCAAATTTATCTCATCTTTAATTAAAACTTTGGCAAAACAAAGATTTGATAAGATTAAAGTAAGAATTATAATTTTTCTCATTTTTTCAATATCTTAATCATTGGTATTTCATCACATCTTGGAAATTTTGGACAGTTTATACAGTCAATCCATATTTTATGAGGAAGTTTTGATTTTATTATTTTTTCAAATCCAAACTTTTCAAAAAATTCTGGGATGTATGTTAAAACAAATACCTTTTTTATATCAAGTTGCTCTGCTTCTTCTAACAAAGATTCAACAAGTTTCCTGCCATACCCTTTTTTCTGAAAATTTTTTCTTATTGCAATAGACCTTATTTCAGCAAGGTTTTTCCATATTATTTTCAAAGCACCACATCCAATTATCTTTCCTTTTTTTTCAATAACTGTAAAATCTCTTATTTTTTCATAAAGTTGATTTAATGAAAGAGGAAGCATCTTCCCTTCCTCTGCAAACTTATTAACTATTTTCCTTATTTCATTTACATCTTTCAATTTTGCTTTTCTTATAACTATTTCTTTTTTCATCTGATATAAACCTTTCTTCCAGATATACTTACTCTCCCCTCTGATATCAATCTTATTGCAAGTGGATAAATTACATGCTCTTTTTCCTGAATTCTTTTATGAAGTGTTTCTGGTGTATCATCTGGAAGAACTGGGACAACTGCCTGTAAAATTATAGGACCTGAATCAATTCCTTCATCAACAAAATGAACAGTACAACCTGTAAATTTAACTCCATAATCAAGTGCCTGTCTCCACGCTTCAAGACCTGGAAAGGCAGGAAGAAGTGAAGGATGTATATTGATTATTTTATTTGGAAAACTTCTTATAAATGTCTTTTTTAAAACTCTCATAAATCCAGCAAGACAAACAAGTTGGACATTATTTTCTTTCAAAATTTCAACATATTTCTTTTCTATTTCCTTCCCAAGAATTGTCTTATATTTTTCAGACGGAATACAAATTGCTTTAATACCTTCTTTTTCAGCCCTTTTTAAAGCAAATGCATCCGGATTATCACTTATAACTACCCCAATATTTACTGGTAAATTTTCTTCCTTTATATAATCAATAATTGCTTGTAAATTTGTCCCTTTTCCAGAAGCAAGAACTCCTATTGTAAACATTTTTTTATCTCCTTTATCTTTTTCAAAATCATTTTTAATAATTTAACATATTCTTTTCTATTTTCCAATTCTTTTTTCCTTAATCTTTTTTTTACTCCTTTAATTTTAAAACCTTCGTTATAAATCAATTTTTTCACATTTCTCAGTTTTTCAATATCTTCTTCAGTATAAATTCTATTTCCTTTCTGGTCTCTCATTATTTTAAAATTCAATTCTTTCTCCCAGTATCTCAATATATGAGTTGGAATATCAAGTAATTTTGACACATCTTTTATATAGTAAAATTTCCCTTTCATTCTTCTTTTAACTCCCTTAACATTAAATTTCTAATTTCATCAAAAGGGTTTGAGTTTTTATATATAATCCTATATATTGAATCAGTTATTGGAAGTTCAACACTATATTTTTTTGACAATTTATAAAATGCTTTTGTTGTTGGAATGCCTTCAATTACCATTTTGACCTTTTTTAAATATTCCTCTTTCCCAATTTTAATAATCCCTTCTCCAAAAGACCTATTTCTACTATATTTACTAAAAGATGTTGTAATCAAATCACCAAGCCCTGACAAACCTCTAAATGTCCTTTCCTCACCACCAAGAAATTTTCCTATTCTAATCATTTCATTTAGACCCCTTGACAAATAAGATGATTTTGTATTAATTCCAAAAGAAAGTCCATCAATAATTCCTGCTCCAATTGCTATAATATTTTTAAATGAACCACCAATTTCTACACCAATTACATCACCAGTTGTATAAACTCTAAATTTTTCACAACTTATTAATTTTTGAAAAAATTCCCTTATATCTTTATTATATGAGGCAATAACTGCTGCTGTAGGATATCCCTTTACTATTTCCTTTGCAATAGTTGGACCTGAAAGAACTGCAAAATTATCAGTTTTTATAAATTCTCTTAATACTTCAGACATTCTTTTTCCTGTTTGATATTCAAGCCCTTTTGTGCCTACAAGAAGTGGTTGATTTTTATAAACATTTTTAAGAAGTAAAGCAGTTTTCCTGAAAAAAGAAGACCTGACAACTATAATTAATATATCTGTCTCATCAACAACTTCCTCTATTGAATTTGATATTTTAACTGATCCAGGAATTTTTACTCCCTTGAAATAATCTACGTTTTCTCTTTTCTTTATTAAAATTTCATAATTTTCTCTCAATGGTTCCCACAAATATACTTTATATTTTAACCTGTTTAGCAAAATAGATAGTGCAATTCCCCATCCACCACTACCAAGAATACCTATTTTTTCTCCCATGGGAAAATTATTTTATTTTCTTTTTTATTTATAAGTCGTTTAATGTTTTCTCTATGAGTAAAGATTATGAAAATAAAAATGAAAACACTTACATAAAAAAGAAAAATGCTTTTAGTAAATATAATTGTAGAAATTGCCAAGAAGAGAGCACCTGTAATTGATCCCAGTGAAACATATCCAGTAGAAAGGACAACTATTAACCATATGATAAAAGAAATTAAAGCAGGAAGTGGTAAAAGTCCTATTACGACACCAAAACTTGTTGAAACACCTTTTCCTCCTTTCCCTTTGAGAAAAATAGAAAATGAATGTCCCAAAATTGAGAGAAGACCACCTACCAGAATAAGAGGATTTGAAAATTGCAGTAATTTACCTATATAGACAGGCATAAAACCTTTAAGAATATCCAGAATTAATACAGGAAGACCAAATTTAAAACCACATACTCTGTAAACATTCGTTGCTCCAATATTACCACTTCCAAATTTTCTTATATCAATATTTTTAAAAATTTTACAGATAATATACCCAAATGGAATACTTCCAATTAAATAACTTAACAAGAAATAGTAAATTTTATTCACATTATAAACCGAGCAATTCTTTTACTTTATCAACAGCACTTGCAGCATCAGGAGCATAACCATCTGCACCAATTTCATCAGCAAATTCCTGAGTTACAGGTGCTCCACCAATTATTATCTTAACTTTATCTCTTACCCCCTCTTTTTTCAAAACCTCAATTGTGTCTTTCATCTGAATCATTGTGGTTGTTAAAAGTGCGCTCATACCTATTGCATCTACTCCACTTTTTACAACTTCAACAAATCTCTCCGGTGGGACATCTATTCCAAGGTCAATAACTTCAAATCCAGCGCCCTTCCACATCATAGCCACAAGATTTTTCCCTATATCATGTAAATCTCCTTTAACTGTTCCAATCGCAAGTTTAGCAATCGGTTTTATACCTGCCTGAACAATCAACGGTTCAAGCAAACTCATTCCTTTATTCATTGCCCTTGCTGCAATTAAAACTTCTGGCACATAATATTCATTATTTTTAAATTTTTCACCAACAACCATCATTCCTGCAATCAAACCCTCATTTAATATTTTTTCAACTGAAATATTCTCCTTGATTGCTTTATCCACCAACTCTTCTGTCTGCTTCATATTACCTCTAATTACTGCTTCTTTTATCCCATTCAATAAATCGCCTGACATTTTCCCTCCTTTTTTGTTTTAATAATTTTAATTATTTTTACTCTTTTGTCAAATCCTATTTTACATACAAATAAAAAAATTGTAAAATAAATTTCATTAGGGCGGTTAGCTCAGTGGTTAGAGCACTACCCTTACAAGGTAGGGGCCGCAGGTTCAAGTCCTGCACCGCCCAAACTAAGGCGTCAAGAGAAAACATAGGGATGGAAAGGAGTAGTAACATAGGTTAGGGTAAACTGCAGGACTTGAAAGGAGCCAGTTTATAAATTGCGATGTTGCCAATGCGACGAGTAAGGAGCATTGTTTGGCAGGACTGGCGAGACGGTGAGCCAGTCGCACCGTCCAAACTAAAGAAAAATTGAAACTTTTTTAAAAAATCCCCATCTAAAATAAAAAAAGGAGAATAAAAAAGGAGGGAATAAAAATGGCAGAAAAAATTATAGGAATTGACCTTGGAACAAGTAATTCATCTGCTGCTATAATGGAAGGAGACAAACCTGTAATTATTCCAAGTGCAGAAGGGACAACAATTGTAGGAGGTAAAGCATTTCCTTCTTATGTTGCTTTTACAAAAGATGGGCAGGTTCTTGTTGGAGAACCGGCAAGAAGACAGGCAGCAGTTAATCCAGAAGGAACAGTTTTTGCGGTAAAAAGAAAGATGGGAACTGATTATAAATATAACATTTATGGAAAGACATATACTCCAGAACAAATATCTGCTTTTATTTTACAGAAAATCAAAAAAGATGCGGAACAATTTCTTGGATATCCAATAAGAAAAGCAGTTATCACAGTTCCAGCATATTTTAATGATAATCAGAGACAGGCGACAAAAGATGCAGGAACAATTGCAGGACTTGAAGTAGTACGACTTATAAATGAACCAACTGCTGCATCTCTTGCATATGGACTTGATAAATTGAAAGAAGAATTAAAAATACTTGTTTTTGATTTTGGTGCAGGAACTCTTGATGTCACAATAATGGAAATGATGGGAGGTGTCTTTAAAGTTCTTTCAACAAGTGGAGATACTCAACTTGGTGGAACAGATATGGATAATGCTTTAATTGAATACATTGTTGAAGAATTTAAAAAAGAAACTGGAATAGATTTAAGAAATGATAAAATGGCTATGATGAGAATAAAAGAAGCAGCAGAAAAAGCAAAAATAGAATTATCCTCAGTTGTTGAAACAGAAATAAATTTACCATTTATAACAGCAGACCAGACAGGTCCTAAACATCTTGTTATGAAAATAAGAAGGGCAAAACTTGAAGAACTTGTTTGGCCAATTATAGAAAGATGTAAAGGACCTGTTGATAGAGCAATTGAAGATGCAAAACTTACCAGGTCCGATATAAATAAAGTCATTCTTGTTGGAGGACCTACAAGAATGCCAATAGTTCAGAAATTTATTCAGGAGTATATTGGAATTCAACCAGAAAGAGGCGTTGACCCTATGGAATGTGTTTCTATTGGTGCAGCAATTCAGGGAGCAATTCTTTCTGGTGAAATGAGAGATAAGGATATATTACTTCTTGATGTTACACCTCTTTCTCTTGGAGTTGAAACACTTGGAGGAATATTTACAAAAATTATTGAAAGAAATACAACAATTCCTGTAAAGAAAAGTCAGATATTTACAACTGCAGCAGATAATCAGACATCAGTTGAGATACATGTCCTTCAAGGTGAAAGACCAATGGCAAAGGATAATCTTTCTCTTGGTAGATTCCATCTGGATGGTATTCCCCCTGCTCCAAGAGGAATTCCACAGATTGAAGTTACTTTTGATATAGATGCAAATGGAATTTTACATGTTTCTGCTAAAGACCTTGGAACAGGAAAAGAACAGTCAATAAGGATAACTGGGTCCAAAAAATTATCACAGGAAGAAATTGAAAGAATGGTAAAAGAAGCAGAAAAATATGCGGAACAGGATAAAAAATTAAAAGAATTGGCAGAACTTTCAAATCAGGCAGATTCATTAATTTATACAGTAAATAAAACATTAAAAGAACATGGAAGTAAGTTAAGTGAAGCAGAAAGAAAGGAAATTGAAGAAAAAATAAATAACTTACAGAAAATTATACAATCTGAAAATAAAACAGCAGAACAGATTAAAAAAGGAATAGAAGAACTTGAACTTG
>CAYNUP010000001.1:0-2156 GCA_964400565.1 uncultured bacterium | reverse complement strand
AATTGTGTAGTTTTATTATAATTATATGTAATAAACAACAGGGGGTGTAAAATAGAAAAAATTACACCAAGAATTTTTCTAATTCTATTAGGACTAATAATTTTACCTCTTATTTTGTTTAAAATTTTTTTCAGTTACACCTATGCTGATAATGAAAAAAGCAAAAAAACAACTTACAAAAACGCTGCTGTTCCTTCAGATTTTGAACCAGCATACTTAAAACTTCATAAATCAGGAGAACTAAAAGAAAGAGCAGAAAAACTTTGGAAAATTATGGAAAAATGTGAACTCTGTCCGAGAAAATGTGGTGTTAATCGGCTTAAAGGAAAAAAAGGATTTTGTGGTGCTATAGGAACAAAACTTGTCATTTCAGCATTTCATCCACATTTTGGAGAAGAAAAACCACTTGTTGGGAGAGGTGGTTCAGGCACAATATTTTTTACCCACTGTAATTTAAGATGTGTATTTTGTCAAAATTGGGCAATAAGTCAACTCGGAAGAGGTTCTGAAAGAGACATAAATGAATTGGCAGAAATGATGCTTCAATTACAAAACATGGGTTGTCATAACATAAATCTTGTAACTCCAACTCACTACTCTCCACATATTCTTAAAGCAATTGATATAGCAGCAGGAAAAGGATTGAGATTACCAATAGTATACAATACTTCTGGTTGGGAATTGAAATACTAAAAGTTCTTAACGGAATTGTTGATATTTATTTACCTGATTTTAAATATTGGGATAGTAAAATGTCAGAAAAATATTCATCAAATGCAGGAACTTACCCTGAAATTACTAAAAAAGCAATTCTTGAGATGCACCGCCAGGTAGGAGTAGCAAAACCCGCAAAAGATGGAATTATATATAGAGGACTAATGATAAGACATCTTGTGATGCCTAATAATGTTGGCGGTTCAGAAGAAATTATGGAGTGGATAGCCAAAAATTTACCAAAAGATACATATATAAATATTATGGCTCAATATACTCCTGTTTACAAAGCATATCTTTATCCAGAAATATCAAGAAGGATAACTCGTGAGGAATATATAAAAGTTGTTAATAAAGCAAAAGAGTTAGGACTTACAAATCTTGACATTCAAGGATACTGGTGGATAAACTAAGTCCAATCTCGTAATTAAAGAAATTATTTTTTGTGATAAATTTTAATCAAACTTTAATTTGATGTATAATTTTTCTATGAAAAATAAAATTTCAATTTTAATTACAGGTCCTGCAGGTTTGGGTATTCAAACAATAGAAAACTTAATTTGCAAAATTTTTAAAAGGGTTTGTTTTAATATTTTTTCAACAAAAGAGTATATGAGTAGAGTTAGAGGTGGAGCAAATACAACAACAATAATAATTTCTGAAAGAAAAATCAATGCTTTTTATGAAAATATAGACATTTTACTTTCTCTTGATAAAAATGGAATTGGAAGGATTAAAAATAGAATAGAAGAGAATACATTAATTTTAGGAGATGTTGAAAAGGAAGATAGAAAAACATTCAAAATTGATTTTTTAAAAATCGCTAAAGAAATTGGAGATATAGTATATTCTAATTCAATCGCTGTTGGTGTTTTACTTGGACTTTTTCAAAAAGGAAAAGAAATATCTGAAAATATAATATCTGAAATGTTTAAAACAAAAGGAGAAGAAACAATTAAAAAAAATATTATTGCACTAAATTATGGATACTCCATAGGTAAAGAAATTAAAGAAAAAACAAATTTCAGATTTGAAATTAAAAGTGACGAAAATATTAGAGATGAAATATTTTTAAATGGCGCAGAATCAGTAGGTATAGGTGCAATTATTGGAGGATGTAATTTTATTTCTTCTTATCCAATGACACCATCTACTCCTTTATTTACTTTTCTTGCCCAAAACTCAAAAAAATTTAATATAGTTGTAGAACAGGCAGAAGACGAAATTTCAGCAATAAATATGGTTCTTGGTTCATGGTATGCAGGTGGAAGAGGTCTCGTGACAACATCTGGTGGAGGTTTTTCCCTTATGGTTGAAAGTTTAAGTTTGGCTGGTATGATTGAAAGTCCAATTGTTATCCATCTTGGACAAAGGCCCGGTCCAGCAACAGGATTACCAACAAGAACAGAACAAGGAGATTTATTATTTTCCATTTTTGCTGG